>JAKASP010000002.1 GCA_021818995.1 Microcaldota archaeon
CGAAGGCGCCTGACCAGAACACATCCGACGGTGAGTGGCTAAGGCTAGGAGAACGAATCGGATTAGATACCCGAGTAGCCCTAGCAGTAAATTATGCAGACTCAGGTGTTGCACCACTTTTTAGTGGTGCAGTACCGTAGGGAAACTGATAAGTCTGCCACCTGGGGAGTACGGCCGCAAGGTTGAAACTTAAAGCAATTGGCGGGGGAGCACCACAAGGGGTGGATGCTGCGGTTTAATTGAATACAACGTCCGAAATATCACCTGGAGCGACGGCAGGATGAAGGTCAGACTGAAGATCTTGCCCAACGAGCCGAGAGGTGGTGCATGGCGATCGTCAGCTCGTGGTGTGAACTGTCCGGTTAAGTCCGGTAACGAGCGAGACCCTCATGAACAGTTGCAACCGGTGCTGCGAAGCACCGGGCACTCTGTTCGGACCGCCTCCGTTTAAGGAGGAGGAAGGAGAGGGCGACGGTACGTCAGTATGCCCCGAATCTCCAGGGCTACACGCGGCATACAGAGGCTGCTACAATGGGTTGCCACGCCGAAAGGCGAAGCTAATCCCCCAAAAGCAGTCAAAGTCCGGATTGAGGGCTGAAACTCGCCCTCATGAAGCTGGAATCCCTAGTAATCGCGTATCACTATTGCGCGGTGAATGTGTCCCCGCTCCTTGCACACACCGCCTGTCAAGTCACCCAAGCGAGGTTCTAGTGAGGCAGTACCTAAGGTACTTTCGAACTAGTGCTTTGTGAGGGGGGCTAAGTCATAACAAGGTATCCGTAGGGGAACCTGCGGATAGATCACCTCGAAACTTCTGTTTCGAATAAGCAGGGCAATTTTGCTCTCGCAACTAGCATTAATCCTCAAGACTAGATCTTTCTTTTTTGTCCTCTGCCCAGCGCAAGCCAAGTTAAATCTTTATCCTAGGTAACAATATCATGCGCTTCAAGCCGACACCAGAGCTGTGCTACCTGGCCGGACTGACCGGAAGGAGCAGGGAGCCGGAGCAGAGCATGGTTGGCATACTTACGCAGAACGAGGAGATAGAGCAGAGGTTCGTCAAGTACGCGCTCAAGCTGGGCGCCGATACGAAGAAGATAATGATCGAGGAACAGGGGACGTTCCGGCACGTCTACATGTACCACTCTAAGATTGCGAAGATGATACGCGAGATAATGAGGGAGCGGGTTTCTCTCGCTGGCAAAAAAGGGAGCCTTGCCGTCGCTTTCCTGGCCGGAACGTTTGACGCAAACGGTCACGTTGTCAACGGCAAGGTCACGCTCAGGAGACTTGAGAAGAGCGACGAACTTCTACTTGAAAGGATGGGGGTGCACAGCGTAAACTCAAAGATAATGAATATAGGACGGTTCCTTGAGCTGATAAAGGACCAGAGCCTGCTTGCGAGCGCGATTAGAATAAACTGACTACCTTCTCTTCAGCTCGCGTACAATTATTCCGTAGCTTTCTGCCAGTTTCCTCTCGCGTTCGTTCACTTTCTTGATATCGGGGACTTTGAGTACGGCCTTTTTGAGTTTGTCTCCAGCATCAAACTTCATCGCATAAAGAGCAAGCAAGAGGTTCTCTATATTCGCGTCTTCTGTCGCGTGCAAACCTGCAACTTTGTTCTTCCTGTCCAGGAAACTGAATGTGTGCACTTGTCCGGATGCCCCCTGAAGGTGCGCGTCAGGCCACAGCTTGACCCCCGGTGCGTTTCCAAACGCTGTTTCGCTCATTGTAAAGCCCCTCGATTTACTCTTTCCTCAGCTCCCTTAAATAGTTTCGCCACGTTTTCGTTTTTCGTTCATCGCTAATCCGAGGCGGCTTGAACTTTGCAGGTTCATCACGCTTGCAAAGTTTTTCCATCTCATCAAGCGCATCGTCGCTGATTTCGGGTCCGCTGATCACAAGCTTGAAGTCGAATCTCACTCCCAGGTCCCAGAGGGCCGAATCTGCAAAAGAAACGTCGTGCGTCTCAATCCTTCGCAGAAATGACACCTCGACTATCCTCTCTTTCGTGTCTATCTTCACGCCATCTGCGTTGTAATAAGCCGCATAGGAACTCACAAGTTGCTTCTGCACTTTCTCCCTGACTATGCTGCATGGTACGCGAAGATATTTTAAATCTCATGGGCATCTCTATTCTTGTTTCGCATGCTTCTAGGCGTTAAGAGAATATACGAGAAGAGAGCCTTCTCTGATGGCAAACGCATTCTGGTGGACCGGCTCTGGCCGCGCGGCGTCAAGAAAAGCACGCAGAACCTCGACGACTGGATGAAGGACGTGGCACCGAGCGACGAACTAAGAAAATGGTTCGCGCACGACCCAGCAAAATGGGATGAGTTCAGGGAGAGGTACAGAAAGGAGCTCGCGGCCAACAAGGCGTTTGCAGAGCTTGTCGAGCTTGTGAAGAAAACTGATGTGACTCTTGTCTATTCTGCAGCAGACGCGGAGCACAACAACGCCGTCGCGCTCGCGGATTTCATAAAGGAGAAGCTGGACTAGAACTCGACCTTCCTTATCTCAATTTTGGCTATGGGCGCTATCTTCCCGAACTTCTTCATAGCCTCGGATTGGAGGTCGTTGGCTACGAGCGCCTTCAGGAGATCATCGCGGTTCATCCTGCCGACGAACTCTGTGGCGAACTCGCGAACCGCCTTCCTTATCTCGCTCTTCAGCCTCTGCGTTATCTTGATCCTTGTGGTTACAAGGAGCTTCAGGATCACGGAACCGCCGTCCTTGTCCCTTATCACGTCGTACGTGTAGACCGCATCGGCCCTGCGCTTGACCAGCGAGTGCAGGTAGCTGTACTGCTGCGCCAGATAGTCTATCTCTGTGTTCGCCACGTTGCCGTTCGCCTGCGTTATCTTTAGGCCTACGGTCGCGAACGCGTGGTTGGGATTGTGCGTTATCCAGTTGAGGCTGACCTTCATTATCCTGCCCGTTACGCTCTTTTCGTCAGCGGCTGGTATGCTGCCTATGACCTCAGTGGAGATGGCCTTCGGCGCGTAGACGTCGAACCACTGCTTCGTCTTCCACTTCTCAGCCCCCTTTTGTACCGCCATTCGATTATGCCTCCTTTATGATGAGCGCAGCCTGCTCCGGATCGTACTTCCAGTCTATTGGCAGCCTGCCAGAATTCCTGTAGTACTTCCCAAGCCGCCATATCTTGGACTCGACCCTGTGCAGCCTTACAGTGTTGTGTACATCCCTGTGGTTTGCCGCCAGATACTTCCTCATGTTGACCGCCTTCCTCATCAGGTCCATGAGATCTGCTGGTATGTCGCCCTTGAAGCCCTTCTCGTTGAGAAGCACGGCGAGCCTCTTGCCGAGCACCGGTTTCAGGTAGCCAACTTTATTTTCGTTCTTGAGCTTTTGACCTATTAGCGCGCCCTTCATCCCCTGTTTCGCGTACGCCACTATCTCCTCCTCTATCTTCTGCTTGCTGACGTCCGCCTTGGCTTGGCTATCCATGGGCTTCCTCGACTTCGACCTGCCGTGTCTTCTGGTATGTAACCTTGCCATTAACCTCACATAAAAGCAAGAAAAGCAGAATAATATCGTCAAGAACATTTATAATCATTTCCCGGGAGCCGCGACGTATTGATACAAAAACTTGATTAAGTGCTAATGGCAACTGTTTACCCATGAATAAGGGGAGAACCGCGCTGCAGCTGCAGGAGAGATCGGAAAGGGAGGCAATACACGAGATACGCACCAAGTTCGATTTTGAGCTTAAGCACTATTTCGGGAAGTACCGGGTGGTAGGCATGGACACGCTCTCGATAGACGGGAAGGAGATAGGCTGCGTCTTCCTAACCTCCAGGGGCAGATACTACAAGACAAACAGCCAGTTTATCGGCTACTCCTACGGCCATTCAGATCCGGAAGAGAGCCTCATGTTCATAAACCTCACCAGGCGCAACACGTCGAAGTCCATAGGCCACTGGCTTAAGAGCGAGTACGCGACATTCTATAATCCATCTGAGCTTTCCCTGACATTCATCCACGAGCTCCTGCACCAGCTCCGCATCGAGGACGGCAATACGTGGAAGGAGGAGGACCGGATCGTTGCCCTCGAAAACGTGCTCAGGCGCGATATGGACTACAAACTTCTCGTTGTCGATTAACCTAGTCCCAAAAACTGCCCAATTCTGCATGCTATGACGACAACCTGCCGAAAGGTTTAAATATCTGATTGCACTCATTTTTACTGCTCGTTTTAGTAAAGGTTTAAAAATCTAATCACGATTTCGCAGAGCGAAAGATAGGACGGTGAGAAAGTGGCAAAGTCAAAGAGAAGTGGAGGTTCAAAAAAGGGTGCAAAAATGAGAAAAGCTACGATGAAGAGCGTGACAAGGAAGAAGACGGCAAGAGCATCGCCCAGAAGTTCAAACGGCCCTGTGCCTTCCATTGCGGAAGCACAGCCAGAGTTCACCAAGGGCGCTGTGATGCCTTCTATGGGCGTAGTCCACGGCGAGGAAGGCCCTAAGGTTGTCGAGAGCGTGAAGCACTGCCCCAGCTGCGGCAGCGGCGACATAATCTTCGACAGCGAGAGGGGAGAATACGTTTGCAACAACTGCGGCCTAGTTATAGAGGAGAACGTGACCGACGTTGGCCCAGAATGGAGGGCGTTCGACGCAGACCAGAGGAACGCGAGGGCCAGGACCGGAGCACCTATCAAGTACATGAAGCCGAACAAGGGCCTCGTGACAGAGATAGACATGTACAACAAGGACATTCGAGGCGCGAAGCTTCCGAGCAAGCGCCAGGCGCAGCTGTATAGAATAAGGAAGTGGCACAAGCGCGCCAGCATAGCCAGCTCGAGCGAGAGGAACTACCTGGTTGCACTCCCGGAGCTCAACAGGGTGGCAAGCTACCTTGGCCTCCCGGACAACATAAGGGAGAGCGCGGCCCTTCTCTACAGGCAGTGCGTCAAGAACAATTTGATAAGGGGCAGGCCGATAGAGACTGTGGTGAACGCGGCGCTCTACGCCACGTGCAGGCAGTCTGGAATGCCCAGGACCCTCGACGAGATATCCCAGATATCAGGAGTGCCCAAGAAGGAGATCGGGAGGACGTACAGGGTTATAGCCCACGAGCTGAACCTTAGGATACCGCTCACAGACCCTGTGGCATACGTGCCGAGATATGTCGCTGCGCTGAAGCTAAGCGGCGAGGCCCAGGAGAAATCCGTGCAGCTGCTCAAGCAGGCCATGAAGAAAGGCCTGGTGAGCGGGAGGAGCCCAACCGGCGTGTCAGCCGCTGCGGTGTACATCGCCAGCGCGCTTGTCGGCGAGAGGAGGACGCAAAAGGAAGTAGCAGAGGTCGCGGGCGTAACCGAGGTCACGATCAGGAACAGGTACAGGGAGCTGAAGAAGGAGCTCAACATAGACGTCAACCTGTAGTCTTGGCATGAGGCACCTGCTTCTTGCATTCGCCCTTGCCTTTTCGTTTGCGATAGCGGCAGCGGGCGCGCAGTCACAGGTCACCAACCCAACAGTGGCGTACGCAAACCAGACGGTCAGCAACGCAGCCTACTACCTTTCCCAGGTCAACGAGAGCGGCTACCTGATCTTCTATCCCAATCTAACGCAGGCATACGCTAATCTCTTCAAGGCGGAGAGCACTTACAACACCTCGCCCGCCACAGCGGTGGTGTATGCAAACGAGGCTGTTAGCGAAGCCGCAGACGAATACGCAAGGATTAGCAGCTACAGAGCCGAATCCATCATTGTCATGGCCGCTTCTACGATAGTGCTTATACTGCTGCTTGGTCGCGTCGCCAGGCAGGTCAAGCGCCAGAAAGCCAAGTGACAAAATACGCAATTTTATTGTTAAAATTGTAAATTTTGCCTACCCTTAAATAGGCTGGAAAGCACAATAAACACATGTCTTACACTGCATTTAATGGCGATTCCCGCAAGATGAGTTCTGACCCGCTAATGGCCGCTGAAAGAACGAATGAGCGGGCTGAACCAGCGTCAGGCATGCAGGCTTTAAGCACAAAAACAGTGCTCTGCTTTGGCCTGTTTCACCACATGCCCCAAGGAGAAGAGTTCGAGGACAAGGTGAAGGGGATGGTGCCAAACCGCGCGTCCAAGGTGATAATACTGAGCGAGCAGAAGCCAGAGCTTACTGCAGAAAATTTTGCGCCAGATATGAGAATGGCTGCGGGCAGTCTGAAGGGCGCATTTGACTCTCTTCATGGCTACTACGGCATAAACGTCTCTATCCAGTGGGCCGACAACGAGAATCTCGTCGCACTGGACAAAGCGTGCATCGAGGCATACTATGATGAACGCGGAAAAATATCCGAGAATTATGATTCCGGATCAGCAGATCCGGCAATTGAGAGAAAACTCGAGAGCATCGATGCGGCAATGGCCTACATTTCCACGCGCGTGACCGCGGCCAGGAGCATCTTAATGCTGGAGAAAATAGTGAAGGTAGCTGCGGAAAAACCCGATGCGAACCTCTTTTTCGTGGCCGGCGATGCGCACGTAAGCGACATAGTCAAGATGTCCAATGCCTTGAAGGCAATGAGGGAAAGGAAGACCAATTGGGAAGCGGTCAGGCTAAACATGATACCGCAGGCTCTCCTCGGGGTAAGTTTGCAGAACAAGAATGTTTTCGCTTCGGCTTTCAGGGAGATAGGAGAAACCCCGTTTGCGGAACTGCAGAAGGACTACGACAGTTTCTGCAAGCTTCTGTCAGAAGACGGATCCGCATTCGAATTCGTTTATGGCGGACTCGACAAGTTTGCCAGGAGCAGGCTCCTTAAGATTGCGGACCAGATTTACAACAGCGGCGCAAATTTTGGAGCCTGAAAGGACCCGCAGCTACAGCTTTCTGATTTTTTTCCTCTCTATGAAGACAAGGAGTCCGATGAAGAGCATCGCTACTGCTATTTCTAGGACGAGAGTCTGGCTCAGGTACACGAGGATGAGCACCACAGACGCTATTCCGGCAAGTATCGGCGTTCCCTTGAAGTGGAGCACGCTGAGCCTTCCGCCCTCGTTCCTTATCAGCTTGAACGTGGCGAACGAGCTGAGCGCGTACGGCACTATAGTGAAGAAGACGGCCAGCGATGCGAGCGCCACGAAGTTGTTTACCGTGTACATCAGTATGATTGCGAAGACGGTCTGGAGCGCCAGCGCCGCGTAGGGCGTGCCGTACTTCGGATGCACTTTTGCGAAGACCTTCGGGAAGAGGCCGTCCCTCGACATCGAGAAGGCTATCCTCGAAGTGGCGAGTATGACCGCGTTCAGAGAGCCGAGTATAGATATGATGCCCCCTATGGTTATCACTATTCCTGCTATCTGCGAGTTTGTTATCGCTGCGAATAGGTCTGCGAGTGGCGATTGAGAGCCTATGTAGCTGGTCCAGTGCGCCGCGCCCAGGAAAGCGGCCGAGACAAGCAGGTATATTGCAGTTACCGTGAAGACCGCGACGAATATCGCCCTCGGGACCGTCTTCTTCGCGTTCTTTATCTCGTCGTCAGGCACCGTTATTATTTCTACGCCGAGGTAGGCCCAGAGTGCAAGCACTGTAGCCGAACCTATCGCCGGAACCAGTTGTCCGAGCGTCGGCATGGCAGAGATGCTGGCCGGGAAGAGCGGGAAGAGGTTGCTAACCTTGAAGAAGATGAGGGCACCAGCTACAAAGATGACGATTGCTAGGATCTTGCCAACCGTGAAGAAATCGCCTATCCTCGCTCCGGTCTTGACGCCCTTGAAGTTGTAGTACGTGAGGACTAGGCCCGTGAGCACGCCTATCGTGACCCTTATGAAGAGGGAGAGCTGCGGAAGAAGGAAGCTCAGGTAGAGGCCGAGAGCCGACTGCTCGGTCGCTATCGTTATCCAGTAGCCGATCCAGAAGGTCCAGCCAGCGAAGAACCCGGCGAAGTCGCCGAAGGCCTTGTGCGTGTATGCATAGAGACCGCCAGCCTTCGGCAGTTTCGCAGCCGCTTCGGCGAATGCGAGACCGGCCAGGATCGAGTACAGGCCACCAAGCAGCCAGCCCACTAGGGAGTAGGTGCCTGCCGCCTCTGCTGCTATGAGAGGCATTATGAATATGCCCGAGCCTATGATGAACCCTATTCCCAGCATCAGGGCATCAAAGAAGCCCATACCGCGTATGAGCCTTATCCTCCTCACGCACTCAGCTGGAAATACGGATGCCGAATATTAAAAGCGTTGCCCCGAACGCATCGCAAAAACTTAAAAACAGGAGAGACAAATAAGGTGCATGGCGTGGCGGATAAGCATCGACCAAGAAAGCGACAAGGACATGGTTGCAAGAGTATTGGCAATCGCCGCCAACAAAAAAAAGATAGAGGAGGACAGAAAGGAGCTGATCGCCAAATACGGCAGGAATGCTTATGTGGCGTACTTCGGCGGCAAGGAGATCGACCACGACAACAGCGTCGAGGCTCTCGGAAAGAGGCTCGCCGAGAAGTACCCTGAAAAGATAAAGAGCATGGCAGTCGAGCGAGTGGGCGGCGAGAAACTCCCACAAACAGATAAGTTCTGGCTGAGGTCCTAGCCCAGTTTGTAGACGCTGCTGCCCTTCCTTACAGGCACGCTGACCTTTACGCCAACGTCATCTCCTGATGACGCCGAATCTACGTCCTTCCTGTTTATCTGCATGCTCGAGATCCGCTGCCTGAGCGTGTAGTCCTCATTCTCTATCTCTACAGTGTCGCCGACAGCGAGCGTGTCGCTCAGCCTTATCGCAGCCACGTTAAGGTTGTCGAAAAAGCGATCGACTTCGCCAACAAGGGCGCGCCCCGTAGGGGCCGCTTGCGTTGAAGAGCGCTTCTTCGCTTCCATCGAGTCCAGGACATCCATCACATTGTCAAAATCGTCCACGATATCACTTCTTCTCCTTCTTCATCTCCTCCTTAGGTATGAACTTCATTGATATAGAGTTGACGCAGTGCCTGACGTTCTTGAGCGTGTACATCTCGCCAACGAAGACATGGCCCAGGTGTGCGCCGCAGTTCGCGCACTCTATCTCTGTACGCACGCCATCGGGATCCGGCACGCGTTTAACCGCGCCCTTTATCTCCTGGTCGAAGCTCGGCCAGCCGCAGTGGGCATCGAACTTATCCTCGGATCTGTAGAGCGGCGCGTTGCACCTTCTGCATACGTATATGCCTGGCTTGAAGTTGCTCTCGTACTCGCCGCTGAACGGGGCCTCCGTGCCCTTGTGCACGATCACAGCCTCTTCCTCCTTGGTAAGCTTGTTTAGCTTGGGTTTCTTCTCCAAGAGATCACCTGTTTGCATATTGCACGGAGTGATATATAAGTCAGGCGCGTTTCCTTGCGATCTTTGCGCCTACTACGAGAAGCCAGAGCAGCGTCGGCGCGGCAACAAGCCTCTCTACGCCTCCGAATCCCAACCCCGGCCCAGACATCGCGAGCGTTCCGCTCGGAAGGAGCATGGCGGCCGAAGCGATGAATACGACGATTCCGGAGATTATCGAGTACATGGCATAGCTCCTCCAGTTCTTGTCCTTAAGCATCGCTACGCCAAGCAGGATTATTGCGGCTCCTCCGCCCCAGAAGGCGACGAGCGCGAAGAGCGAGTGTATCGCAAGCACCGTGTTCTCGGGGACAACCCCCACTCCGGCGGCTCCGCCGCCAGCCACAGCGATAGCAAAGAGGCCCAGGTCGGTGAGTTGCGATCTCCTGAACACGCCCGCCGCGAGCAGCGCCGCTGCAAAGAGGCACGCGCCGAAGATCACGATGGAGAAGTTGAATATGGGCCAGAGCGGCGATACTGACGTGTTTCCGAGGTCGCTTATCGGGTTCGTGAGCAGGTTGTAGCACGAGCCACCGACGCACGGGAACGCGACCTGCGCAAGGACCATCATGAGTATGAACTGGAACGTAGCGAAGAACATGAGGCAGCCCGCGCACCTACCGTTCTTATCCATCCTCTCGTTACTAACACACTGGAAAGATATTTGAGAATTTCTATAGGAATCGGGGCATCGGAGGTTCCCGCACGCGAGGGGACGTATAGCAAAATACTAACATTTCACACTTAAATTGCGAATATTGTCAATGCTTAAATAGCCTTGAAAACACAATATCTCTGTGATTAAATGGATCAAGTAAAGACTGTCCAAACTCCTGATGGCTCTTTGAAAAATGTGGCTCGTGAAAGTCGCTTTAGCAGGGTGGAGAAGGCAATTGCATCGGCTGCAACTGCAAGCGCCCTGGTTTTTGCAGGCGCGAAGGTAGCAGCCACAAAGCTGACGCAAGAAGTCACGCTTGGCTTCGGATACGGAAGCATGAAGCTCTCGAATCTCATAGTTACCCTTGGAGGAATTGGCTGGAATGGACCCACAGGCGACTCTTATGCCTCTCTGAACCTTGCACTGCAAGGAACTACGCCGCGGGTATGCGAAGCGGCGATTTCAGCACCCACAGTCTCCAGCTGTCAGATTGTGAACATGGCCACCGCTGGAAACAACTTCTGGACTAGCCTTGGATTGCCGTCGAGGATTGTTTCTGGAGACAGCGTAGTTTACCTGAAAGAGGTGCAGGCGAGATCCGCGACACTTGTGATGCAGAACAAGATTGTTCCGCTGCTCAGTCAGATAGCAACAAGCGCGGAGGGATTGATCATAATATCGGTCGCTGCGCTCGGCGCTGCAATCCTCACAAAGGAGCTGAGAAATAGAGGGAATCAATCAAAGGCAAAGAGAGACTAACCTTTTTTCTCAAATGCTCAGAAACTTCTTGAAAACGAAACCTGTAAATAGGAGCGAATGCTTATTTTTCTGCAAGGGGGTTGGAGGTAACATTAAGGTGAAAATATGAACGCAAGAATAGCTGCAATAGCGGGCGTGAGCATCTTGTTCGCGACCTTGCTGATAGGAACAGTCGGGGCGGTGAGCACTTCCGGAGCTTGCCATGGAGCCTTCGCCAACGTAAACGGCAACTTTGGCTTCCTTGGCGCGGTCGGCGGAACGCCGGGCTACCACAACGGAGCAGTTGGACAGCAGGTAGGTGCAACTGGATACAACAACGGCGCGCTATCTGGAGACTGCACACTGCCAAGCGGACAGTAAGTTTTTGTCGCCAGGCATCCGCCTGGCGCACTCTTTCTTAGATTTTCTCAAACGTTGCTGGAAAACGGACTGGGAATGAGTTGAGCTAGGAAGAAAACAGTCGAGGTCACTTATACCTATTGATTTCTATAGCAATGAAAAACGCAAAAACGGCAGTCTCTCCTAGTGAAGTTTTATTACTATGAAACGATATTTCAATCTTGCAAAAGCTTAGGTTCCGCAGTTATGGAAAAGAAGGGCCGTATGCCAAACAACCTACATTGAGCCCCAAACTGCCCATGACAGAACCACTTTCCTCGTGCGGGAGTTTTTCCTGCCAAGCGCATGGAAAAATGGCAGCGCATGTTCATAATATTGGAAGGCGTTTTTCCAATGCGTAAAATAGGCATCCGAGTAGGTCTCCGTCGTAAAATCTTGCGCACATTTCGCTTACAGGCGCAGATAATCTTCTTTCTGATAGTTTGTTTGCTCTGTGCGAACCTCTCCCTGCGGCCAAATGTGAGAGAAAATTGTTTTTACCAAGAAAGAGTTAGAAATGCTAAGAAGTTCTCTTCCCAGACGCTGATTTTTCTTTTGCAGCCGAGATCCGCACAACCTCTATGTCAAACCGCCTGAGCAGCTGGCTGAACAGCGACCTCTCGGCCTCTGAGAGATTTGTTATGCCCCTGTCTTCGAGCTCTTGCCTGCACCTCTTGCAGATAAGCTCCTTCCCATACTTCTCTCTCCTGAACCACGTTCCGCAGCCGTCGCACCTCTTGACATTTCCCCAATAAAGAGGATGGCCATAACTCATTGGATCATACCGTGCCGCTAAGATAAGTTTGGAAAAACAAAAATGTTTTTAGAATCAGCGCTTCTGCCTGATGAGCGCCTCAGCCGCAACCTCGTCTTTGACGAACTCAAGATACTCTGCGGGAACGTTGTCCTCAATGTACGCCTCCTTCCCGACCTTCACGTACATCTTCACCACCTCCTTCTTGAACTCGTCCACGCTCTCTATCTTCTCCCGCGCCTTTCCCCCTAAAGCATCGGGCTTCTTTATCAGGCCCCGCACCACGTAGCCGGCTATCGCAGGCCTCCACTTCTCGATGAACGCGTCAATCTTGTTGTCGTACTGGTCTCCCAGTATGTTGATGAAGTCCAGCGCGTCCTTGCCCTGCGGCAGAGCCGATTCTCCCCTGTCCACCCATGTGTTGAACTTCATGATGAGTATCACGCCGGGGGCCGCAACGTCGAAGTTCACCTTCGATGTTCCTATCTTCTCCTCCATTATCGCTATGTCCCTGCTCGTGCTTACCGCGGTGTCGAGTATGTCCGCTATCGGTATCCCGCTCAGGTAACCCATCTTCCTGTGGTAGACGTCAAACTTGATTCCGGTCTTGTTGTCTGTAAGGCGAATGCCGGGCGCGTTCTTCTCTCTCGTGTAGGTGCCCACTTCCGCCTTAAATCCGTTGCCTTCTGCGAGCCTTGCGAAGTCTTCCAGCTCTCCGGCATAGGCATCGACGACGACGTCGACGTCCGAGGACCGCCTCGTGCTCTCGTTTGTGTGCAGGTTTACGGCCCTGCCCCCGGTTATGACCACCTTCCTTTCAGCGAAGGTGCTCTTCAGCCTCAGGTAGGCGTCGGCAAAGCTCGGCAGTTCTATGTCGAAGTTCTTCCTGCTCTCTGCTGAGCGGTGTTCCTCCATAAGCGTGCGGCTCTGCGCCTCCTTCTGAGCCTCCATGATATAGTTGGCTCTTCCCCCATATATAAGCATTGGTTCGGGTGCTTTTAGACGAGAAAGGGCTACCTTCTCCTGCGTCTGGAGGTCTTTCTCTTGCCCTTCGCCTTTCTGCCAGCGGTCCTCTTTCTGGCAGCGCGCTTCGCCTGCGCCTTCCTTGCCGGCTTCTTGCCCTTCCTCAGGAACTTGAAGTAGTACGCGCCCCCTCCGGCGATCGCAATCACTGCAACCCCGGCAGCACCGTAGAGAAGATAGTTTACAGGCGCAGCCTTTGCTACCGCGGTTATTCTCTTGATGACCCCGGTCTGGACGCTGGCTCCTCCTCCAGCGGACAGGTTGCTTACCTCAACCACAACCACACCTCCGGTCCACGTAGTGTTCGGGGTTGCGTTGTACGGCATAGACACTGTTATGTTTATGAACTGCGGCGCAGAGGGGCCCATTGTGCCATCGGCAGGAGATACTGTTACCTTGGGCGTGGTTACGTTCGTTATGACGCCAAATCTTGCGGTAGCGTTGAAGTAGATGGTCTGATTATTGCAGGCGTTGAAGACCTGCATCGGCAGCGTCTCAGATGTGCCAGCAGTAACGTTGAAGTTGATCTTGCCCGCGATAAGCCCTATGCATGCGGAGGCTGTGTAGGACATGAGAAACAGGGTTAGCAGCGAAAGTGAAGCAAGCCTGAGAATTGTTCTTTCCACGTTAAGCCCAAAGTTAGCATGACAGCGTCACTGTTATGACCTGGTTGTACGTAGCCGCTGTCTGCCCGACCGGCACGTTCAGGCCGAAGAAGATCACGTTGGCGCCGCCGTTCGCTGGCACCATTATGTTCGTGTCCTGGCCTGAGGGCGCTATAACGACGTTGGCCAGCTCGTTGCCTACCGCCGCCGAAGCCACCACCCCCGCCGCCTCCTCCGCCGCCACCGCCAGATGTAACGCTATATGTGAGTGCCTTAGAGTTCGTGTACCCTGTGATCGAGTTGGTGTTCAGGTAGTTGCCTGCCACGTTTGCCGTATAGGTTCCGGCTGTCTCGGTCGCGTTGTTGAGTGTTATGACCACGTTGGCCGTCTGCAGGCTTGAAAGTCCAGAAAGCGGATCCGTAAAGCCTGCGGGCGCGGGTCCCGTGATGTTCAGCTGCAAGACTATGTTGCCTGTCGCCTGCAAACCATCATTCTCTAGCGTGGAGTAGAAGGTCATCGGAGAGCCTTGCGTCACTGTCGTCGCGGAAGCGCTGAAGCTTGTGATTATCACGTTCGCACCTGTTTGCGCTATGCTGACGCTTGCGGTCAGCGTGTTAGAGCTTGCGCTGGCTGTAGGGACAAGCAGCAGCACAAGAAGTGCTAACGCTAGATGCGGGCCGAATCGCATGCTTGAGATGCGAATTAAACGTTTAAAATACCTTTCGCAATCCGAATTCGCGTACTGCGTTATGGTTTTATATATCAAGGATGAGAATATTGCCTGCTGATCTGATGATTGATGCGATAGTCACCTCGCTAGACAAGGACAATCTGCTAGTCACACCCAACGGGGACGTCGACTTCTCGAAGCTGGTCGGCAAGAGGGTGAGGTATAGGGACAACAGCGATAGGATATGGGTCGGGAAGGTGGTGGCAGTTGAGGAGCCTTACGCTGTTGTAAAATTCGACGCCTTCCCTACAGCGCTGGGCCAAGGCCAGATACTCCAGATACTGGACGACTATGAGAAGACTGACGCTGAGTAGTGCCACTCGTACGGATACTTTTTGCTAAGCGCCAACTGCAGCATCTCTGTGGTGGCGACCAGGTAGTTTTCATTTGTTCCCATCCGCAGCGCGACCCTTCCGGGGTTTAGCCTTTGCCCGTACTTGATCGCGGAGATCAGCAGCGATGCGCCTATGAGCGACTTCTCGGTCCTCTTCATTATCTCGTTGTCTCCGTGCACTTCGATCAGCATGAGTTCTGCATCGCGCCTCACCTTTCCGGTCAAGCCGAAGTCATCTGCTGCGATCCTGAGGCGCATGCGTATCGCATATTCCAACTCAGCTGGCGCAATCTTCCTCAGCTCGCGTATTGCTATGTTGAACAGGGCGTAGTTCTTCTCGCTGGTCATCTCGTAGGCTATCCCGTCTGCGTCGAGCGTGGCCCTGACCGCGCTGACCGGCAGTTCGTCGCGTCTTCCGACGCCTTCTTGATTGAAGAAATCAACCATGATGCTTATGCTTCCTTCCTTGTCGGATGTCGGTATACTTATCGCGCCCCCTTCGACGCCGTTGCGCAGTTTCACGTAGTTGCTTCCATCCAGGTCAAGCTTGAACTCCTTCCTGCTCTTCGAAGTGCCATCGCCAGGCAGGCGCGTGCTCGTCCTCTGTATGTGCTTCCCGAGAGTTTCCGAAAGCTCTCTGACCTCTATCTGCGAGCCCCTCTTCACCGAGCCGCCGAACAGGTAGTTGCCTATGAGATCCTCTGCCTGATTTGATTTCTCGTTCTGTCTTGTGTGCATCCTTCTCCCAGGCTCTCTCTGTGTTTTTCCCCATATTTATTGCTTTCTGGGCGTTCGTATCGCCGAATAACTCATGGGAATTTAAGCCTTCGATTCGATGGTAGTGGCGTTGTGATCGTCTGTCCTTGATTGATATGCTGGGTCTGAGGAAGAAGAAGCAGGAGATCGGAGAGGATGAGTTCAGGATCGAGGAGAACGGCAGCGAACGCGTGCTCAAGTACGGGAACATAACCTATTCCAAGCTGAAGGGAGATGGAACGTACACAGGCGAGTACTGGGACTACTTCATACCTGTGGCGTACGCGTTCCCCAGCCCGCGCGTGCTGCTCATCGGGCTCGGCGGAGGCACTGTCGCTTTTCAGCTCTCCACTCTGCTGCGCGAGAAGATAAGCCTGGATGTGGTTGAGCTGAGCAAGCGCGTCGTGGGCCTCTCACAGGAGTTTGCGCCGAACACGAACGCCAACATAGTGATCGGCGAGGGCTCCACATACGTCGCAACCACGAACAAGAGATACGACGCCATACTGCTCGATGCCTACGTCTCCTCCAGGATACCCGAGCAGTTCCTTCAGAGGAGGTTCATAGAAGATGCGTACAGGGCGCTGTCAGAAGACGGCGTGCTGGCGATCAACTTCGCGATGACGCTGATGGGCGCGCTCAAGTTCAGCGAGTACGTGTCGAAGCTCAAGGAGCGGTTCCGGGTATTCAAGGTCAACACTGCGATGTTCGAAGGTAATGTGATAATAGTCTGCTCAAAGAAACTCTCGAGGAATGAGCTGCTCGACAGGATCTCCACGAACATGCCGCAGGGCAAGGAGAACGAGTCGCTCATGAGGAACTACGCCAGAATGGAAGCCCTTTAGTCCTCTTTCTTCGAGCGCAGGCTCGAAAGCCAGGTAAGCGCATGCGTAACGAAAGGGTGGCTGTTCATCGCAGGCTTCGTAACGCTCGCCAGCGACCTGCGCCTGAAGCTAGATAAAAAAGAGTCCAGCGCGAGCATCTCCTCCTTCGCGAGCCTCCAGCCCATCGCTCCTGAGAGCTCGAGCACGTGCTCCTTCCTGCTCGCCCTCGGTATCGGTATTACGTTGCCCTTGCAGATCAGCCAGTTTATCGCCACCTGCGTCGCGGTCTTGCCGTGCTTCCTGCCCGTCTCAGCGAGGAACTCGATCAGTTTCGAATACCTCGGGTCGAAGAGATGCCCTCTAGAAAGCGGGCTGTATGCGATTATGCTTATCCTCTCGCGCCTGCAGTACTTTGTGAGATCCGGCTCTGGGTCGCGAACAAGCAGGCTGTACTCGACCTGGTTGGAGACGAGCTCATTCCTTTTCAGCGCCGCCTGCGCCGCGCGCATCTCCACTACAGAGAAGTTGCTCACCCCAATATACCTTATCTTCCCGTCCTCTACCAGCTTCTCCATCGCGCGCATAGTCTCGCCTATCGGCACGCTGCGGTTCGGCCAGTGCAGCTGGTAGAGGTCTATGTGCTTGATGCCGAGCCTGCGCAGGCTGCCATCGCACGCGCTTATCACGTCATCGTAATGGAAGTGCGTGGGCGAGACCTTGCTTGCGACGAACATCCCGTCCTTGCCCGAGATCGCCTTGGCCACCAGCGTCTCCGTTCCGTACATCTCCGCAGTGTCCACGAAGTTTATGCCCGAGTCGAAGCCGGCACTGAGGGCCTCGACCTCGCGTGGCTCGTTAGAGCCTAGCTGCCATGTGCCCAGCCCTATCTCGCTGAGCTTCTCGCCAGTCTTCCCAAGCTGCGCGTATGCCATGGTGTATATGCACTTCTAAGAAATATTAAGCTATTTTGCAAGCATTAAAAACACCACTGCACAATATCACTCAGGTGCTTGCCTGAAACCAAAAGTCACAGTTGTATTCCCTACGCTCGAAGAAGAAGCCATCTTCAAAGTGATTGACGACATATACAGGCAGTTGGGCAGGAATACTGAGATAATAGCCGTAGCGCGCGGAAGCAAGGAGTACTTCAAGAGGCTCAGGAGGAAGCGCGTGAAGGTAGTCTACCAGAAGGTGAAGAGCGTCGAGAGCTCGATAAAGGTGGGGTTCGACATGGCCCACGGTGACATACTCGCAACTACAGACGCTGACGGCACGCACGAGACCGCAGGAATCGCAAAGGCGGTAAGGATTGTAGAAGCGGGAAAAGCAGACCTTGTGCTCGGAAACAGGATGAACGGGCTGCAGAAGGGATCTATGGGCGCGTACCTCGCGTTCGGGAACAGCGCGATAAGCGCGATATTCAGCTTGCTGTACGGCGTCAGGGTGCACGATGCGCTGACCGGACTCTTCGTGACAAACAAGAAGACATACGAGCTCATAAGAAATGCCAAGCTCTACAAGGCCGGAAGCGCCTACTTCGTCATCGAGTTTGCTAAGAGGCACGTTAGGATAGACGAGGTCGACATAAAGTACTACCCTAGGAAGTACGGCAGGTCGCAGCTCGCGCGCTTCAAGTTCCTCTACGGCCTCGGCGTGGGTTTGCACCTGCTAAGGAACATGATCGCGAACAGGTAGCCGGCAGGTCAGCCCCCTATCTCGTAGATCGAGATCGCCAGCAGCGCTATTGTGCAGATGTGGACAAGGGTGCAGTAGATGCAGATGCTGCCCAGAACGTACTCTGCACGGATGAAGTATAGGACGAACCCTATGCCTATCGCGTTGAGTGCAGCAAGCGGGGCAGGTTTTTTCAGGTAGATGAGCACGAACACACCCAGGAAGAAGAGCACGCCAAGATAGCCGTTGGGTATGCCGAAGGTGTTCGCGTAGACGCTGCTCAGCACGCTGCCGCAGTTCAGTATTCCGACGGTCGGACAAGCGACAGGCACGTCGAATGCGGCAGAGTATGAAAGATAGATTGATGCGAGGAGGCCGATAATTGCGAGCGCTATGCGCGCCTGCGATAACCTTTTGCCTAGCTCTCTTGCCTGCATTTGCTCAACCGAGCTGCGACTCGATGCTCTTGATGTAGCTCTGGCCGCAGACGCTTGCGGGCGTGTTGTTGTCCAGCGCGCAGATCTGCGCGGTCACTAGGTTTGCAGAGCCGACGAACGCCTGGGCCTGGGCTGTGCTCGGATCGTGGAGCGCGGCCGCTATCTGGCTCCAGTTCATGCCTGCAAGTATCGTGGGGTCGTTGTAGTTCGCGCCAACCAGTTTGGACACGTTGGCGTAGTCGGTGAATGGTATGCTGCCGCTCGGGTTGTACTTCGCGTAGAGCGCCTGCTGCGATGCGTTCATCTGCTGCAGCTGCGTGTACTGCCCGGTGCTCGCGTTCACCTTGTTGTTTGTCAGTTCCCTGGAGACGAACGCGATGTACGGGCTGCTGTATGTCGCGTTCACGAAAGTGAATGTGGGCGTGTTGGGTCCGGCGTCAACCGCGCTGCTCGTCATGTACTCTAGGCCAGTGAAGTTGCCGAAGCGCATCAGCGCGATTACGAGCGCCCATCTCTGCATCGCGCAGTACGGGCAGAACTCTGCGCCTATGTACAGAACTTCTGGCTTCCCGTTCAGCGTGAGCGGGGTCGCGTTGGCTATCTTTGCAGGGAAGTTTGTCGCGAAGCCGGTGCGCACGCTTGCACTCACATTGCTCGGTATCGAGAGCTGCGCGAGAAGCGACTGCGGAACAGGCTGGTTGTCGAACTGCACAAGCGGGGAGGTGCCTCCACCACCGGTTCCGGTAAGCAGGAGCGCAACCGCTATGACCACTATTATTGCAAGTATTGCTATGTACAGGAACTTCCTGCTTGAGAAGAGCGAGGGTTTCGGAATAGCTGCCTGCTGCTGTTGCTGCGGCTGCTGTATTGTATCGTCCATGCCGATAAGACGCAAAAAAAGTATTTATAATGAGTAGCAGGCCCGTCCGGGCCTGCCGCCGTTGGTTCAGTCGCCTTGCAGAATCTCCAGCATGCTTACAGTCATTATCGTTGTTATTGCCCTGCACGCCGCATCCGCGCTCCTTGAGCCGCTGTACTTCGCGATGTGCTCCTCGAGGGTCTGTATGATATCCGCCCTCTTCTCAGGCGCGTCAATCGCCGCGCTCCTCAGTTGCGCTATGCGCCCCGTGCTTTTGCTGGGTGTCCGTACCGTTCTCTGCAGGCCAGCGTCGGCTATTTTCTGCTCGCTAAGGCTTGCTTTTTCTCCCATTTATCCCCACCCTCCTGTGTTTGTGTTATGACTTTCTTCCTATTTAAACGTATGTCTAACAAACGTCTATCATAGTAGTGAAACGGCGATTGTCGTCTATAATTTCCTGTGGTTTACCGAGTAGCTCCTCTTCCCGTCGCGGAATACCGCGGTGAGCCTGACACTCTTGTCGTCGTTGCGAAGCTCCGGCACCGGGTCGCGCAGCTCGCCGTTGTGCAGCTTCTCGTACGTGCTTATGTCTATGAACGTGCTCTCGCTCGACCACGCGCTGTCTGTCGTCTTCGCGTACTCCTCGATGCCCTCCTTTACCGTGGCAACGAAACCGACGCTCCCGGCCCCACTGCCGTAGCCGATGAGCAGTATCTTCTTGCCCACGAGGTCCTTGCCCTTCCTGTACTCCTCGACAAGCAGCGACTGCAGCGCGAACATTATCGAGGAGGTGTATCCGTTGCCGAGGTAGCTGGAGATCACCTGCGCGCTCTCTGCCTTCTCCGCGTACGCCTGCTTGTAGTACGAGGTCTTCATAACCGCCCTTATGAAATTCGACCTCCTCTCCTTGAACTCGCCGATCTCGTCCTCGAACTTCCCAAGAGCAAGGTAGATCTCAGAGTTTGAGTAGGTATCGAAGTTCCTCACTATGTCAGAGAGCGCCGGATACTCCCAGCCAAGCCCGAATTTGGTCTCGAGCTTCATCAGGTTGTGGTGCAGCTCCTGCCTGTTGTGGTTGCTGCCCTGCAGCGTGTCCTCGTCCCTCCTGAGCGTCTCCTGTATTTTTGCGAAGGCAAGAATGGCCTCCAGGGATTCGTGATACGTTGTAAGACCGTCAAGAAGAGGCTCGCCGTTCAGCGGCTTGCGTCCCTTCTTCTCAGCGTCTATCTTGTCTATCTCCATCGCCTCGGCGAGCATGCCATTCCAGTTCTCTTTGTCGAACTCCCTAAGGTGGTGTATCACAGCTGAGGCGAACGCCTTCTTCGCCATCTTGACGAAAGGCACGTGCACCACGAAGTAGTCAACCCCGTCGAACAGGCTCCTTCCCACCTGCCTCTCGATCTGCATGTATACGTTCGAGACCACAAAGTCGTACACCAGTTCCGAGTGCTCGCCGTTTACGTACGGGCTCTCGCTCCCCACAAGCTTGTCCTCCGATGTGGAGAACTTCGGCTTGTAGAAGTCGTACTCGTTTATCGTGAACTCCTTGACTGTGCGCAGATCGATGGAGAGCAGCTTTGGATTCGGCTCCACGAGTATGGCGCTGGCCCCTGCCCCGGACGTGGGTTCGCCTGCGGACCTGAGCGCATACTTTGCGTTGTCTGCTGTTATCACTATCGTCTGCTCGCCGGCTGCCATTGCCGCATACGCGGCATCCTTCACAGCGCTTATCCCGGCAACGCACGCGAACTTGTTCTCAACTGGCAGCGTGAAGTTGGCCGTCTTGCCGTACCTGACCTCCAGCGCATCGTAGAAGTATGTGCTTGCAGGTTTCGAGTCGTCTATGCCGCTCTCTGTGCCTATCCTGACCTTTATCTTGTGCAGGTCTATGCCGTTCCTGTCTATGACCTTTATTGTGGCGTTCGCGCCCATCGTTGCAGTGTCCTCGTCTGAGTTCGGCCTGGCTATGGTCTTGACACCTAGCCCCTCGGTCAGCAACCCTGGTTCCTTTCCCCGCGCGAGTGCAAGTACCTCGGCCTTGAGCCTCAGCTTCGGTGCGTAAATCTGCAGGTCGCTTATGCCTACCTCTATGTTGCTAGACATATAATCTGGTCTAACAGAGTAAGGGAGCGGTTCTTTTTAAACGACGTTAGGCGGTTAGACGATGGGCGAATTTCACGAGAGCGTGGTCTGCCCTTCGTGCTGCGCCGCATGTCTCGCAAGTTCGCGGTTTATCTCGTTGATCAGGTAGAGCATCTTCTTCTCGCGTGCAGCTGAGACGCGCAGGTATATCTCGTCCTTCGTGCCCTGGGCCACGAGTATGTAGACGTCTCCGGCCCTGAACCTGGCAGTCCTGCCCTTGCGCTGTATGTTCCTTATCTCGTTGGGTATCGGCTCGTAGAAGAGGACAAGGTCGACGCTCGGTATGTCAAGGCCCTCCTCGCCGATGGAGCTTGCCACAAGCACGTTGAACTTCCCGGCCCTAAAGTCTTCTATCACCTTCTTCTGCTTCTCCTGCGTCACCCCTTCCTTCTTCCCCACGAACGCCATCGCCTCTATCCCGTTCCTCTGGAATATATCGACTAGCATCTTTATCGTCGATCTGTACTGCGCGAAGACTATCGCGCTCTTGCTTCCGTATTCGTGGAGTATCGACATCGCCTGCCTCACCTTCTCGTGCTCCTCCCCGCGTTTCATCGCATCCTTTGCAAGCGCCACGGCCTCCTTCACGTTCTTGTTCGCGAGCAGGTTCTCAACTGCCCTGCTCTTCTCCTCGCGCTCCGATAGGCCGTCGAAGTAGGCGCTGAACGGGTAGATGCCCTCTGTTGTGAGGAGGTCGTAGGCATGGGAGGCGTTCAGCAACTTTATGTAGCTGAAGAAAGCGCCGAACCTGAAGCCCGGTGCGTTTATCTTCTTTATCTCGTTGCCCAGCGCTATGAGCACGCCCTTCGGCACGCGCTCGAAGTTCTTCGCGTTCATGAGACCCATCTTGTTCAGGCTCGCGAGGCTCTCCTCAGCGACAGGTTTGAGCAATCCGGCTATCTGCTTTATCCTTGGGGTCTGCGGCACGCTGACCACGTGCATGTATTTGGGCATAACGTACGAGACGACGTCAGCGTCCGTGGATATCCTGGCCTCTATGTGGCGGATGTTGAGCGTATCCACGAGCTGCGCTATCTTCTCCTTCTTGCTGCCCGGGGAGGCGGTGAGGCCCAGCACCAGCGAGTTGCGCACAGCCAGTTCGTTGGCTATGTACGTGTACGCGTACTTGCCGACGGCCCTGTGGCACTCGTCGAAGACCGCAACCCCGAAGTCCTCAAGTGAGAAATTACCTGACTTGAGGTCATTTGCTATGGTCTGCGGCGTGGCGATTATCAGCTTCGCGCTCTGCTCCAGCTCTTTTCTCTGTTTCTTGCCCACGGATCCGAGCAGTAGGGCGATGCTCTCCTCTGGCAGCTTCATCATCTGGACGACTGTTGCGTAGTGCTGCTCCGAAAGAGGGCGCGTGGGCGCAAGCAGGAGCGCGCGCCTGCCCTGCGCTATCTCGTTCGAGATCACGGCAAGGCCGATCAGCGTCTTGCCAAGCCCGGTGGGCAGCACGACCAGCGTGCTCCCGTGCTCAAGTATCGAGTTGATTATGTTGAACTGGTACTCGCGGAACTCGACGCCATCAAGATTGAGCAGCTCTGCTACGGGGCCGAGTTTCTGCCACCTTTCATCGACGGACATCGCAACAATAGACTATTGAATTGGCTTTATATAAATTGCATACAGAGTCTACTCAAGCCGCAGTAGCTCAGCCCGGGAGAGCGTCCGCCTGAAGAGCGGAACGTCGCTGGTTCAAATCCGGCCTGCGGCATTCAACTAATCTTTCAGGATGAACTCATCGAGCTTCGATCTGAGCCTCTCCCTCTTTTTGTTGTGCTCTTCGAGAAACTTGTTTATCCTCTTGGAAAGGTCGTCCTTGTGCTCCCCTGCGAGAAGAGTGCCTTTTCTTTCACCCTCGAATATCTTCTCGAGCTTCTTGTCGTCAGGCTCAAAGAGGTACCTGTAGTATTGGCAGACTGAGCACTTTTCCGGGTCCCCGCCTAGCTTCTTCTGCAGCTCTGCCGTGGACTGCTGCCCGGTTATCGCCCTGTGTACCTTCTTCTCCACCGCCTCTGGCGTATCGCTAAGGTAGATTGTGTCGTTCGGGTCACTGGCCGACATCTTCGGCCTGCCGCCGAGTCCCGGGAGGAACTTCGCGTGCACTATCGCCGGCTTGTAGTAGCCTAGCTTGACAAGCGCGTCTCTTGCGACCCGGAAGTGCACGTCCTGGTCTATCGCCAGCGGAATCAGGCACGGGACGTTCTTCTTCTCCTCAACAGATTTCAGGAACGCTGGCACAGCCTGCATGCTGGTATAGAAGATGCTGCCTATGTTCGTCTCGTTAGTGAATCCGAACGCGTCCTTTACCATGGAGAAGGTGATGCGTTTCGCGACCCTTACCGCCTGCCTGTATAGGGTGCCGGCATAATCGGTGTTGAAGAAGATCTTCGTCTTCTTCGGGTCGTATCCAAGCGCTATGATGTTGAGCGCGTCGTCGTATGCGAGCTTGTGAACCTCATCGAAGCTAACGTTCCTGATCAGCGCCTTCTCCTCGTCAGGTATCTGGATGTACACTTCTACCCCGAACTTCTCCTGGAGCCATTGGGTGAACATGAATGGTATGAGATGCCCCAGGGTCATCGAGCCGCTTGGCGCTATGCCCGTGTAGAGGTAGAACCTGTTGCCCTTCTCATACTCGTCGAGCAGCCAGTTCATGTCCCTGTGCGCGTAGAAGATGTGCCTCCTGAGAAGCCAGTGCGAACCTCCGGCCAGTTTCTCTATCCGCTCCTCGAGTTTCTTGTCTATAATGCTTATCCCGAACTCCTTGGCGAACCTATCGTAGTCTATCTTGCCCTCTACTTCGTACGGGGTTACCTTGAAGTTTTCAGCCATAGATTCAACTATTGATAAATGGGCAATTATTTAAAGTGAGCATCGCTCTGGTACCAGACTGTGCCGTATTCCGTGTCCTCTATCTTTATCCCGTGCTTAGACTCTATCTCCGTCCTTATCCGGTCGGCCTCTGAGAAGTTCTTCGCCTTCCTCAGCTCGTCGCGCTGCTTTATCATGCGGTCCGCATCTTCGGGCAGTGCCTGTTTGTATACGCTCTCGTTAACTATGCCCAGGAGCTTCCCCAAAGCAGAAATCTTTCCTATGGCTTGCTCTTTCGACCTCTGATCTGTGCTCCCGTGCGCTTCTGCGAACTGCCTGACCTTCCTCATGGCCGCGATAATCTTCATCAGGGCGAGCGGCGTGTTGAAGTCGTCGTTCATAGCATCGGCGAACTCCCTCTCCAGCTGCTCCGCAGCGCTGACCAGCTCTTGCCCGCCGTTTCCGCCGTTCGCGGGAAGGTTGTAGAGTATGCCAATCGACTGGTTTATGTAGTACATGAGCTTGTTCGCGTCGCGCATAAGCTCATCTGTGTAGTTTATCTCCTTCCTGTAGTGGGTCATGCAGACGAACAGCCTCAATGTCTCAGCAGGGTACTTCGCGAGCGCCTCGCGTATCGTTATGAAGTTCTTCAGGCTCTTGCTCATCTTCTGGCCCTTGATGTTGAGCACGCCCGAGTGCAGCCAGTACTTCACGAAAGGCTTGACATCGAAAGCGGCCTCTGCCTGAGCTATCTCGTTCGTGTGGTGCGGGAAGATGAGCTCGCTCGCGCCACCGTGTATGTCGTACTGCGGGCCGAAGAACGAGTATGTTATTGCTGTATCTTCTATGTGCCAGCCGGGCCTTCCGACAAGCTTGATTGAGCTTCCTCCGGACTTGACGTCCACCTCCCACGAGGGTTCTCCTGGCTTGCTCGCCTTCCAGAGCGCGAAGTCGTAGACGTTCCTCTTGCCCTCCTTCGGCTCTATCCTGTGCTTCTCGAGCTCGTCCATCTTCATGCCGGACAGCCTGGTGTAGTCCTTGAACTTCGCCACATCGTAGTAGACATCGCCGTCGAGCGCGTAGGCGAAGCCCTTGTTCATTAGAAGCTGTATCTGGTCCCTTATAGCGTTTATGTAATCATGAGACCTGGGATAGGCGCTGACGTCCTGCTTTACGCCTAGTGCTTCCATGTCCTCCATGAACCTCTGCTCGTAGTTGCGGGCGAGCTCTATCGGATCAATCTTCTTCTCTTTCGCCCTTACGATTATCTTGTCGTCTATGTCTGTTATGTTCTGTATGTAAGTGACATCGTAGCCTGTGTGCCTCAGCCACCTGACAATGATATCGAATGAGATGTAGGTGCGGGCGTGGCCGAGATGGGCGTCGTCGTACACGGTCTGGCCGCACACGAACATGTTCGCCTTCTTCCCGTGCATGGGCACGAACTCCTCCTTGCCCCTGGAAAGGGTGTTGTATACCTGCAAGCTTCGCACCGCTCTTAGTTCGATGGTTAGAATAATAAGACTGCCGTGGCAATTTGATTTTATGAATGCGAGACGCGACAACGTCGCCTTCATGCTCGGCGTGCTGCTGGCGTGGATAGCGCAGGGATCCATCTGGTACACAATGCCCCTTCTGTTTTCCAAGGTGCTCTCGGACAACTACTTCGTGGTCGGTCTGCTTATAGCCATGATTCCGCTTGTGGAAGTGGTTGTAGCGATACCTTTCGGATATTACGCCGACCTTGGCAAGATCAAGTACATCGCCTTCGACTCTATGCTCGCCCTTCTCGCGGTGCCGCTCCTCTTTGCGCTGAAGGTCAGTTCTCTTAACGCAGCTGGAGTATTCCTGATCGGAGCAGGGGGCATAGGCATCTGGATCGCGGCTACAGCCCACGTCTCCCACTACTTCGGAAGGAAGCCGAAGTACATAGGCTATGAGCTGGCTGTGATGGGAGTGGGGTGGGTCACCGGCCCGATACTCGGAGGTTTCCTGCTCGAGAACTTCGGTGGCGTGATGCTCGCGGCCGCGGAGACGCTTATCCTGGCGATAGCCTCGTTCATATTCCTTAAGACTATGCGGTACAAGATAGATGTCACGTACAAGACAGCGCCAAAGCTTGGCAGGCTCTTCGGCATGGAGCACAGGGCCATGAGGAGACTGCGCCTGCTTGCCTTCCCCTTCCTTCTCCTCTCATTTCTCTTCGCCTTCTTCTCATACACGGTTTGGGTAGCCGGACCGCTCCTGGCACGAATAGGCGACATAAGCATATTCTTGGGCGGTGCGGTAATAGGCGCGCTCGAGGCTCCGTACGTCTTCGGCGACGCGCTCGCAGCCAAGTTTTACGTGCGAGGAGGCGTGAAGCGGATAGTGTCAGTATCTGTCCTCCTCTCATTCGTGTTTATGCTGCTGTCGGCTTTGCTTGTTGGCGAGAGCTTCTTCGCGCTGATAATACTCTTCGGCACTGCGCTGCTACTGGGCATAGCTGATGTGGCCCTGTTCAGCGCCCTTATCGATTCTGACAGGCGCGACACAGGAGAGATAGCGGCTTTTGCTACTGTGTCGGGAGGAATAGGCGGCGCGCTGGCCGTTGTGATAGTCGGGGCAACAATAGCAACGTATCAGCTCTATGTCATCACCGCGGCCTTCGGCATCCTCGTGGCCATCTTCCTGCTCTACCTCCACCTCAGATTCAAGGACATCGCGTTCTGATTCACGCATATGATTTTAATCTTGCATGGCGTAGCTAATGCGTGCGAGCGTAGTCTAGCCTGGTAGGACGTAGCCTTGCCAAGGCTATAACCCGGGTTCAAATCCCGGCGCTCGCACACGGAACAAGGTGAAAATGCATGAAACTGTTTGAGGAGTTCGACCACGCGATCTACAGGCGCGCGAGGCACAGGAAGAACAGGAAGCACATACTCATACCAACGATACTCACAACCTTCGCGCTCCTCATACTAATCGCGGCTCTGGAGGGAGTCAACCTCGACCTGAGAAACAACGTTGGCTACTCAGCCATAATCTTCACCTCGTTCGCAAGCAGCGCCTTCATCCTTTTCATAACTCCCTACGCGAGATCGTCGAGCGTAAGGAGGTTCGTGGTCAGCTATGCGATAGGAGCGGTGTTCGGTGAGCTCGGCTACCTGCTTAGCGGCACGATCGGGTTCTACGCTTCTGCCGCTTTCGTTGTCTTCTTCGTGGCGCTCATCCTCTTCGAGACGGACAACGCGCACCCTCCCGCGATAGGGCTCGCCTTCGCGTTCGTGATCTTCCAGGTAGATTACGCAGGCCTCTTCGTGGTGGTGGCCGGCGTAGTGGTGCTAGCGCTGATAAAAGTCGCGATAGAGAAGCTGCAAATCAACCCTTAAATACCTAAAAGGCGAACTCTCCCTGTGCGAGCGTAGTCTAGCCTGGTTAGGACTTTGCCCCTCCAAGGCAAAGAGCCGGGTTCAAATCCCGGCGCTCGCATTTACGCTCTGCGGCTAGGAGCTACGACAAGTATTTACGGTTCTCTTTCAGGTAATTTCTGAAAAACCATTGGACAAATACGTCCTCGTTTCCTTTTACGTTTGATCTTTCTAGTGCGGTGTAGTAGCTTCTCCTGCCTGTGTATTTTATGTTAAGCATGGGATAGCCTTTCTTATGAAGTATGAAATTCATTATCAGCCTGCCAATTCTTCCATTTCCATCTCCGAAGGGATGCATGGTCTCAAACTTCACATGGGAACGGCTGGCAAGTTCAACTGGGTTCATTCTTTCTTTCTCAGCAGAATACCATCTAAAGAACTCAGTGATGTTGGTATGCAACTCAGCGGGCGTGGGTGGAATGTGCCTGCTGTTGGATATGTACACTTGGTAGGTGCGAATCTGGCCGGCTATTCCGGGTTTTGTTCTTTCGAACAATCCCCTATGCCACTCAAGAACTACTTTCAAGGAGAGTTCTCCCTTAAATGAGATCATTCTATAGAAGACTTCTCTGTGCGCTTCGGCTTCCTTTATATCCTTTACGGGCTTGTTCTTTGGGCTTATGCCTAGTTCTAGGAGTTCGGATGTGTCTTTGAAGGATAATTTCGAACCCTCAATCCTGTTTGTGTCGTATGTGAAGATTACAGCAAAGGCGTCAAGCTCTTTTTCTTTTATTTCTTTGGGCAAAGTCTTTTGCTCTTTAGAATATACTTTTTTTATTTTTTCAAATTCATTGAACCATTTTTCTTTATAGATATCAAGTAGGAAGTTCTTCTTGATTAGATCCGTGTTCGGTGGAAGCCTTCTCCCGATGTAAGTTTCCTTATACCTGATCTTTCCTTTCTCTCTGTAAGTATGACCAAGATAGTAGTAAGTCTTGCCAGAGATGACCCTCTTCTTTAGTGTGACCATGCATTATCTTTACACTCACAAATATATAAATGTATCATTTTTAGATAAAATGTGAGTGTAAATACGTCGAAAGGCATGACAATTTGACTACACGTTTTGAGATTTGTGGTCACCATGTCTTATTCTGTCCTGGCAGTTACGCTTACAAGTTAATCAAATTAGCAGAATTATATAAAATGTGAGGGTAAAAATGGATTTGCACTGCTTACATACGTAATTTCAAGCACAAAGTACGGTGTCCGCGTCTCTTACTTCTTTGGCTTCAGGACCACGAGCCCGTACCTGTCCACGTCGATGTACTTGCCGCTGTACTTCCTGATGTCATCAAGGCTGACCTTGTCAATGAGCTCAGGCATCCTCTCCGTGAGCGTGGAGTCGCCGTAGAGCAGATACGCTTCTGATATCGAGAGCGCCATGCCGAGCGTGTCCTCCCTGCTCGTGAGCAGGCTTATGCTGAGCCCGTGCGCCCGCTTCCTTACCTCGTCTTTTGTGACCTCTCCGTTCTGTAGCTTTTCGAACTCCTTGAGCATCACATCCTTTGTTTCGTCCATCTTCGCAGGTTCTATTCCAGCTGCCGCGGCCACGAACCCGAAGGTGTTGTACACCGAATACGAGCTGCGCGGATCGTATGAGAGCCCACGCTTCTCCCTTATCTCGTCAAAAAGCCTCTTGCTCAGTATCTCTGATATGACCGAAACTGCAAGATACTCTTCGAGCCCGGCGTCGCCGAAGCCCCTTGTTTTGAAACCGATACCTAGCCTCGTCTGCTTTATGCCCTTCTTCGTTACAGTTATCTCCTTATGCTCTTGCTTCTCCCTGGTCCTGTCCCTCGCCTGCGGCGTGTACTTCTTCTCAAAATCGCCGAAGTACCTCTTTACGGCACCGAGCGCTTTGTCAACGCCCACGGCTCCATAGATCGACACCAGCATGTTTCTGGGAGAGTAGTGCCCATTGTATATCCTTAGTATGTCGGACATCCTTGTCCTCCTTATCGCAGCCTCGTCTCCGCCAATGGGCATGCGGGCCGGGTGTTTCTTGTATAGGGCCTTGGGCAGGAAATCGTAGAACATGTATATCGGCGAGTCGTTGTAGATCAGGTTCTCGTTGATTATCGGCCCGCGCTCGAGCTCAAACTCCTTCTCCGGAAAGGTTGAGTTGATTATCTGGTCGGATAGGAGATCTAGTGCCTTGTCGAAATAGCCCTTGTACGTTCCAAGGAAGTAGGTGGTTGTCTCCTTGTCTGTGAACGCGTTCCTCACCATCCCGAGGTTCCTTGGTATCTCGTTTATCTCCTTCCACGTCCTCTTCTTGGTACCCTTGAAGAGCATGTGCTCAAGATAGTGTGCTGCGCCGTTGATTCTGGGGTTCTCGTCCACGGAGCCGTACTTGACCCCGACTGAGACGCCCACGGTCTGGAACTGTGGGGCCGAATATATCGCAACCTTCAGCCCGTTGTCGAGCGTGAAATTCCTTGTATGCATGCCACCTAGGCTATTTGGCATTCAACTTTTAAATATCAATAGCGTATTTTCCCAGATGAAAGTAACGCTTGTCGTGCACGGGATAGTGCAGGGAGTGGGCTACAGGAATTTTGTGCGCGGGGTTGCCAACAAGCACGGTATACTGGGCTTCGTCAGGAACGTGAGCGACGGCAGCGTCGAGATAGTCGCTGTAGGAGACGCGGAGTCGCTCGCGGCGTTCGAGAATGAGATAAAGGTGAGCGACCGCTACGGGGCGCAGGTCATGCACGTCGAACGCGAGGAACAGAGCTCAGACGCATATGAATACAGCGACTTCCTGATAGGGCGCGACAGGAAGCTGTAGCTATATGTCGTAGTGCTCCTTCAGCACAGGCAGCGTGACCTTGTACTTGTTCTTCAGCTCGTCTGCGAACTCCTTCTGCTTCGTCTCGTCCCCGTGGACTATGAAGATGTTCTTCAGGCCCTGGATGCGGCCTATAAGCTTAAGCAGCTGCGGCCTGTCTGCGTGGCCCGACAGGTGGTACACCTCGACCTTGAGGCCTATCTTGACCTTCTTTCCGTCGAACGTGACCTCCTTCGCGCCGTTGAGCAGCTCCCTGCCCGGCGTTCCCTCTGCCTGGTAGCCTACCATGACCAGCTTGTTCAGGTAGCTGTCTCCCAGCTTTTCCAGATACCTTATGACCGGCCCGCCCTTGAGCATGCCGCTGGTCGTGACTATTATCGCGGCTCCCTGGCTCTTGATCACCTTTGCCCTGTCGTCCCTGCCGTCCACAACGTGGAAGTTGGGGCTCTTGAACGGGTCGTCCTCGCTCATGAGTATTCGCTTCTGCAGCTCCTGCTTGCAGTAGATCACATTATGCCTGTAGATGCGCATCGCCTTGTTGATCATCCCGTCGACGTAGATAGGCACCTTTGGCAGCGAGCCGGATCGCATGTGGTCGTCCAGTATGAAGAGCACCTCCTGCGCCCTTCCGACTGCGAAGCTCGGCACTATCACCTTGCCTCCCTTGTTCAGCGTCTCCTTGATGCTCTCTATGAAGCCGCCGAGCACCATCTTCTCTGCTGGGAAGACGTCCCCCTTGCCTCCGTAGGTGCTCTCTGTAATCAGCGTCTTGGCCTTAAGGTACTCGGTATATGCTGGATCGAGCAGCTTTGTGCCCTTGAGGTTGATGTCTCCGGTGTAGATCAGGCGGTCGTCGCCCTCCCTAACCTCGACCATCGCGCTGCCGAGTATGTGTCCGGCAGGCACGAGCTTTATCGCAAGGTCCTTGACCCTGAACTCCTCGTGGTACTCGACCATCTTGTAGTGCTTCGGCATCTTCGCTATGGCGTCTTTCTTGATGCCCTTCGGCTTGGAGATCTGCAGGTAGTCGCTCGCTATCACGTTCACAAGCTCCAGCGTAGGTTTGAGCGAGTAGATTGGTCCGTTGTACCCGTTCGACAGTATGTGCGGCAAGTATCCGCAGTGGTCGAGATGGGCGTGCGACACCACAACTGCGTCTATGTGCTTCAGCATCGAGTCCTCTATGACCGGATGTTCTTCCACTTCGCCGAGTTTTATGCCCGCGTCTATCAGTATCTTTGTGTTCTTTCCTTCTATCATTATGCAGCTTCTTCCGACTTCTCGGGCTGCTCCGTAGAATGTTATTCTCAATAAATCATCTTTTTTTCCTTTTGTTTTTTTGTTTTTTTATTTTGTTTTGTCTATTCTTCTTTCTTCTTTATCGTAGCGATGTCCTCGAGGCTTACCTCGAAAGGTTCCTCGTGCTTGGGCGTGCGCTTCGCTCTGTGCTCCTCCGGCGTCTTCTTCTTCCAGCCGGTCAGGCTCCTCAGGTCTGCGTAAAGCCCATCGAGCTTCTTATCGACCTCGAGCACCTGGTTCTTGTACGACTCCAGTGCCTTCCCTATCTCGTCTATATCCTTCGCAACGAGCTCAACCTTTCGCTTGAACCTGTAGGCGTTGAGCGCCTCGTCAAGTTCCTTGTTGATGTCGTTAAGCTTCTTTATCAACTCCCTCTCTGCGGTCAGTGTACTCGCCTCTGTGGCTATCTTGAACTCTATTGTGCTCTTCATGCGCTTGAGCCTGCCGAGGTTCTTCGATGCCGTGTTTATGACAGAGAGCTTCGAGAGGGCTACCTGCTCCTCCAGCTTGTAGTTGAGCTTGCCGCGCAGCCTGCGCATCTGGTCTATCAGCTGCATGCGCTTCTTCTTCTCCTCCTCTATCTGGGCGTTGAGCTTGAGCGTTGCCTCGTTCTGCGGCTTCGTCGGCTCTGCGCGCGCGCTCGCCTCCTGTTTAGCTTCCGCAGTTTTGCCGCCCTTGTCTGTTTCGCTCAGTTAACCGCCTGTTTTGAGACCAAAAGATCGTAAGTCTTTAGCAACTCGTCAGTTACGCGGTCCGTTGAGTAGTTGCTTGCAGTCTCGACCGCGTGCTTCGTATAGGAATCCTTGTTATTTAAAGCCTTTTCTATCTTCCTCGCGCAGTCAGCATAGTCCAGCGACCTGAATTTCTCCCCGTTCTTTCCGCTCTTTATCAGATCCTTCAGCGCAAGGTCGTCGGATCCCACGACCGGCTTGCCCGATGCCATTGCCTCTATGGCCACTATGCCCTGCGTCTCGAACTTGTGCGATGGCAGGCAGAGGAGGTCGCTTGCGGCATAGACTCTGGGCAGGTTGCTGTGATCCACAAACCCAAGGAAGACAACCTTGTCTCCTATGCCCAGCCTGCTCGCAAGCCTCTTTATCGCATCGAGCTGGGGTCCAGCGCCAGCGATTACGAACTTCAGGTTGCTCCTCCTCTTCAGCAGCAGCTTCGCTGCCTTGAGCATCACGTCTACGCGCTTCTCCTTGCTTATCCTGCCCACGTAAAGCACGACCTGCTCCCTCTCCCTTATGCCGAGCCTCTTCCTTATTCTGGAGCCGCCCACGTTGGGGTTGAACTTCTTCGTGTCGACGCTGTTCGGGACAACGGCTATCTCGTTTATCTGGTGCCTCCGCAGTATTGAGGCCACGGCGTTCGACGGCGCTATCGTCACGTCGCATGACTTGTAGAAGAACTTCGCGTACTTCCACAGGTATGTGGAGTAGAAATTCCTGAGCGACCTGTTCTTTGGATAGTAGACGCTGAGCGAGCTGCTGTTTATCATCGTGTGGAACGTGCCTGCCAGCGGATAGTTGCCCAGCTTCGCGGCTAGCAAACCCGTGAACCCCATCATGAACGGGGTCTGCGCGTGCACTATGTCTATGTCGAGCTTCTTCAGCTGCATCGGCATTGATGAATAGTATGGGAATAGGGCAACGCTGTACTGCGGGTACGGCTTGAACTTCAGTCCCGTGTGCAGGAAGACGTCCTTGGCCTCGTACTTCTTCTTGTCCTTCATCTGCGCGCTGGCGAAGATGTAGACCCTGTGCCCCTTCCTCTCCAGCCCGCGCTTGAACTCGAGCATGGATGTGACGACGCCGTCAACAGCAGGAAGATAGCTATCAGAATAAAAAGCAATGTTCAGCTTACGCATTGAAAAACACTCAGAACCGTACCGCTTCCCCTCCGGCCCGCTTTATCTTCTCCTCTGCGCTCTTTGAGAAGCCGCTTGCCTTCACCACAACAGGCTTCGCAAGCTTGCCGTCGCCGAGCACCTTGTAGCCCTTCAGCTCTATCGTCGGCTTCGCATCCTGCATGCCCGCTGCCCTCTTTGAGATCGCGTTAAGGTCTATTATATCGAGTGATTTCCTGTTCCACGGGGCGAAGCCCTTGTGCACCAGGCTCTCCCTCTCGTATACCAGCAGGTACGTCATCTTGTGCTTCCTTCCGCCCTTCCCAACGCCGCCGCGGTCGCCCGCGCCCCTTGCATTCTTTATGTTGCCGGCGCCCCATCTCCTTCCGCCGAGGTACTTCCTCCTCTTCTTTATCCTTAGAACCATGAGATCACAGCATCCTTTCTATCAGCTTGTTTATGCCCTCGCTCCTGTATCCCAGGGCGCCGCCGCTGTTGTACGCGAGCTTTATGCCCTCGTAGCCGCGCTTCGGGGGATGCATCCTTATCGGCATCTCTATCTTGAGCTCCTTGGGCGATGCGCTTCCAGAGATGAGGGAGCTCGCTGCCGATTCGTCCACCTTCACTCCCTTTGCCGCGAGCAGCTTTGCGAGCGTATCCTTGTCTATCTCGCCGAACGTGACGAAGTCCTTGCACTTGTTGACCATGCCTGCGTATGAGGCATTGGCAGAGTTCACAAGCACGAGGTTGTTCACCCTCTTCAGGTTCAGCCTGTCCAGCGTCTCTGCTATGCTTTGCCTGACCTTTACGCGCCCCCGCACTCTTATGACTGCGAGTAGCTTGCTTTTTTCTGCCATGTAGGACACGCGATTACATATTGTTCTGCAAAGCTTATAAGGGTATCATGCCCTCTTACCGCTTCTAAGAATAAATGAAAGTATAAGGTTTTATAACTTGTTTCCTTATCCTAACTAGGTCAACATAATGAGGGCATCGCTCGCGTTCGCCGCTTTTCTCGTATTGGGCATGCTTGCGAGCGGAAGCGTAAGCGCTTACTTCAACGCCACATACCTCTCGACCACTGTCTTCCTGAAGAACTCGACCACCGCGCACGTTGTAGAGGGAGTGCAGGTGTACATAAGCAACTCCTCGATAAGCACGTACAACCAGGACAGGCAGGCGTTCAACCTCTCGCTTGGCAGCTGGCAGAGGGCGCTGGGCGGATCCCCGTACCTGACGCAGCACATACTTAACCCGAAGTCCAGCATAAGCAACTTCACCTTCCTTCCCGGCCCGATAACCCCGGCGAGCAACGGCGGGGGCTACGCTTCATTGACTATGAGCTACGACGCGAGCAACGTCACGAGCGTGGTTAGCGTCGCGCCGCGGCAGTTCGAGTACACGCTCAACAACAGCGTCTTCAACTTCGTGCACACGGCCAGCGGCCAGTCGCTGCTCCCGAGCGCAAGGCTCACGATATTGGTGCCGAACGGGACGCAGGTAGTCACCATATACCCGCTTCCAGACTTCCCCCAGCCAAACCAGTTCGGCAAGTACTCCGGCACCAGCTTCTCCTGGTATTCTGGCGAGCCGCTCCAGAACTTCAACTTCGTCTACATAACCACGCAGACTCCGGAGCAGGAGGTCGTGCAGTTCTTCAACTACGTATACGACAACTACTCTGCGCTTGTCTACGCGCTCGTCGTGCTGGCCGTGGCAGCGATCGCAGCGTACATCTACTTCAGGTTCTTCAGGTGAATCCATTGCATAGGCACGAGCTATCTGTGCTGAGCGCACTAAAGGAAAAGAAGAGGCTTAGCCTGGACAGGCTGCTGGCCGAGTCGGGGCTCGGGAGGGACGAGGCGCTCTGGGCGATAGGCAACCTGGCCTCGCAGGGGCTTGTGAAGGCCGAGAGGTCGGGCGGCTATGAGGTCAGGATCAGCGCCGAGGGCGAAGGTTATGTCAAGAACGGCCTGCCGGAATCGCTGCTTCTGAAGAAGGTAGGGGAGAAGGGAATAGAGCTCTCGGGCTTGGGAAGCAAGGAGGACCAGATCGGTTTCAGCTGGGCGAAGAGGAAGGGGCTTGTTGAGGTATCTGGAAAGAGGCTCAAGCTCACGGGCTCAGGAAAGCGCGCCGCCAAGGAAGGGATCGGGACTGAGTCTGTACTCAGGGCCTTAAGCAAGAACCCGGACTCGTACGCACAGTACAGGGACGGCGAGGCCACAAAGGAGCTGGAGCAGAGGAAGCTCATCGAGGTTAAATCGCACGAGAGCGTGAGCGAGATAGAGATAACGCACCAGGGAGTCCTCGCGCTTGCTAAGGAGAAGCAGACCGAGGAGGCGATAGAGAGCCTGGACAGGAGGATGATAAAGAGCAGGTCGTGGGCAGGCAAGAGGTTCACGCCGTACAACGTGAAAGCGCCGGTCGAGCCGGCGGTCGTGGCATCGCGGCATCCGCTCAGGAAGACAATAGACGAGATACGGCAGGCTTACGTGGGTCTCGGTTTCACAGAAGTTAGCGGGCCGATAATAGAGCCCGCGTTCTGGGTCTTCGACTACCTCTTCGTGCCGCAGGACCATCCCGCCAGGGACGTTCAGGACACCTTCTTCCTAGGCAGGCCGAAGGAGATTCAGGTAGAGGACAGGTCGCTGGTCGAACGAGTGATGAAGGAGCACGAGACCGCTTGGCACGGCGAATGGTCGAGGCAGGTGGCGATGCAGGCGGTTGCGAGGACGCACACAACGAGCGTGAGCGGCAGGTACATCAACAAGATAATCGGCGAGATGAACGCGGGCAAGAAGTACGAGCTTCCGATAAAGCTCTTCACGGTCGGCAGGAACCTGAGAAACGAGACGATAGACCCGAAGCACACAGCGGACTTCTACCAGCACGACGGCATCGTGATAGGCAAGGGCCTCACGCTTGCGAACCTCTTCGACATACTGATCAAGCTCTACAAGGGAATGGGGATAGGGAACCTGAGGTTCAAGCCGATGTACTATCCGTTCGTGGAGCCCGGGGTGCAACTGTTGGGAAAGCACGGTGACGAGTGGGTCGAGCTGGGCGGAGCCGGGATAATCAGGAAGGAGATAACAGGCATAGAGAGGAGCAAGGTGAACGTGCTCGCATGGGGACCTGGCGTGGAGCGCATTCTGCTTGTCAAGAAGGAGATCGAGAGCATAGCTGAGCTATACGGTTCGAGCGTTGGCTGGCTGAGGAAGATGCAGGGTGTTTGAATGCCGGTGACGATACACAACAAGAGGTACATGCTCAAGCTCCTGGGCTTCAAGATAGACGACAAGGAACTGGTTAGGAACATCGAGAACATGGGGCCGAACGTGAAGAGGATAGACTCAAAGGAAGTGGAGGTAGAGTATCCGGCCAACAGGCCGGACATGATCAGCACGCTGGGCCTGGCCCGCGCTGTCAGGTACTACATGAGGAAGAGCAGGGACTTCAAGTACGAGATAAAGCAGGGGAGCGAGATCGCAATAAGCGTTGGCAACCACGTCTCTGGAATAAGGCCGTACATAGCCGCTCTTGTCGTCGACAATATGCAGTTGGGCGAAGACGACCTTCTCGACATTATAAACTTCACAGAGAAGCTCAGCAACACGTACGGGAGGCAGAGAACAAGGATAGCGCTTGGTCTGCACGACATGAAGGACGTAAAGGGTCCGCTCACCTACGACGCATACGAGGACGAGGAGTTCGTGCCGCTCGGCTCCAAGGCCAAGATGAAGTACAGCAGCGTGATAAACAGCGATAGGAGGGGCAGGAAGTACGTGGGCCTGTGCAAGTCAGGTGACAGGTACGTGGCCCTGAAGGACAAGAAGGGCACGATGTCGCTCATCCCGATCATAAACTCGGAGAGGACCAGGGTCTCGGCGGAGACGAAGCGCATGCTTGTCGACATAACCGGAGGCACGAGGGAGATAATAGAACGCGTGGCAGATCTTCTCGCTGCGGACTTCATGGACAGGGGATTCGCGGTGGGCAGAGTGGAGATAAGGTACAGGGAGAGCAGCCGAAGCCTGCCGAAGATGCAGAGCCAGCAGTTCAGCATACCGCTCAAGCAGCTAGACGATGAGATCGGGGTAGCTATAGGCTTCAACAACGCGATCGTGCTCGCGAACAAGATGGGGCACGAGGCGGCGCTGGTTGGTAGAAACATACGCGTGACAGCGCCCGCATACAGGCTGGACGTGATAAACGAGCAGGACATAATAGAGGACATAGCCGTGGGGTACGGCTACGACTACATACAGCCGGTGCCGGTAGCCTCGGCCGCGATGGGCCAGCTCGAGGAGAAGAGCAGAGTGAACAACGCGGCCAGGGACGCGATGACTGGCCTGGGCTTCGAGGAGGCGATGAACTCCTACCTGACAAACGAGGAGACAAACTTCACGAAGATGCGCCATGCGAAGGAGAGCGAGTACATTAACATCATAAACCCGAGATCCGGGCTTGCGACGATGCTGCGCACGTGGGTGCTGCCGTCGCTGCTGAAGCAGCTAGGGCAATCGATGCACGACAGCTTCCCGCTCAGGATCTTCGAGCTCGACATGACCTTCGGGATAGAGAGGAATGTGCCGCGCGAGACGTACCACCTTGCAGCTGTGTCGTGCCACTCGCAGGCGAACTTCAACGAGGCGAAGGCATCGCTCGAGGGGCTGATGCAGAGCCTTGGAGCTGAGTGCGAGGTAGTAGAAGGCGAGAACAGGAGCATGATAGAGGGAAGATGCGCAACTGTCGTAGTGGGCAAAAGGAATATAGGCTTTTTGGGAGAAGTACATCCTGAAGTTTTGACCAGTTTCGGTATCGAGGAGCCTGTTGTGGGCTTTGAGATAGACCTCACAGGATGGTTGGACGCAGCTTACGGCAAAAGTGGTGCTAACTTGGCGGGAGACGCCGGTAGACAGAGCTAATTCTGGGATCTTCCTTGACCTCAAGCTTGAAAGGGAGAGCGTGCTCGCGATGGAGCCGTTCGCAAACGTTGTCAGGCTTGCGAAACCGGCGCATGTGGTGCAGTCGTCAGACGCAAGCATAGGAGACAGGAACTGCCTGCTGCACAAGGAGACTGGAGACATGCTGAAGCGCACTGTGATAGAGGACATCGTGTACGTGGAACGCAACGTACCGAACATTTTTGTAAACGGGAAGATGATGGAAGAGAGGCGGATGTCGGAGTACGTTTTCGTTCGCAAGGACATAGCCGAGAGCCTCCGTATCGAATCCGGGGAGAGCGTGAGCCTGATACCAGACCGGAGGTACACCATGAATGATGAGAACAACGCTAGGGAGGTGCCTGTGAGTATAAGATCTTTCGTGGTAGATCCGCCGAGGTTCGACAGCGGGATATTCAGGAACTAAGAGGCTGTGAGAAATTCTATCTCTTCCTTTTCGAGCTTGAAGTCGTTCTCCAGCGAGTCGGTCAGCGTTTCCTTCTTCTCATCTGCCATATTTCCGAAGAGGTTCTTGAAGAGCGGCAGGTATGAGCTTATTATCTCGTGCCTGTTCGTGTGCAGGTACGGCGACAGCTTCATCGCTATCCTGCTCTGCATCCCCCTCGCTTCCTTGGTCACGCTGAGGTACTTGACCTTTGAGGGAAAGGCGTAGGGGCTCACGTACTTCATGTTGCCCCCGCTCGATATCGACACGCCGGCTATGCCAGAATTGGAGTACTTGATGTAGCCGTAGTAGCGCATGCGTTCCGCCATCTCGAAGAATCTGCTCGCGAACGAGAGATGGTCGTAGGCGAGGTCTATGGACTGCTTGACCCAGTACCTGTTGGGTATGTTCTCATCGACCCAGTTTATCAGCATGTCAACGTCGATGTCGCTGCTCTCGATGGCCGTCTTCGCGTTTGCGAAGCTGTTCGTCATGAAGATGCGGTCAAGAACGCGGAATACCTCAAGTTTCCTGTTTCTCACGACCAGGTTGTCTATTATGTCGTTGCCGCCCATCAGGACCATCTGCAGGTCGTTGAGCGCAGCGCGCACGTCGCCGTCGCTCCTGTACGCGATTTCGCGGAGGGCGCCCTCCTCGGCTTCCTGCTTTTCGGCCTTGACTATCCCGCGCATGTACGCGATTATCTCCTTTATCTCGACTTTCTTGAACTCCGCACGCTCAACGTGGTTCCTGAGGAAGCTAATGCGCTGGTCCCAGAAATCGCTGGCCGTGAATGCGATGGGCTGCCTGCTCTCCCTCAACATCTGCAAGATAACGCTCTCCGCGCCCTTGTCGAACCTGCTCGACAGTTCGTCTATCTCATCGAAGAGTATCAGCGTGGTGTTCGAGAAAAGTCCTCTCGTCTTTGCTGCCGGGAGCAGCTTCTTCCTTAGCGTCTCCGCATCGCGGTAGTCGCTCGACGTGAGCTCAAGCATTTCGAAACCATTCTCGTTGGCTAGCGCGCGGATCGACGCGGTCTTGCCAGTTCCGCTCGGGCCATAGACCATTATTGGCTTAGGTCTCTTGCCAGATTTTATGTCAGCGCCGAACTGTCTGAGCTTCTCAACGCTAAGCCTGTTGCCTATCAGCTCCTTGAGCGTATGCGGAGTATATTTTTCGTAAAGAAGCATAGGAACACGCGGCAGTGATATTAATATATTGAGAAAAGAATCTATAAAAACGTGCTCCGATCGTCTAGTCCGGTCAAGGACGCAGGCCTCTCAAGTCTGCAACCCGGGTTCAAATCCCGGTCGGAGCACCTATTTCTTGTGGTTTGTAGTTACGTAGATTAGAGCACCAGAGAGAGGAAGCGCGAGGCCCAGCGCTGCGCTGGAAACGCTGAATTGTGTAAGCAGCAGCAGGCACGAAGTGGTGCCGAGCACGGCGGTAACAGAAACCCATCCTATGTTGAGCGGCGCTTTGAATGGCCTGTGCACATCGGGGGCGATACGCCTTATGTTAAGCAGCGCGATGTTTATCATTGCGAACGCGATAAGGGATCCAAAACTCGTTATCTCTGCTATTATGTCGACTTTCCCCAAAGGCAGGAATATGGCGGCTCCGAAGAGCGTGAGCAACGAAGCCATTGTTGGAGTGTTCGTATTCCTGCTAACCTTTCCTATAATTCTCGGAAGGACACCTTCGCGCCCCATGCCGTATATGATCCTGGACGCCGTTATCAGGAGCACTAGAACGGTGTTGAACGTGGTGAGGAGGGCAACGGCGGTCAAAACGTCGAAAGCGACAGGCCCCAGGCCTGCCGAGGCGGCCAGGGCCAGGGGCGCGTTAGAGGCCGCGAGCTCTTGTGGCGGAACCAAGCTTACTGCGGTAAGACCGACAAGCACATAGAGCACGGCGGTGAGCACGATTGAAATCACAAATCCGCGAGGGAGCGTTTTGTGAGGATCTTTTGTTTCTTCCCCCAGGTTTGCTATGTTATCGAATCCGATAAATGCGAAGAAAACAAGTATTGCTGCTCCGGTTATGCCTTCGAATCCATTCGGGGCAGAAAGCAGAGCGGTAGTTCCAATATGCGGTGCGCCGGTAACTATCACAATCAAAAGACCCACGATTGCGATGGAACTTAGTATGATGTTAAGCCTAAGGGCGTACTTGACGCCTTTCATTGAGATTATTGAAAGTGTGGACAGGAGAACGGCGGCTACGAGTATACTGGGCGAGGGCAGAATGCTCTGGAAATAGTCAGCAAACCCTAGAGAAACCGCTGCGGCAGCGACAATTTCTGTGGCGAGCATCATCCATTGGACCAAGAATGACCAGAACTTGCCTCCGTTTGCTTTTTTCATGTACACATATTCAGATGCATCTCTAGGGTACATTGATGAGAGTTCTGCATAAGATAGTCCTGTGAATAGGGCGACAACTGCGCCGATAAGGAAAGCGAGCCACAAGGCGCCGCCAGCGAGTCCGGCGCCGTCCCCGACAAGCACATATATTCCTGCGCCAATTATGTTCCCGACTCCGTAAGCCACGATCTGGAGCAATCCGGCTTCACGCTTAAGGTGCGTACCGCCTCCGGAATCCCTGTCCATGCGTTTCATTTCCAACGAGGGCTTTTAAGCTTTGGCTGGTTACTTTTATTGGGGGTTGAATGCCAGAACACACTGGCAGAGAGCAGGAAATACTGCAAAGCCTACTGACGCAGGGAGAGAGCGTAGGGGTCCACATAGTTGAGAGGAGGCTGGGTGGCGCAAGAATACTCGAACCCGCGCATGCGTTCGCCACTAACAAAAGGATAATAATCATAAGACGTGGTATTTTCAGTTTCCATCAGGATTTCAAGATAATAAACTACAGCAACATAACAGAGATAATCCTGGAACACGGAATAAGGTACAGCAAGCTGCATTTTACACTGCAGGGAGAGGCATCAAACACAGCAGAGAAGAAGTGGCTCGTGGGGCTGGAGTATAGAGAGGCACTTGAGCTGGTGAAGTACGTTAACAGCATGGAGGAGAAGCCAGTTCAGGACACCAGGGCCACCACCTGAATTACGAGTTGCAATATACTATTGCACGTTTTTCTCTTATACGGATTTGCAATAGGTTAGACGCTTGCTACTTCTTTTGCAGACCTGTATATAACATTATGGGCAAAAGAATATTGTGAAGGAAGGTATGGCCCAAGAGGTGTAAATTCTCCTTCCCAGGCGCAGTAACCCTGTCTGACTCGTGCGCCCTTCCTCCTGGGCCACCGCAATTTCTACGGGAGATGCAGCAGGATCAGGCTGCCGGCTATGACCATCATTATCAGACCCACGGCCATCTTCAGGAAGTGCTCCTCTATCCTCTCTATCAGCGGCTTGAGGAATCTCACTGCCGCAAGCGGTATGGCCCATCCGATTAGCAGGCCAAGCACGCCAGGTGCCAGCTCGCCAGTCGCAGCGCCGAGCGAGACTATGACAGTGAGTATCTCCATGCCCTCGAGCACCACTCCGGAGTAGATGCCGAGCATGCCTGCGCTTATCCTGCTCTCTTCCTCGTGCTCCTCTCCAGAGTTGGTGGATCCTTTGAAAAGGAAATAGGCTCCGATCAGGAAGATAATGGTACCGGCTGCAAGCCCAAGGAGCATCTGCGGCAGCACCGTGAAGAAGTAGTAGATTGCTGCGCCTACCGGAATCATCGTGACCAAGCCGGCCAGGGTTATCGCCCATGCCCTGCGCCACTTGTACTTCGTTGATGCGGCTACGGTGAGCATGGCGATCTCGCTGCCGCTTATGATTCCAAAACCCATGCCCGCAAGCACGATAAGCGCTGTCTGGAGATCTATGCTCATGATGTGGCCAATTTCTTTGAGCTGGCTCTTTGAGCCTTCAAATCCTTCTTGTCGTTCTCTTCGGCGCTTGCCACCCTCTCAGACTTGATCGCGCGCCATGCTGCGAACGAGGTTATGACGTTGGTTATGAGTATGACGAACACAACGATGCTGATGAAGTTGTTTGCGAGTGGTAGGTTGCTGGTCAGCGCCACAATCGAAAGTATCGCAGGCGTGAGACCCTGGGCGCACATCAGCGTTATGAGCCGCCTCTTCTTGTAGAGCTCTGAGCCCTTAGTGGAGATGTTCACGGCCACGTACCTCACGCCAAGAAGTATTGCCACGAAAAGCACCCCGGCCGAGAGGTTGAAGATTATGGCCGAGGGCTCGATTAGGAAGGTTAGGCCCAGGAAGACGAAGAAGAAGGTCTCGAGAAGGAAGGATATCTCGTCCTGGAAGCCCCTGAGCTGGTTCTCCAAATCCGCTATCTTAAGCTCCTTCTTCACCCATGACCCTACGCTCTTGTAGTTTCCTAGCATTATCCCGAACACGAGCACGGCCATCAGGCCGCTTCCGCCCGCAAATTGCGCTACCACATAGGTGGTGAGCAGCAGAGCAAGCGTGAAGACGTAGGTGTAGCGGTAGTTCCTGAGATAGTTGAGTGCGAGAAGCCATGCTATCGAGAGGGCGAAGCCCAGTATGACCCCAACCGAGATGTTTGAGGCGAGCGTGGCCGCTGCCCCGTTGAACGATGACGATCCTGTCTGGTAGATGCTGAGGAAGACGAAGAAGAGCACGACCGAGAATATTGAGTTCATAACCGATTCGAGGCTTAGGAAGGTGACAAGCTTGTTGTCGTTGGTCAGCATCTTCGATACGCGCATCATTATCGGTGCGGTGGTTTCGCCGCCTATTATGGACCCGAAGATCAGCGCCTCTATGGCATCCCATCCGAATACTAGGTGCGCGACCGCGGCTATAGCCAGCATGCTCACGAAGACGTAGAGCGCGACCTGGAGAAGCGTGCGGCTACTGCCGCTTATCACGTCCTTTATGCCCATCTGCATGCCGTTGTAGAACAGCACCATCATCAGCGTAAATTGGGAGAAGATGCCAAGCACAGGTATGAACGCGTCACGCGAGACAAGGCCCAGGATCGGGCCCATGATCATGCCTATGAAGATCAGGAACAGGAAGTAGGGTATGCCGGTCTTCCTGAAGAATATCTCGGCCCCGAAACCGAAGAAGATTATGCCCGCTATCAGCAGGAACGCCAGGGTCACGTCTATCATTGAAACTCCCTCTTCCCGTTAACTTCAGGCCGCATATCCCATCATCATCCGTTAACACTTTTAAGCGTTGCTGAAACAGGCAATAATGCTCTGAAGTTGCTAAACGTTGCCTGGCACGTACACATCCCCGCTGCCGTTCACGAATATCGTGTACGAGGAGCCCACGAAGCCGGCGCCGGAACTGTCGTTCAGCCAGACATCTACTGTGTACTCGCCCGGGCCGTTCTTGCTTATCGTGCTGCGCATGTTGAACGCGACGTTGAATCCGTTGCCGTTCGTACTGTACTGGTCAGCGACTATGGTCTGGATGTTGGAGTAGTAGTAGAGCGGGCTGCTGACGATCCCGGCCACAGTAGTGCCCGATGAGTATGATGAGGTATTGTCCAGCTGCGCCCTTGTCATGTTCTGCGCAGGCTGGTCGTAGTTTATCTGTATGGACGAGAGCGTGTAGCCTCCTGGAAGCGTGCCAACCGCGTACATCTCGTCGTTCGAGGGATTGATGCCGTAGTTGCTCCAGCTCACGTAGTCGTTTATGAAGTCCTCGGTGAAGTACACGCTGCTTGCGTTGTAAGCTATGCCTATGCTCACCTGGTTGTGCTGAGGCGTGAGTATGTTCTCCCTGTGCCCGTTGTTGCAGCACGCACTGTCGTTGTACATCATCTCGTACTCCATCTGCTGCAGCGCCTGCTTCACGTTTATGTTGCCCGTGCATCCGAATATGCCGCATGTGGCGCTCTCCCTGAACGCTATGTTCTCCTGCACCGCCCCTTTGCCCCCGACCAGGGTGTAGCGCATGTAGGGCTTCATCCCGTACGGATCCCAGTGGCTGAAGTAATCGCCGACTAGCATGCTGTCGGAGTGCTGCTGTCCCGATGGCTCGTTCGAGAGCGTGACGTTTCCCAGCCCGTACTTCTGCCTGTCGGAGTTTATGAGGCTGAGCGCGTACGCGTCGAGCTGGGCGCTGGTCTGGGAGGTGTTGACCTGGGCAGTTGTTGTCAGGAGTGTGCCGTTTGCGGGCAGAACAGTGGAAGTTAGGTTGAGGAACGATGAGAGCGGGTTGTTCTGGTTCAGCACGACGTGCGTGTAAGATTCGTAGGCGAGGCCGGCGAGCAGTAGCACTATGGCTATCGTTATCACGTTTGTTATGGTACTCGCGGCGCTGCCCATCCTCTCATTTCATGCAAACAATCTATAAGAAGCTATTGAAACAGTGAGGAAAAGCAGGATAGTGGTGTGCCGTAGCCCCTCTTCTGTTTTAGGTGGCATTCGACTAAGCGGCGTTTGCCTTGCACGCCCACTGCATGCCCCTCGGCCGTTTCAAGCACATATGCACGCTCGTCGTGTCATCGCTTGTGTACACTTGCGCTGCGTTTCTTTTCCGATTCGGGCCTTAAGCCCACTGCATGCGTCGCGTGGAGGGAGCTTCCTCGGTCGTAAGACCGTAAGCCACCCGCACACCACTAATAGCTTTTTATTATCTGTGGTTTATAAGGGTATCTGGAGGTTGAATGGCAATAACAATATTCGGGACAGCGCTTTCTGGTATCTGGCTCCTGCTCGCTGCGGCTCTGGCCATTTTCATAGTCTGGAAAGCGGGGAAGCTTGTGTTCAAGATAATCTTCGGCGTAATATCAAACACGATACTCGGATTCGTGACCCTCTTCCTTGCCAACGTGTTCTTCGGCATCACGATACCGTTCAGCACTCCAGTGATCATCTCTACTGCGATATTCGGGCTCGGCGGGGTAGGCACGATAATAATACTGCAGTTCTTCGGGATCGTGGTCTGACTATCGCGCGAGCTCGACATCTGCCTTCTTGACGGTCTTCCTTCTGGCATGCTTGGCCAGCTTGACCGCCTTCTTTGCTATCGAGTAGGCGTAGGCGTTGAGCGTCTCCGCGAGCTCTGTTGCGGCGCTGTCGCTTATCCTGTCCCCGCCGACGCTCTTCAGTATCTTCTTAGCAGTCATCTTAGAAATCGACATGCACAATTATTAAAATAAGAAAGCTTAAAACGATATTCAATGCAGATAAGGGAGCTCGAAGAGGCTGATTTCGATAGCCTGAGCGAGCTGATCCTGAAGGTCTACGATGAGATGCCGTACGCTACGACCTTCGAGAAGAGGCCTAGCGCCGAGACGCTTTCCGCGCTGATGCGCAGGAAGCTCGAGGGGATGAGGAACAGGACCCTTGCAGATTTCGTTGCTGTGGAGGGCGGCAAGGTAGTGGCGGACTGCGAGATCGTGAAGACTACAGACAGCGGCGGGCTGGTGGGCATACTTGTTGCCAGGGACCACAGGAAGAAGGGGCTCGGCAGGCGACTGGTCGAGAAGTGCGCAGACAGGGCAAAGCTCTACAAGATGCTCGAGGTGTATGCAGAGATAGACGAGCGCAACGATGGCGCCGCTGCCTTCTTCTCGAGATGCGGGTTCAGGGAGCAGGAAGGAGAGGATTCGCTCGTTATGGTAAGGAGCCTATGAACTGGAGGCGTTGTACGACGCCAGCAGCGTGCCGTTGAGCTGCGAGAGAAGCGCGTACACGGAGTAGTTCTTGCTTGGCGAAGTGTAGCTCACGAGCCACACGTTCGTGTAGTTCTTGCCAAGAACGTTCGTGGAACCGAAGAAGTGCGCTGCTGCATTCACGTTCGAGAAGCCGGAGCTGTCTATGAAGCCCACCATGTTCGGTATGCCCAGGGTGTAGACGCGTGTTATGGCTACAGGGAACGAGGAGATTATGAACGGCGCGTTCTTGTTGAACCCGTATATCACGCAGTTGTTCGTGTAGGTGTTGTCCACTCTATAAACGAAGCCGAACTGCGGGTAGTCGAACGTGTAGACGAAGTACGATGGACAAGCAGAGGTGGAGTTGAGTATTACAGATGTGACGATGTGCCAGCTCCCGGAATAGTTGGAAGGCGTGTTGTTCGTCACGTTTATCAGAGCGCCAGGATAGAGTCGCTGGAGGTCAGAGGTCACAAGCGCGGCGGCCTGCTGCTGCGTCACGTGCTGAAAGACGCTGTTCTGGAGCGCGTAGTACACGCCGAAAAGGATCACGATAACGACTACCGCTCCGACAATTGCGCGCACCAGCAGATCCATGTTCTAAGATAAAACGAGCACAATATAAAATGTTTGCTAGCCGGCTACACTCGACATCGAGAGGCTCTTGCTCACTACTTTCGCAATCCCTATCTTCTTAAGCAGCCTCTTCATCTCATCGGGTTCGGTGGCAGTCTTAGGGTTTCTCGCGTTTATGGAGCAGACGTCCTTGTATGGCTTGATCGAATCCTCGTAAGTGCCTATCCTCTTTGCAATTGCGATTATCTCCTCCTTGTCCAAGCCTATGAGCGGCCTGAGTATCGGTGCGGTAACGCCCTGCTGCTCCGCTGCAAGGTTGCTGGAGGTCTGCGACGCCACCTGGCCCAGGCTCTCGCCAGTCACTATCAGCTGCGCGCCCTCTTTCCTAGCAACTTTCTCGGCCAGCCTGAGCATGAACGCCTTAAGCAGCACAAGCTCGTATTTTCCGAATCTCGTCGAGTTCGCCTGGAAGACATACGATGGGATGAAATACGCCTTGCTGCCGCGATGGAACCCCGAGAGCGTGCCCATTATCTTTGATACCTTCCCTCTTTCCGCTTCCGCGTTCTCCCTGAACGCATGAACGTGCAGGTATATGGGCACAAGCCCGCGCTTCATCGCATACCAAGCGGCCACCGGGGAGTCTATGCCTCCGGAGAGCAGCACCACGGCCTTTCCGGAACTGCCGACTGGCAGCCCGCCTGCGCCTTTCTCCCTTTTGAGTGTCAGGAAAGCCGCGTCCCTAGTAACGCTTATGCTGAGCTCGCGTTCGTAGTCCTTCACCTTTGGCTCTATGCCCAAACCTTCTGCGGTATTCTTGAGTTTGTCGACCACATCAATGGAGGTGAACGGGAGCTGCTTGTACGACCTGTGGGAGTTTATCCTTATGCTCTTCGGCCTGGGCTTCGCTGACAGCATCCTCTTCGCCGTTGAGACTATGCTCTTTAGCTCTGGCTTCGCCACGATCGAGAGCTCGAAGACGCTTATGCCGAAGACCTTCCCAAGCCTGTGGCTTATGCTCTCGAAGCTCGATCCCTTGCCCGGCCTCAGGATAAGCCTGTCGAAGTTCCTCTGCAGGTCGAACCTCGCGCCTGCGAGCTGCTCCTTTATGTTCTGCTCCAACAAGCGTATGTAATAGTTCCTGTTCCCGCCCTTCAGCCAGAGCTCGCCGAAATGGACAACGATGAGCTCCTCGCCCTGCTTGAACTCCATAAATAGCAACAGGCTACTTCTTCGCCTGCTTCTCAAGTTCCTTGATCTCCTTAGTGCGCTGCTTCTTGTGCTGCACCGCATCGAACTCGTAGCAGCGATCCGAGCAATAATACTTTATAGCGCCGGTCTTCCTGACGTACATTATGCCCGTCCCTTTTTCTATCTCCCTTGTGCAGTACGAGCATTTCATGTGATCACTTCACGTTTATCGGCTTGTCCTCTCTGCTCGTATCCCCGAGCCTTATCATGTCGCCGACCTTGGCCTTGCCGCTTATGTTCCTCCTTATGACCCTGCCCTTGTCCTTGCCCTCCATTATCTTGCACATTACCTGTATGATAGAGCCGAACATGCCGGTCTTTCTGGGTTGTATCTCCACTATCTCAGCAAGATAGCCGTCGTACTGTTTTGGCTGCTCGTCTGCCATTCTAACATCCTAAGCCTATTGCGCTGGAGCCGCCTCGGGCTTTGGCGCTTCCTGCTTTGGCGCCTCTGGCTTTGGTTCCTTCTTCGGGGCCGCCTTCTTCGGTGCCGCTGGCTTCGGCGCCTCTGTCTTAGGTGCAGCCTCCTGCTTCGTAGCACTGCCCATCTTTCCTGAAGCCCAGTTCGCCACTTCCTTAAGCTGCGACTGGCCCTCTCCCGCCTTCTCTATCGCTGCGGCAGCGCACGGCACGCCGAGTCCGGCCGCCTTGCCCAGGTCAAGCTTCGCTGGAACGAACACAAACGGGATCTTCTTCTGCTCACAAATCGTCGGGATGTGCATAACCACTTCCTCCGGTTCGACGTCCCCGGCTATGACTACAAGCGCCGCGATTCCTCGCTCTACGCTCTTGGTCACTTCGTTGACCCCCTTCCTGACCGATCCGCTCTGCTTTGCAAGTCGCAGGGCTTCAAGGCTCTTGTCTGCTATCTCCTTTGGTACTTCGAACTTCGCGTATGTTTTTGCCATATAGACACCTCATCTCATTGGTGCAACAGAATCAGCACCGACAGCGAGCCCTCTGGGTTCGCTAACATTATGTATTGGCTGAAAGGCTTTTTAACCCTATCTAAGGTAGCTCATCAGTTCGAATATTGCGCCTTCGCGCTCCGACACCTTCTCTCGGAAATCTCCCCTGAGCTTCAGCATGAGGTTCTCATAGGATCCGCCCGCAGTCTGCTCAACGCTTGAAAGCTCAACCCTTTCGTTCTCGCTCTTTATCGCGACCACGTCGATTATGTCCTTGCCTAGGGCGAATGCGGCGCCAAGGTCGAAGAGGCTTCCGCTGCTGCCCGTCCAGAAGATGTAGACGCCTGCGGCTTCCATCGTGCTTTTGAGATTCTGCCTGATTATGTTTATCCCGCCCTCCGGATCAACCTGCTCGGTCTGCTCGCCAGGATAGTATGCGTTGCCGCCGAGCCTCTCTGCATTCTTTTTATGCAGAGAGAGCCTCTCAACGATCTCCTTGGGAGCTCCCCTTACAGGGCATATCATGAACTCCGACCTATCATCGATGAAGCCCTTGGTGTTGTTCTCCACCCCATCCGGGAGTGCGGTCTTTCCGCCCGCGAGATCGAGGAGTACGTTGCCATGAGACTTTCCTGAAACCCTCTCGACTTTGTTATCTATAACTATCTTTTTACCCAGCGCGACTGCCATGCCGAACTCAAAGAGAAGATCCGGGTCTGGGTACTTCCAAACGAAGTGCACCACATCCGCTTTCTTCATCGCCTCGAGGTCGCGGTAGAATTCTGGTATTGCCTTGCTGGCGTCCATCTCCTTCTTGTCCTGGGGGAAGTACGCTCTCTCCTTATTTTTCTTCGCAATCTGGGTTTCCTGCTCGATCGTAGCTGCGCTTCCTCCGTTGGCATCGTCCGATCTTGGGTAGGAAAAGTATGCTAGCTTCTGCTTCGTGAAGAATCTCAATCGATCACGAAAACAACTTTCCTAGCCGTGTATTTAACCATTTCTAGCGTTTCGTTCGGCTAGTCCAGGTACTCCTGCGGCTTTGGTGGCTCCTCCTTCTGGCCCTTCCTCTTCCTTATGTCGCGCACAATCTTGTCCTGCAGCTCCGCAGGCATCTTCTCGTAGCCTGCGTACTCGAAGTACCAGATCGCCCTGCCGGCTGTTGCGCCTCGTATCTCGTTCGAGAAGCCCTTGATGACCTCGGACACGGGCATCTTCGCGATTATCGTGACCGCTTCGCCGGACTGCTGCACCTCCTGCACCTGGCCCCTCCTGCTCTGGAGCAGCGAGATCACGGGCGACATGTACTCCTGGGGCACGTTGACCGTGAAGATCTGCTTCGGCTCCAGAAGCTGCACCCCCGCTAGCAGCATGCCCGCCCAGATCGGCCTTCTCATCGCCGGCATTATCTGCGCAGGCCCCCTGTGCACCGGGTCCTCGTGTATCGTCGCATCTGTTATGAGCACCTTTACGCCGTAGCACTTCTCCTTCGCAAGCGGCCCCTCGCGGACCGCCTCCTCGAAGCCGTCTATCAGCAGCTCCTCGACCTCGTTGAGGTACTGCACCCCGTGCGTGTTGTCTACGAGCACGCTCACGTTTGAAACATCCCAGAGGCCCCTCGCCTCTTCCCTCGGCATGCCGGCCTCAACCAGCTGCTCAAGATACTGCTTGCCCTTTGGCTGGCCATCCCTTATGCTGCCGTCCTCTATCAGCGATATGACCCCTTTCTCCAAAGGCATGATCGTTACCTCGAACTTCGAGTGCCTGTTTGGCGATTTGCCCTCGACCTTCTCCACGCCCCGCTCTATCGTTTCCTTGTAGACCACGATTGGCTCGCTCGTGGTTATCGGTATCTTGAACTCGTCCCTTATCTTGGTCTCGACGACCTCGAGGTGCAGCTCGCCGTTCCCGCTGACGAGATGCTCGCCCGTCTCCTGATTGATGTTGACCACTATGCCAGGGTCTGTCTTAGAGAGTTCCCTGAGAGCTTCTATGAGCTTGAGCGTGTCCTTCGATTCCTTTACCTCTATCGCCTTGGTAACCACAGGCTTGGCGTAGTGCGTTATCTGCTCGAAAGGCACTATGTTGTTCTCGCTCAGCGTGTCGCCTATCTGCAGGTCCTTTATGCCGACTATCGCAGATATGTTCCCTGCGCTCACCTCCTCTATCTGGACCCTGTCTGGCCCCATGTAGAGCCCTACTTGTTGTACCTTCTCTGTGTTGGGCCTTCCGGAAACGTAGACCTCGGTGCCCTTCTTCACAGTGCCGGAAAAGACGCGGCCGATGGCCACCTCGCCCCCGTGCGGGTCGTAGCTTATGCCGAAGATTACGAGGTTTGCCTTTGCGCGCCCGTTCACCTCGAGCATCGCCTTCCCGTCCTCGCTCGCGAGGTCGCCGTGCCATAGGTGCGGTATCCTGTAGGCCTGCGCCTCCAGGGGCGTTGGCAGGTGCTCTATTATCATCGTGAGCGTCGCCTCGTCTATCGGAGCCACTTCCTGCAGCTTGGCAATGTCGTTCTTCTCTGTCAGCTCGTAGATCTGCTTGAACGTGACCTTGTACTTCTCCATTATCCTCTTCGAGATCGCCCACTTCTCAACAGCGGAGCCGATGCATACGCTCCCGTCGTCGACGCTGACCCTCCACTTGCCCGCAAACTCCTCAGGGGCGAAGCCGTCTATAAGCTTGTTGACGTCGTTTATCAGCTTCAGCAGGCGGTCGAACGTCTGCTGCTGGTTCAGCTTGAGCTCCGTGAGCAGCCTGTCGACCTTGTTGATGAAGAGCACTGGCTTCGCCTTCTCCTTCAGCGCCTGCCTCACCACGGTCTCTGTCTGCGGCATTATGCCCTCGACAGGGTCCACGACCACGACCACGCCGTCGACGGCGCGCATTGCCCTGGTGACGTGGAAGCCGAAGTCAACGTGCCCCGGAGTGTCTATGAGGTTGATTATGTAGTCGTGCTCCTTGTAGTTGAACGCGAGTGATATGTTTGCGGATTTTATCGTCATCTTCCTGTCGCGCTCTATCGCCTCGTAGTTGGTCCAGAGTGCCTCGCCAGCGACGGTCTTAGAGATTATGCCGGCCTTTGCTAGAAGCGAGTCCGTGAGCGTGGTCTTTCCGTGATGCACATGGGCGACTATGGCCACGTTCCTTATGTGCTTGACGTCTCGCATTATCTTTGCGACTTCGTCAGCTACGAACTCTTTCCTGACCATAGAGCTACCTCGCGCTCCTTGCGATGCGCTCCAGCTCTACCTTCTTCTTTATCGCGTAGCTTGTCGGATCCTTGTTCGCCGCAAGAACGAGCTCGTCTGCGAGAGCGTCCGCGAGCGTCTTCTTGTTCTTGAAAGCACCTATGAGCGATGACAGCGCCATGTTCCTTAGCGCGACATCGAGCCTTCTCGCGGCGCTTATTCCAACGGCAACGTTGTAGTTTATGCCGCCGTACCTTATCCTGGTCGTGTCCTCGATAGGTGCCGCGTTCTCGAGAGCGTTGACAAGCACCTGCGCAGGGTTCTTGCCCGTCTTCTTGTTTATAGCCTCGAACGCGTCCTCGACTATGTGCATAACCTTTATCTTCTTGCCCTGGAGCGCGCCCTTCGTCCTTATGACCTTGCCTCCTATCTTGGCTCCGGTGCCGCCGCGCATCAGTTTGTTTATCAGGCGCTCGATTATGTTTACGTGGGTGACGTAGTAGACCCTGTTCTTTCTCCTGCCGTATGTGTTCGGGAACGCCTTTGGCGCAAGCACGATGTAGTTTGCAAGGCTAGGATCGTTGACAGTCACCTCCTTCAAGCTGTACTTTCCGAAAAGCAGGGATTCGGAGAAGGCTATGTTCTCCTTCTTCGCGGCCCTTCTTGTCGTCGCTTTCTTCTCCGGCTTTGCGATGGCTTCCTTTGGCTCGGCCGCTGGCACGGCTGCAGCCGCAACTGGCTGTTCGGGCTGCTTTGCTTCGGTCTCGTTCGCTTTCTCTTCCTGCAACTCACTTACCTCTTAGGCTTCTCCACCTTGCCCTTCACGACCTGGAAGAGGTCCGCGCCGTTGACGCCTATGACCCTGTACTTCAGGCCCGGTATGCAGCCCATCTGGCCTCGCTGCGATCCCCCGAGCCCCTGTATCATAACCTCGTCGTGCTCCTCTATGAAGTTTATCGAGCCGTCGTACGGGACGTATGCGCCTACGACCTTGCCGTTCTTTATAAGCTGCACGCGCACGCACTTTATCAGTCCGGAGTGCGGCTGCTTCTGCTGCAGAACGAACTTCTGGAGCACGAGGGCCCTGGCCATCGGCACTGTGCCCACGGGGTCGTACTTCTGCTTCAGCTTGAAGTACTTCCTCTTCCACGACTTCTTCAGCAAGCGGTCCAGCTTGCGCTTCTTCTTCAGCTTCAAACCCGCGAACTGTCCGTTTGCCATAGTTATCAATATTCCTCGGTAAGTATCTTTGAGTTGCCGGCCTCGATCACTGCCAGGCTGTTTATGGAGTAGGGCTTGCCACACACGGTGCCGAGCTCCATCGAGCTTCCCTTGAACATCACCAGTTTTATGCCAGCGACGTTGCAGAGATGCGTTATGTCGTCTATCGCATCGGCCTTGCCCTTGCTAGTTATAACCACAAGCTTGGCCCTGTTGCCGCTGACCGCCTTCTGGGTCTCCTCGGTGCCCAGGGCAACGCTTCCAGTATCGACAGCGAGCCTTAGGTCGTTGTTCAAATCTGCCATGCTAACCAGTGAAAAAGCGTCTTTCCAGAAAAGAAAAACCGCCGTATAAACATATCGCCAAAAGTATTTAAAGGTTGATAATTACTGCGTCGAGAGAGTGGTGTTGCAGCCTGCAGGAGTCGCTATCTGCCCGCTGAGCAGCAGCTTGACGTAGCCAAGAACCGGGATGTCGCCGATCACGTAGCCGAGCACCGCGCTCTGGTTCGACGGATAGTTCCCGAACTCTATGTCCAGGGCCTGGTTGTTGTCTCCCTTGGTCAGGAAGTAGTACTGGCCGCTCACGTTGAGTATCGCGTAGAGCCTGTGTATTATGCTGCCGCTGAAGCTGTCCCTGCTCGTGGTCTGGTAGACGATTATCGGGTTGCTGTAGTTCTCGGAAATGGTAGTGTTCCCTATGGTGATATTGGAAGTGTATATCGCGCTGAAGACCTCCCTCCCGTAGTGCAGGCTGCCTATCGAGTAAGAGTACTTTATCAGGTTCGGCTGCTGCGCCTGCACGGGCACTGAGCACTTTGACACGACGCTCTGCTTGCCGAGGTACTGGGCCTGCGAAACGCAGATGGTGTTGTAGAGGCCTATATCGTACTGCACGCTGCTGTTTGGTATCACGTACGAGATCTGTGATTTGTTGCCGTTGAAGTAGGCGAAGTATGCGAGGAACTCGTTTGGCATGCTTGCCTGCATTGCATCGAATGCGGACTGGTTCACGCTTATCACAGGCACGTGGTTGGATTGCGCAAAGTTCGACACGTTGTCTATGCCGTGCAGCACCACCAGATCGCCCCTATGTAGCGCCGGCAGCATGCTGCAGCTCGAAACGGCGTCGACGGGCGCGGAGGTGTGCAGCACGATTATCAGGAGTATCCAGAAGATGACCGCTGCGCCTATCGCTACGCCTATGTCCACCACGCTCTTCCTTGCGCCCTCAGTCGCTACGCTTGTCCTGACCTCAAAGACCAGTATGATGATTATCAGGATGAAGGCTACGGCGCCCACGACTATGTTGCCGTACAGGGCGTATATTGCGATTAGCGCGATAAGAAGAAGGTAGAGAAGCCAAGACAGCTTCGACTCGTGCTTCCTTGCTTTCTTGTCTTTCACGAGAATAACCAGTATTACTTCTTACTAACATTTGATATTTCTATCCCATATACCTGCGAATCGCCGCCGCTCTTGGTGACGCCCACGGCCGCATCAGCGTTGACTATCAGGGAGTCGTTGTGGCTCACTACGACGAACTGCGCGCCCTTCGCCATCTCCTTTATCAGCTGCGAGAGCTTCTTCGAGTTCTCCTTGTCCAGAGCCGTGTCTATCTCGTCGAAGAGGTAAACGGATGAGGGCTTGCACATGTGTATCGCGAAGAGAAGCATTAGCGATATGAGCGACTTCTGCCCACCGGAAAGCCCCCTGCTGTGCCCCACGAAGTTCGCGTCCTCTATCTTTATGCTAAGGCCGGTGTCAAGCGGGCTGCTCTGGTCCTCGAGCTCTATCTTCGCCTTGCCAGGGTATATGAAGTTGTAGAGCTTTGAGAAGTTCTTGCCCACTTCGTTGAATGTTGTTATGAAAGCGTTGAGCTTCTTCGACTCTATCTCCTCTATCATCGACATCACGGCCTTCCTCTCGCCCTCGAGAGTGTTCACCTTCTCGGTGGCCTCGCTCACGCTTCTGGATTTCTCCTCATACGCCTCTGGCGCCTTGAGGTTGACGCTTCCGAGCGCCTCGATCTTTGCTCCGAGCACCTGCGCCTCCTTCTCCATCTTCTCGACGTCTTCGTTGACTATCTCCGGGGCGGAGTTGCTGTAGGCGCTGAGCTCTGCAGCTATGTCGTTGAGCCTCATCTCGGTCTGGCCCTGCTTCACCCTGATCTCGCTCATCTGCTTCTCCATGCCCTCGGCCTTGGAGTTGTGTGCCGCCTGCTCCGTTATGAGCTTCTCCTGCTCCTTCGCTATCGCATCCTGTCTCTCGAGCGCTTCCTTGTTGGACTTGCTGCTCTTCTTCATGTGGCCCTCTACCTCAACCTTCGACTTGAGTAGCTCGGCTTGCTTCTTGACGTAGTCTGAGGACTGCTTCCTTGTCTTCTCGACCAGTTCGCTCTTCTCCTTTAGCTCGCGGCCCTTCTGCTGCAGCGTCTCGGTAAGCATCTTGCTCTCCTGCTGCTTCTCCGCAACCTTTATCTTAGATTCCTCTATCTCCTTGTTTAGCGATGAGAGCCTCTCGGCGTCCTCTTTCCTCATTCCCTTGTGTGCGGCTTCCAGCGATTCCGAGTAGGCAGCGCTTCTCTCGCCCTTCCTGCCCTCGAGATCCTTGGACAGCTGCAGCGCATGCGTGCGCGCGTTCTCGAAGTCTGAGAGCGTCTTCTTCGATTCCTTCTCAGCCAGAGAGATGCCGGATTCGAGCTTGGCCTTCTGCTCTCCGCGCTCCTTTATCCTCTTGTTGTACTCTTCTATGGACGAGTTTGCCGAAGCCATCTCGATGTCGGCCTCCGCTGCCTCCTTCCTGCTTGCGAAATACTTTGCGTCTATCTCCTTAGCCTCTGCGAACGCCCTTCCCCTCGAGTCCTCGAGCTCCTTGAGCCTCTTCTCTAGCGCTGCTATCGAGAGCACCTTTGCGCGAGAGCCACCGGAGAGCACTCCGGCGCGCTCTACCGTCTCGCCAGAAAGCGTCACGTACCTGTGTCTCCCTGTTCCGAGCGCCTTCGCCTCGTCAACGTCTTTTACAAGATATGTGTTGCTGAATATGTACGAGAACACTTTCCCGAACTTGGCATCGTACTGGAGCAGGTCTGTCAGCGCCTGAAGGCCCTTCTCCTTCGACTCCTGCTCCACGTGCAGCTCACGCAGCGGAATGAAGGTCGCCCTTCCAAGGCTTTGCTTCTTGAGGTACTGGATCATCTCGTTCGCCACGTCCATGGACTCGACAACGAAGTAGTTGAAGCGCGACCCGGCCGCGGCCTCTACCGCCTCCGCGTGTCTGCCGTCATAGGTGCAGAGCTCGGCCACTGTGCCGAAGAATCCCGGGTGCTTTGAGAATGCTGACTTGAGCTTGCCCTGCATCGCCCCGTCCCTCGAATGCGCGGACGCCCTCTGCTCCCTGAGCGATATTATCTCGCTGTCGGCTGCGCTGAGCGTGTTCTTCAGTTCATCTGAACGTGCCTGGAGCTCTGCCGACTTCTTCTCTGCGCGCTCCTTCCTCGTCTTCTCTCCCTGCGCCTTCTCCCTCAACTCTGACGCCGAGGCCATCTCCTTCGCTATCTCCTCGTCTATCTTCGCAATCTCCCTGAGCGCGCTCTCCTTCCTCGCATCCACGAGCGTTTTCTCGGTCTGCAGCCTCGCCAGCTTCTCCTGCGCGCTTGTGAACTCTTTTTCAAGTGCAGAAATGCTCACGTCCAGTTCCTTGACCCTCTTTCCCGAATCGCCTGCGCTGCCATTGCTCCCGAGTTTCTTAGCCTGCGCCTCGAGTTCAACGAGTCTGGACCGCATGCCCGCGACCTCGGCCTCGTTGCCCTTTATCTTCTCGCCTATCCCCTTTATCTCCTCGGATATCGAGGTGGTTAGCCTTGTTGTTTCTTCAATTGTAGAAGCAGCAGTTGTCATCTTGACCTCAAGGGCGCTGAGCTCGTTGCCGACATCGGCAAGCCTCTTGTTGACGCCATCGATCGCCGTGGTGCTGTTTGTGAGCATGTCCGATATCTTCTGCCTCTCCTCTGAAAGTGCGGATATCTTCTTCGCATACTCTGCCAGCTTCACCTCGACCGTCTTCTTCTCGGCCTCGAGCTTCGCTATCTCCTTTGAGTATGCGTCTAGGTTGAGCTGCGACGCCTTCTGCCTCTTCGTGAGTATGCTGTAGTTGAGCGACTTGAGCCGCTTGCTCATGAGCAGGTAGTTCTCCGCGGCTTCCTTCTCCTTCGCGAGCTCGTTCAGGAAAGTGGTCCTCTCGTTGAGCATCGCCTGCGCCGTGCTTATCCTTATGCCGACCTTCTCCAGCTCCTGCATCGCCTCCTTCTTCTTGTAGTCGAACTCCTGTATGCCCGCGGCTATGTCTATGAACTCCCTGCGCTGCTTTGCGTTCGCCTCTATTATCTTGTTTATCTCTCCCTGCGCTATCGTGCTCGTCTCGTCTATGTGGACGCTGTGCTTCTTCAGCACCTCTAGCACCTCCTGCCTGGTCATGCGCTTCCCGTTCAGCCTGTACACCGTCTTTCCGTCGGCGCGTATGCCCCTGCTTATCTCTATCTTCTCGTCGCCGTCCAGCTCGAGCTTGACGTGCGCCTTGGAGAGGTTTGCGGCTCCTCTGCTCGAACCCTCTCTTATAAGGTACTGCAGCCGGTCGACGCGCAGCCTGTGCAGCGAGCTTTCACCGAGTGAAAAGAGTAGGGCGTCGATTATGTTGCTCTTGCCGCTGCCGTTCGGCCCCACTATGCAGTTGAAGCCTTTGTTAAAGATGACGCTGATGTGTTTGAAAGACTTAAACCTGTCTATGCTCATGGATTTGAGGTAGAGCACTCACACCACTGGTCGCAAATATTCTTCAGTCCTGAAGGATTTAAATTACTTGCGGCTGTGCCCTCGAAGAATGTGGAGGGAGAGGAACGCCTGTATGTGCGATATGGTCACTATCCCTACCAGCTTGCCCTTGTGCGTGACCGCTGCCAGGCCCGATTCGTTTGATTCCATTGACTCAAGGGCATCGATTATGTTCTCGTTCATGTCAACGCTCGGTATCTTAACGGCAAGGTCCCTGGCCCACATCTCCGGCCTAAGCCTCTCCTTCCTGAGCAGGTTGACGTACGCGTAGCCGTCGCCGAGCTTTGTTATGAGCATATGCTCCCTTGTGCGCTTCACCGTCTGGTAGAGCTCCTGCACGCTGCTGCTCGGCGCAACGAGCACGAAGCGCTTGGTGGCGAGGCTCCTCAGCTTCACGCCCCTTGTCTCCCTCTTTATCTCTATCGTCTGCTTCTCCTGCTGTGCCCCGTTGTAGAGGAAGAAGACTATGAGGAGGTCCCACAGGAAGATGAACTCTTTGGAGTAGAATGGAGCTGTGATGATGAGCACGTACGCGAGCGTGCCGAGTATGAAGAGCCCCATCGTGACGTTGCTCGCCTTTATAGTGATCATCGTGGCCTTGTACTCGTCGTACTTCCTCTCGAGCCAGCTCCTGAATACGCGTCCGCCGTCGGTCGGGAATGCCGGAAGCAGGTTGAACGCGCCGAGCAGTATGTTTATCTCGAAGAGGAACTGCAGCACCTCTGTGAGCGAACCGGGAGGCGAGAAGGCCACAAAGAAACCGAAGATCGCGCCCAGCAGCAGGCTCATCAGCGGCCCAGCCACCGCTATGTTGAACTCTATCCTGGGATCTATCTCAGATATGTCTATTATCGAGACGCCGCCAAGGGGAAGGAGCACTATCCTGCTCACGCGTATCCCGTTCCTCATAGAGACGAACGAGTGCGATAGCTCGTGTATGAGCACGCAGAGGAAGAGGAGCACAATAAGCACGAAAAGGAAGCCGGTCGGCAGGCTGAGCCACAGCGTGACCAGCAGAAGTGCGATGAAGGTCCAGTGGAGCTCTATGTCTATGCCCCAGATCTTCCCTATCTTGTAGGCGTCGGCCATGCAGTCGAGAGTTAGTTGGCGATTAAGTATAATAAACCTGTTTGAGAAAAGGGCATGATGCTCGTTTCTTTCGTCAAAGAGGTGCCCGCGCTGCTGATAAAACGCGAGCGCGCGCTGGTTGTCGGGGATCTGCACATAGGCATGCATCTCAAGCTTAGGGAGAAGGGCCTCTATTTCCAGAAGGCGACAGAGCGGATGGCGGATAGCCTCATCGATGCCTATGGGAAGTCTGGGGCCAAGAGCCTGGTGCTCCTGGGCGACATCAAGGAGAGCGTGACCTCGCCGAAATTCGCAGAATACAGGGAGCTGAAGCTTTTCTTCGACTCCATTGCCGGAATAGACACGAGGATCGTCAAGGGGAACCACGATGGCGGCCTTGAGAGGGTGCTCGCCAACATGGGCTTCAAGGTACCGGTCTCGACGGAGGTGTTTGTCGACGGCATTGCGCTTGCGCACGGCAATGCGTGGCCTTCGGCGATGGCGATGGAGAAGAGGTACGTGGCTGTGGGGCACGGACACTACGCACTTATGAACCGCGGCTTTCTTGAAAAGATATGGATCGTGTCCGGCGTGGCGAAAAACGCCGGAAAGAGGTATGCGCATTACAGAAAAGACATCAAGCTTATCGTCGCGCCCTCTTTCAACAGTCTCATAACAGGCAGCGCACTCGGCGCGGAGACCAAGAACTACCTGCCGCTTTTCAAGAACAACGCATTCTCATTCGAGAATGCAATTGTTTACGGGCTTGACGCCAAAAAACGCGGAACTGTAAGCCAGCTGATCAGATAGGATTAGGCGGAAATCTCGCCTTTGCCTCCTTGATCTCGTTCTCGACCATCTGCTTCCAGGGCTTGAACTCATTCGCGCTCTTCGGGTACTTCTTGTAGATGTCTATCAGCTTCTTCATCTTCCCGTGCGCGTAGACCAGGTTCTTGAATGCGTTTATGTTAGATATGCCGCTTAGTATCTTGTTGAACGTGCTTGCTATGCTTATCTCCGGCACAAGCCCGTAGCTCATCGCGGTCGCCTCCTCTTTTGAGAGGAAGTGGCTCATGCCGTAGTTTATCAGGTCGTTGTTGAGCGACTGCAGGAAGATACGGAAGACCTCCAGGCCTGCGGTCTTGTTCCCGTACGCGTCGTTGAATCTCGTGTTGTACTTCCATAGGAAGTCCATGCTCGTGTCGTTCGCAGCTATTGCCTCTGCGGCAGTCTTGCCCGCGAGTATGCCCGCGACCATCGCAGGGCCTATCCCGCCGGCGCTTATCGGATTCGGCATCGTCATCGTGTCGCCCGCGCCGAGGTAGTTCTTGTAAACTAGGCTGTCGAACTGCCTGCGCACGGCTACAGACCAGTATCCCTTCCCGTTGTGGTCCGTCTCGTCCACTTTCATGTTCTTCAGCACGGGGTTCCACTCAACGTACTCGTCTATCAGCTTGTGGAGCGTGTCCGTCTTCACGAGCTTCTTGTTCCTCAGATCTAGGCTCTTCTTCTCCACGCCTATGCCTATGTTGATCTTGCCGTCGCTCTTAGGAAAGACCCAGCCGTAGCCCCCTGGTGCAAGCTGCTGGTTGAGGTGTATGATTGCGTTCTTAGGATCGTAGTAGTTCAGGTCCTCCTTGATGTGGTCGAACCTCGCTATGTACCTTCCCGTGGACTCTATGTCGTCTATGCTCACATCCTTCTCTATGAACTCGTTGGGAGGCAGCCTCCTTCTCAGCGTGCTCGCCATCCCAAGGCAGTCGATTATGACCTTCGCATGGATCTCGAAGTGCTGCGTCTTCTCGTCCTTGCCGAAGACGCCGACGAGTTCACCATTTTCCAGCACCGGGCCCTCAACCTCGTGCTTCGGCCTGTAGTCAACGCCCTGCTTCACTGCCTCGCTGACCATCTTCCTCGCGTACTTCGGCCTGTCCAGCGTATAGCCCTCTCCCTCGAAGAGGAACTTGTTCTTCATGTCCGGGCTGAGCACGTATACGCCGTCAACCACGTGATCCAGCTCAGGCTTCGAGAGCCTTATGCCGACCTCTTTCTCTATGAAGTCTACGTGCGCCTTTGCCACTGCATCGCCGCAGACCCATCCCCAATTGGTCTTCTTGCCCGCTTCCTGCTGGTCGTTCCTGTCAAGAAGCAAGACCTTTGCGCCGCCTTTCGCGGCGGATATTGCCGCGAGAGCGCCGGCCATACCGGCTCCTGCGACTATTATGTCAAAATCAGAACTCATCTCTGCACCTTGCCCTTCATGACCACTATCGGTATCACGTCCTCCTGGAACTCCAGTTCTGCGAGAGCAAGTGGATCTGTGATTCCATCAGGGACCTTTATGAGCGGCGGTGCGCCGTAGGCGAGCTGCAGCGCCCTTGCGCCGATTATTCTCGCTTTCTCGAACTTCGTGTACTCCATTGGATCAACTGGCGCGTCTATTCTTCAAAGTGGGTCTTGATAAAGAGTTCATACTCTCTTTGCTGATAAAGTTTATAATGCTTGCGAAGGGCTTTACGACGTCTTTCATCTTATGGGCTCGTAGTGCTCCTTCGGCTTCTTGAGCAGGTGGTACCTGGCTATGTTGCCGACGTGGTACCCGAAGAATCCGGAAACGCCCCAGGCGTTTATCCTTCTTGTGCTCGTGTGCACGACAGCGTCGTCTACGTATTTTATGCGACCGTGTTTCCTGAGCCTAAGCGAAAGGTCCCAATCCTCGTATGTGGCATAATCTTCGTTGAATCCGCCTATCTTGTCAAAGGCGCTCTTCTTCACCGCAAAATTCAGCCCGACTACCGACGGCCTGCCGAGGAGTATCGACGACTTGACAAAAAGAACAGAGACGAACTTGAACCCGAGGCTCACCCTCCTGCTCGTCTTTTCGAGCGGGTATATGGGTCCTGTCGCGGCAACAACGCCATCGTCCCTCATGCTTCTCTCGTACGCTTCTAGCAGGTGTTCTGAAGGCACCGTGTCCGCATCCAGGAAGACCAGAAGCCTGCCGCGCGCGGCTCGCGCGCCGGTGTTCCTGTTCCTGGATATGCCACGCCTTTTCTCGGTTACGACCCTGACCCTGGGAAACCTGCTGGAAATTTCCTTTGTCTTGTCTGTGCTGTCGTTATCCGATACGATGATCTCGAAATCCTTGAAAGTCTGCTTCTGCAGGCTCTCGAGAACGTCGCCTATGTACTTTTCCTCGTTGAATGCCGGAATTATGACGCTGATTGGCACTTCCTGTTGCATGAGTCATAATCGGTTTCCAACATATAAAAAGGTGCGCATTAGCGCACGCGCTCACTTGCTGGCGAAGTACATTATGGTGTATATCGGCCCAAAATAGGTGCTGTTTGGCGCCTCGATGAGCATGGTGGCGTTGGTGAACGCGTTGGGGTAGCCGGTGCAGATCTGCTTGCCGTTCACGTTGCTTATTCCGAGCAGCTTGAAGGGCGGCAGCACGACCGCGTACTCGAATGTGCTCGCAGAGCCGTTGTACAGCAGGCTGTAGTGGAAGACCTGGCTTGCGTTTGCGGCAGTATAGGAGTTGAACGCGTTAGCGGCCCTCGACCTGAGCACGACGCTCATGTTCTCCTGGCAGAAGGTCTGGTTGAGCGATACAAGCGTGAGCTGGGTTGTGTTCTCGTTGCTCGGGCTCCCTACCACGAACTTGATTGCAGGATGTATGATGAATGGCTTAGCAATGAGGCCCTTGAGGTTCAGGTAGCTTGACGCGGATACGAACGCGCAGACAACGGCAGTGAAGAACAGGAGCACTAGTACAAGTATCACAGTGTCGCGGTAATCCCTCTTCTTGCGACTTGCACGTGCCATGCGCATACTCCTCAAGAAAGGCTTAAATCTCTTGTCCGCAGGTGCAGGGGGAGAGATTTGAACTCTCGAACCCGCAAAATAGACGGTGATAGAAAATAGCAACAAAAATCAGCAGAAAGCCATACAGGTTAAGAAAACAGTTATTCTTCTACAGGATTTCCTACAATCTTGTAGCTTATTTTGTCCTTATGCCTGTTTAACGCCACTAGCTGGTCTCTGTTAATGTAGTTCCATGCTTCTTTTCGTCCGCTCGTTTCGACAACCCTCTCGCTTATGGCGCCGAGTTTATGCAATATTGGAAATGCTTTCTTGTCGTCTTCGTCAGTTCTAAACACTACTACGAATAGGTTCTTGCCCTCGGGTGGGCTTTCCTTCCAATCCTGAAGGCGTTTCGTTTCTAAGGCAACTGCCATAAGACTCATTTTGTTTCCTCTTTTAAGGTTATTAAGCATTTGCTCTCACTCCGTAGTTTGAACCGTTTTTGCTTACAAAACTGACTTCTGATTGTTTGATTACTATCTCTTCCTGTGGCGCACGTCTGACGTCTCTGGCGTGCTTCTCCAGCCCTGCTTTTAGCTTTACAAAGTAGTCTAAAGCCTCGGTCGTAGGCAAACTGTACACCTCACAACGTGCGTGCTCGTTGATAACGATTCTGTTTGCCTTCTTTTCCACCCATTCGCCTGATACAAGAGGGCCTTGTGTGTTTGGAGGTATAGTAGACCCTCCAAAATCATCTCTGAAAAGCTTCTTGAGTTCGCTCATGTCCTCGTCTGTAAAAACGTGGATTTCTTCTTTGCTTCCAACTTCTTGCTCCGTCACCGGCAACAGAATAACAAATTCGTAATGCGGACCTCTGAAAGTGGGCATCAAACGCGATACGTCATATCTGGGTTGGCCAAACGGTCTTTTTGAAACATCTTCTTTTGCCTTGCTAGTACTCTGTGTAGCAACTTTCTCTGCCATTCCCCTCCCACTATGATTTGTGATCTTGAGGGTATTTGTATATAGCCAATAATTTCGTACACTCTATTTAGACCATTGGGCTGCAGGGGGAGAGATTTGAACTCTCGCAACCACAAAGGTAACGGGTCCTAAGCCCGCCGCATTTGGCCAAGCTCTGCCACCCCTGCACGATAGCATATACACATGCTTTATATTTATCTGATGCCCAGCTTATCGCGAGCACATGCTTACGGCAAAATATGTCAGGGACAACGTAGATCCCATACGCGCCTCCATGAAGAAGAGGCAGCTCGACTTCCCAATCGACAGAATACTACAGCTGGATGAGGAATGGAGGAAGCTGAAGAAGGAAACTGAGGATATGCAGGCAAAGCACAACAAGACGAGCCTTCAGATATCCGAACTTAAGAAGCAGAAGAAGGACGCCGACGCTCAGAAGCTGATCGGCGAACTTACCGATGTGAAGAAACAGATAGAGAAGAACGATGCAAAACTTGCAGACTATCAGGAACAGCTCGACAAGCTGCTCTGGAACATGCCGAACACGCTCCACGAGTCGGTCAGGTACGGGAAGGATGAAACGGGGAACGTAGAGGTGAAGAAGTGGGGAAACACGGATAAGAAGATAGCCATGGGCCACACCGAGATACTGGAGAAGCTCGGGCTTGTAGATATAGAAAGGGCCGCGAAGGCTTCCGGGGCGCGATTCTACTACCTGAAGGGCGACCTTGTTCTCCTCGCACAGTCATTGGAAAGATTCGCGCTCGACGAACTGGCCCGGAAGGGCTACACTCCGATAGCCACGCCGTATCTGCTGAAAAGGGAGCACTACAGGGGAGTGACGGGCCTTGGGGACTTTGAGGATGCGTTATACCTGGCGACAAGCCCCAGGGAGGCAAAGAAAGAGGAGGACATGGAAGATGAGGAGCTCTTCCTTATCGCCACATCGGAGCACCCAATGGCGGCAATGCATGCGGGGGAAGTCTTCTCCGCGAAGCAGCTGCCGGTCAGATACGTGGGCATAAGCCCGTGCTTCAGGAGGGAAGCCGGCGCGCACGGCAAGGATACAAAAGGAATCTTCCGCGTTCATCAGTTCGAAAAAGTCGAGCAGTTCATATTCAGCAAACAGGAGGACTCGTGGAAGTATTACGAGGAACTCATAGACAACGAGGAGTACATAATGCAGAAGCTCAACCTGCCGTACCACAGGATAGAGATGTGCACCGGAGACATAGGCGTTGTCGCAGCGAAGAAAACGGATCTTGAGATCTGGTTCCCCAGCCAGCAGAAGTATAGGGAACTGACATCTGCATCGAACTGCACCGATTGGCAGAGCCTCAGGCTCGATATAAAGTACGACGAAGGAAAGGAGCGCAAATACGTGCACACGCTCAACGCCACAGCGGTAGCGGTGCAGAGGACCCTCGCGGCCATAGTCGAGAACTACTGCAACGACAACGGCACGATAACCGTTCCTGACGTTCTTGTTCCCTACATGGGCAAGAAGACAATCGGCCGGTAGCAGATTCTCGCATGCCAAAGGTTAAATTGCTCGAGAGCGCAATCTATGGTGTTATGAAGAAAGAGTATTCCTTGCTCAAGGAGATAAAGAGGTTGAAGTCGATCAGGGGTAGTGGAACCCAGCTGGTCAGCGTCTACATACCTGCCGGCTACCAGCTCAGCGAGGAGATTGCTAGGCTGAGGAACGAGTACAGCACCAGCAGCAACATTAAATCGAAGCAGACGCGCACCAACGTGCTCGCTGCCATAGACAAGATACTCCAGTACCTGAAGCTCTACAGGAGCACGCCCAAGAACGGGCTTGTCGTCTTCGCCGGCAACATCTCCGATGACCAGAGCAAGAGCGACGTGCAGCTCTTCTCGATGGAACCCCCGGAGCCGCTCAAGGTGAACATCTACAGGTGCGACTCTACATTCGTGCTCGACCCGATAGAGGCGATGGTCGATACGAAGGACACGTACGTGATGGTCGCGATGGACGGGAGGGAAGCAACGGTGGCCACGCTCAGGGGCTCGCACATACAGGTGATCAAGAAGATACACTCGATGGCCCACGCGAAGATAAAGAAAGGAGGCCAGTCTGCGAACAGGTACAAGCGCGCCATAGAGGAGAGCATAGACGACTACTACAAGCAGGTCAGTGACATAATAAGCGACATCTTCCTTAGGAGCGAGTTCAAGGAGAAGGGGCTGTTAGTCGGGGGACCTGGCCCGGCGAAGGAGAACTTCGTGAAGGCGAAGGCGCTGAACTACCAGATAAAGGTGCTTGGAATATACGACACCGGCTACACAGACGAGACAGGTCTGAACGAGCTCGTAGAGAAGGCAGGCGAGCTGCTGAAGGAGCAGGAAGCGTCAAAGGAGAGGAAGGTGCTTGAGAAGTTCATGAAGGAGGTGGCGGTAGGCGGGCTTGCGGTCTACGGCTACGAGAAGACAAGAATAGCGCTTGAGAAGAAGCAGGCCAGCACCCTGATACTCAACGACACCATCGAGCTTTACAAAGTAAAGTACAAGTGCAGCGTTTGTGGCTCTGTACTCGAGAAGGTGGAGCTAGGCAACGAGAGGCAGACGAAGCACAACGACGGCGGCACGTTCGGGATAATCGAGGAGAAGGACGCGATAGAGGAACTGATAGACATGGCAGATGCGAACGGCGTCGAGACCGTATTCGTGTCGGACGAGAGCTCGCTGGGCAAGGAATTCATAATGGGTTTCAAGGGCGTCGGGGCGCTTTTGAGATACAGATGAATGCCACTACTCGCGCATTCTCACATGTTTTTTAAAGCTAATCTGGAAATAGGTACTACGCATTTTCTGTTTGCGGTGTTTAATTGGGGGAGAGGGCATTCAGTCTCTACGACGTTGAGCAGTTCATACGCGAAGCGGGAGCCGAGAAGGTAACCGAGGACGCTGTGCTGGACCTGGAGCACAGGCTCGAGAAGCTTACCGAGGTGCTTGCGAACAGGGCCATCAGGTACGCGGCCCACGCAGGAAGGAAGAGGCTGATAAAGAAGAGCGACGTCTTCCTCGCTGGCTACGGGGTAAATCACAGGAGGCCGTACACCTTCAGCAGCAGGGCCAGAAGGACGAACGCGCCTTCGAGCACGCAGAGATAGACCGGAACCTCGTACTCCTTTACCCTCTTAATATTCATCACTACGTGCGTCAGGCTGTATATCTTCTTGCCGTAAGGAGCCTTGAGCGTGCCGTCGCTCTGCCTGACCCCGAGATCCGTTACGTCAAACCTCTTCCTGGCGTGGAGGAAGAACTCCGCTATCCACGGAATGAAGATTATAATGCCGAAAACCTCGGCGTTGCCCATGGCCATTATAGCGACGAACGCTGCACCGATCGTGTATGTCAGGCTGTCTCCGGGCAGTATCTTTGCTGGATACGCGTTGAAGACGAGGAATGCGAGGAGCGAGGCGAGCAGTATCGTTGAGATCAACGCGCCTATGTAGTTGCCGAAGAACACGGAGTAGATCAGGAAGCCTATGCTTGCCACCGCGGCCATTCCGGATTCGAGGCCGTTGAACCCGCCGAGCAGGTTGACCGCGTTGGGCACGAATATTACAGCGAGAGGGAGCACGAGAAGCGGATACAGGAGTCCGAAGTCCACTGGCCCGACCAGCGGCAGGTTTACTGCGCTCACGCCCGCATTTATCGCTATCAGTGGCAACGCCCCGATTACTGTGAGAAGCGGTTTCTGCCACTGCTTAAGGCCCTGCCTTATGTCCATCATGCCCGTTGCCCTGACGCTCTTCGACTTTACGTTTATGTCGTCGATGAAACCGACCATGGCAATAAGCATTATCGAAAGCGCCACGGCCATTATGTCGGGTATGCTCAGCACCGGAGTGAAGACGAAGCTGCCGCCGAATATGTATACGAGTATGCCGACCACTATCCCGAATGCGACAGCAAGGCCGCCGCTTCCTGGAAGCTTGAGCGGTTTCGCCTTGTTCTTGTCTTCGGCGATTATGCCGGCGCTCGAGAAGTAGCCCATCGTGAACTTCACGCTCACAATAGTGATCAGGAAGGACACCACTGCCGGTATTATTATCGTCTGGAAGCTGTGGTAGACCATGCTGAGGGTTTACTGCGCATTAATAAAAATGTTGCGCAGGGTCTGACAGAATTATAAGCGTTAGAAGCGGAAAACACTCATGCAGTTGCTTCTCGAAGTCTACGTGGCTTTCGCCTGCCTCGTCTTCCTCTTCCTCTTTGCGATGGATATCTCGGGTGCCGCAAAGGGCGGAGGCGAAGATCGCTGGAAGATCCGCAAAGGCTATAGTCCAAGGACGCTGGTGATAGTGCCGTGCAAAGGAGAGGAGCCGATGCTCCGCGAGAATCTTCTTGCGGCGGCCAGGCAGAAGTACAAGAACTACAAACTGGTTGCTGTGGTAGACGATGAAGATGCTGCTTTTGATGCAGTAAGACGAGCGGGCGTGGCCCACATGCAGCCTACTTCCAGGTGCACGCGCTGCAGCGACAAGGTGCGTCGCATAGCCAGCGCAATAAGCGCGTTCAGGAACTATGATGTGTACGTGATACTCGATTCTGACGAAAGAGTCGGCAAGGACTGGCTCGGCAGGCTTGTTTCGCCGCTTTCGGACGAGCGCGTAGGAATATCTGTCATGTTCCCGATCTTCAGGCCAGCAGACCGCGGCTTCTGGTCGAAGACTAAGCAGGTCTGGGGCTTCGTGGGCCAGAGCCTGCTCGAGTCGCGTAGGACGAGGTTCGCGGCCGGAGGTTCGATGGCATTCAGGAAAGGGCTGCTCGACAGGAAATCGTTCGGCTTCTTCACAGGCTCTAGGTACTCGGTATCAGACGACATAACGCTCAACCTTATAGTGAAGAGGAAGGGGCTGCTTGTCGCCTATTCCAGGAATCATCATCCGATAACGTACGTGAGGGAGACGCGCTCCACGCTCTTCGAATGGGCCAACAGGCAGACCGCGCTCTCGATGTTCGCTAACAGGAAGATATTCTACTACGGCCTGTGCTACTACTCCGCCGAGATACTCGTCTTTGCGACCGCTGTTGCCGGAACCCTCCTGCTCTCGCCCCTCTTCCTTGTGCTTCTGCTCCACGCGGCTGGCAGTTTCATGAAGAACGTGTCGAGGACAGGAAGCGCTAGCGCGGACCTCCTGGTGATAACGCTCATAATGCCCTTCCTCTACCTTGCCAACCTCCTGGTTGCGAACAGCATGAGGAGCATAACGTGGCGCGGGATACGCTACAGCCTTCGCTAGCTTATATAAAAGCGAGGTTTTTGAAGCGCATTTAAAAAACGATGCACGCTTTCAGATTCTTTATATACCTGCTCGGGGCATAAGCAATAAATCGGGTGCTAGCCGTGGCAGCGAAGGAGACCAGGTATGTTTTCAAGGTAGTTCCGCATCACAAGCAGCGCTACGAGACGATAGGCGACTGGATACCCGGCAGGCCGGCGCGAGTTGTGGCTTCGAGGTTGAAGAACCGGGACTACGAGTTCCTGATACTTCTGCACGAGATGGTAGAGCACGAGCTGTGCAAGAAGCACGGGATTAGCGACAGGGTCGTTGTGGCGTTTGACAAGAGATTCGAAAGGGAGAGGAAGCTGGGCCTTCACTCTGCTTCAGCAGAGCCGGGGGCGAGCCCGAGAGCGCCTTACAGGCGAGAGCACGCTGCTGCCACGAGAATCGAGAGGCTCATGGCAAAGGACCTGGGGGTGAACTGGGAGAGATACACGAAGGCGCTGATAGCGCTCTCGTCAAACACCAGGATAAGGCACCCTCGATACAGGAGATAGGCTACTTCCCTTTCGCGCCCTTCAGGAACTCGAGCACCTCCTCGTTGTGGTGCTCCGGCTTTACCTTCTCAAATATCTTGACAACCTTTCCGCTGCCGTCTATTATGAACGTCTTCCTCAACGTTCCCATGCCGAATATCCCCCTGTCGCCGTACGAGCCGTACTCCTTTATCGTCTTGCTGCCGGGATCCGAGAGCAGCAGGAAGTTGAGCTTGTACTTATCCCTGAACTTGCCGTGCGACGCTGTTCCGTCGCTGCTTATTCCCACGACCTCGGCTCCGGCCTTCCTGATCTCGCCTATCGTGTCCCTGAAGCCGCACGCCTCTGTTGTGCATCCGGGGGTGTCGTCCTTAGGGTAGAAGTAGAGCACGAGGAACTTTCCCTTGAACTCTCTGAGCGCGTGCTTTTTGCCGTCTGAGCCCTCGAGCTCGAAGTCCGGTGCCCTTGAATCTATCGCTATCATGTCATTCCCATAGCATTACGCAAAAAAGATTTATAAGGTAAAGGCGGGTAGTAAGGACAGGGAGCGGCAACGGGGGTAAGCTTGCTAGACATATCGAGCATTTTCAAGCGCTTTGGCAAAAAGGATCCGGCAACAGGCACGGTCATAACCAGCATAAGCATCGACTATCTGGGGGACAAGCACGGACTGGACGGCATGCAGGTGCACGACAAGGTCTTCGAGCTCAGCATACCGTTCCAGAACAAGACGGGCAGCGACCTTCTCGCAGACAATTTGAAGAGGCCGGACCTGAAGATAGAGGGCGTGAGCGTAAGCAGGCCGTTCGAGCTTGTAGACGTTAGCCCGACGCCGCCTATCGCGGTCAGGTACAGGGAGGGCGTCACAGTGAAGCTCAGGATCAAGGCTCCTGACCTGCCTTACACGGGGCCGATGAGCGTCACGCTTGGAGAGAAGTCGAGCGGAATGGTGCGCGTGCAGATAGAGAAGATAATGGCAGTAAGGAACGGGGCAAAGACCGTGCTGGAGGAGGCGCCGAGCGTGCTCAGCGTGCAGAAGGGCCAGGTGCTGAAACGCGATGTCCAGCTGTACAAGGTGATGAGGTACGGGGACAAGGTTAACGGAATAGCCGTGAACGCTCCGTTCGTGATGTCTGGAAGCGAGCCGAAGGCTCCGTTCAGGATAGACAAGGAGAACAGCTACATAATAAGCGTCTTTGTGTTGGCCCCTGACTACAGCTACGCGGGCCCCCTTGAGATAACCTTCTCATAGCGAGTTCCACATGGTCCAGAACTGGCGCTTGCGGTCCTCCACCTCCTTCTGGTCCCTTATCAGCCTCACGCTCTCTATGTTCTTGTGCATTCCCGCATACGTGAGATTCGCAGATCCCTCGACTGCGACCCTGTCGCCCACGTACAGCTTCGCGTGCACGAACTCCTTCGGCACCTTGAGGTAGATCCTGTTCCTGTGCACGAAAGAGTACGCGATAAGGATTGCGCCGAAGCCGATAGACGCGAACGCGAACGGGACATTGAGCCCGTTGACCAGGAAGATCAGCCAGTTGACAGAGACGGCGAGGAATTCTGCCGCGAGCGCGTTGCCCACGTTGTTCTTTCGCAGCCTCTTCGCGGCGCTGCCTCTGATCGATGAGGAGATTATGTACCTGCGCTTGCCGTGCGCATGCGCCGCTACGTATGAGGCGTAGTAGTCGTCTATGTAGGGCGAGATTATCAGGAGGTTCTTCTCCTCCTTCAGCAGTTTGTCGACGTATTTATGCGCCCTTTTTCCGTAGTATGAACTGGTTCGCTCCTTGAATAGGCTTATTAAGCCCATAATAATATTACGTATGAAAGGCATAAATGGTGTTATGACAGAAAGGGAAGAGCTTGAGAAAGGATTCCTTCGAGACGAGCTGCTGGACCACGAGACCTATGCAGAACTCGCGGCAGGGGAGCGGAACAAGGAGATAAGGGACCTGCTGCAGAAGCTCTCGAACAAGGAGAGGGAGCACATTGGCGTATGGAGAAAGCTGCTCGGAAGCGCTGGCGATTCGGTCGGGGCGCCGATGGGTCTAGGCTTCAGGGTTTTCTTGTTATCCGCTCTAAGAAGAACGCTTGGCATAGCATTCGTGACCAGGCTCCTTGAAAGGGATGAGGGGAGAGGACTCGAACGCTACAAGGAGGGAATGTCTGGAAACACGCTGAGAAAGACGGACAAGACTTACCTCAAGCGCATAATCAAGGACGAGCAGGAACACGAACTTGCATTTGCATCGAAGGTCGAGAGATACGGGGGCGAACTGGGCTACACGCAGTCGATAATCCTGGGGCTGAACGATGGTCTCGTTGAGATACTTGCTGTAGTGGCGGGCCTCGCCACAGTAGCAACTTCAAGCTTCATAGTTGTGATAATTGGGCTGATAGCAGGCATATCTGGCACGCTCTCAATGGCCGGAGGCGTCTATCTCTCTTCCAAATCTCAGGGTCTTGTGGAGGAGGAGGATGGCGAGAGGAGGAAGAGCAAGGTACTGCCTTCCAAAGAGGGCTACTACACCGGAATCTACTATTTCCTAGGCGCGCTGATAGCAGTGCTGCCGTTCCTTGGGGGCCTGCAGGGATACGAAGGCATAATAGCGTCGATAATACTGGTGAGCGCGGCGCTTATAGTCGCCTCTACAATAATCGCGGTGATAAGCGGCACAAGCATAAGGAAGAGGTCTTTGGAGATGCTTGCGATCTCACTCGGGGCCGCGTTTGCGACGATACTCTTCGGCACATTCGCCAAGCTGTACTTCGGGGTCACGATATAGAGATTGCGAAAAGCAATAAGAATATTTGTTGCATATGAGGTTTGGCGAGGGCTTGGAAGGGAAGAACAAGGCGGAGATGAAGGGCAAGATACTGCGCTTGCTTAGCGTCGACGCCAGGATAAGCATGCAGGACCTTGCCAACAGCCTGAAGACCACGAAAGTGAACGCGTACAGCCTGTTCAACGAGGCGGCAGCAGAGTACGGCATGAGATTCATCCCAGAGATAAGCATAGACAAGCTCTGGAAGTGGGAGTTCATCAAGAGGGCTAGGCTCAGGACCAAGCGCGGAATACTAGCCGAAGCCGTGGAGGAGCTTCCGCTCACCGGGTTCGGCGAGTACCTGGTATTCATAAAGTTCTCAGGAAAGAAGCCTGGGGATGAAGAGATAGTCAAGGCGATTGGAAACTCGTACGCGCCGCAGTTTGTTGCGAAGACGAAGGGCGAGTACGACATAGTGATCTACGTTGTCGAGAGAAGCTATGAGGATGCGGTCCGCTTCACCGACACGCTGAGCAAGAACCTCGGAAAGTACAAGATGCTCACGTACACGAGTAGGGTGTGGGGCAGCTTCGGCTTCTTCCCATTGAGCAACAAGCTGATAGAGCAGTTCGACATCTTCGACACATACAAGAACCTGCTCTTCGGGCTGAACGAGGGCGGGCGCAACACTTTCACAGAGATAGGAAAGCACTACGGCCAGGGTCCGGCGCAGATGCTCTATGCATATGACAGGCTGGCGCGCACTGAAATACTCAAGCGCGTGACGTACTTTGAGTCCAAGCCGGGGAACAGCTTCAACTTGGTGGCGATAGTCAAGACCCAGAACGAGAAAGAATTCGATGAGGCTAAGGACAGGTGGTTCGCCAGGCTAACAAAGGAGTACGAGAAGAGGCCGAACGAGTGCATATTCATGTGCGACACCCCAAGCCCAAAGGGGATGATCGTGATCGGAAGCTTCGCGAGCAGGAGTGCGGCCGGCAGATTTTTGTCGACGATGAAATCGGGCCTCAGGGGCACGCAGGTTGGCAGCATGCAGGTTTCGAAGGTGCTCATGGGCAGCCTCGGAGTGCGCGACTTCGACATGCGCTACGCGCAGCAGTACAAGCACCTGGAAAGGAAGAAGATGGTTCCTGCGCTGAACGAGAAGGCAACTGAAGTTCCTGTTGAGAACCCAAACGCGCTCTGATCACTCGAGCTTGCCCTGCTCCTTGGTGTAGAGTATCAGCTCCGGATGCCTCCTCGGCATGGGGTTTGCCCTTATGCCGTATATCGCCTTTATGCCCTTCTCGAGCGAGAGCTCGACCAGCCTCTGGGTTATCACACCATCGAGCACCAGCGCGTAGGCGCCGCGCATGTCCTGTAGCGTGGTGAGGAGCTCGCGTATCGGCACCTCCTTGATAACGCTGCCGTCTGGCGCGTAGACCCTGCTCCTGAGCGAGCCCGAAAGCTCGACAAGGCCGTTGGCCAGCTGCGCGAGGAGCGCGCTCTCGAGTATAGGCTTGACCTGCGCGCCTGCGCCTCCGGAGTATACCGGAGCCGCCTCCATCCTCTGCAGCGAAGGTGGCTGCTCGCCCTCATCGCCCCTAAGGTCCTTTATGTAAGGCTTGTCCACCTGCTCAAACATCTCCTCTCCGATTCCGCGCTCGCGGCTTGGCTGCATCTGGCGCGGCTGCTCATGCTGCGGCTGCTGCGGCGGCATGGGCGGCTGTGGAGGCCTGTGCTGCTGTTGCTGCGGCTGCTGCATCTGCTGGTGGTGCGGCTGGTCCCTTCCGTTCCTTGACTCGCGCCTCTCGGCCGAGTGCTGCGCGTTGAGCTTGGCCTTCTCGACGCCGAGGTACTGGTCCAACGGGACCCTTGTCCTGAGCGCCTTGATAACCTCCTTCCTCTGCAGCTCCTCAACCTCCTTGCCGTCCGGAGCGCGCGCCACGAAATCTATGTCAAGGGCGTTGAGCAGCGACCTTATCACCATCTCGCCTCCCCTGTCTCCGTCGACAAACACAGTAACCTCCTTCTCTCCGGCAAGGTCTATTATCGTCTTGGGAATGTTGGAAGTAGCTCCGCCTATCGCTATCGAGTTGGTTATGTTGTTCCTTAGCAGGTTTATGACGTCGGCCCTGCCCTCGACGAAGATAACCTCGTCGTTCTTGGCAATGTCAGGACCAGCAGGCAGGTGGTCCTGCCCGTACTCCACTATCTCGCTGCTCTTGACCTCGCTCTGCACCAGCTCGGAGAGCTCCTTGCTGTCTGGTATCTCTGTGGAGAGCAGCTGCTTGATGAGCGTCTTAGCCCTGTCCAGTATCTTCCTGCGCTTCTCGGCCCTTGTGTCCTCCACCTTGTCGACCTGGAACTGGGCCTCGAACGGTCCAACCCTGTCAACAGACTCCACAGCGGCCGCGAGTATGCACGTTTCGACACGGTCCAGCGATGCGGGCAGGAAGAGCTTCCCGTAGGTCTTGCTGCCGGATGTCGATACATCTATCTCGATGCGCCCGATCTTGCCGCTCTTCTGCAGCTCCCTGAGGTCCAGCTCATCGCCGAGCAGGCCCTCCGTCTGCCCGAAGACAGCTCCTATTATGTCAGGCTTGTCCACAAGCCCGTCGATGCTGAACTTTGCCAGCACCATGTACTTTACTATGTCCAAATAAGTTTTCGCCATTTTTTCACCTGTTTATTCTGTGCGTTAGGCGTAGCGTCCGCTCTATGCTTGCTGTTCTTGCCTCATATCGTGTCTGCCGCATCTCCCGCACTGCGCAGCCGTGGCTAGTAGAATTCGTCCCTGTAGGCTATCTGCTCTCTACAAAAATAGAGTAAAGTGTAAATTGCCATCGAACTAACCCGTTAGCGTTGAGCTGCATACCTATTGCTCAGGATAGTATTATATAGATTTTCTATAGGTTAGCAATATATCGGCGACCCGATGAGCAGATACGACAAAGGGGCTAGGAGCGAGAGGGAGCTCTTGAACATACTAGACGGCGAGGGCTATTCTGTGCTCAGGTCTGCAGGATCGGGGGTAAATGCCCTGAGCCCCGACCTCGTGGCGATGAAGAAGGGCAGGTGCATAGTCATAGAGTGCAAGGCCTGGGAGAAGGGAAGCCTCAGCCTGGCGCCGGAGCAGTTCGAGAAGATACTGGAATGGGAGACAAGGACGGAATTCCCTACGTTCATCGCCTGGCGCATGAACGGCATGGGCTGGTTCTTCATAAAGCCAGCGGAGTTCGAGAGGGGAAGGAGGAACTACAACATTACCAGAAGAAAGGCTCTTGAGCTGAACCGGAAGCTCGAAGACGTCACGAAATAGTGGGCAAAATAAGTATTTACCCATTTTATTTGTAAAATACCCATAGATTTAAATAATAGAAGGTTAACATTCACCTTATGAAAGATATCAGTGTCGCTGACGAGAGAGACAGAATAACCCTGGGCAAGAAGATAACGAAGAGATACGGAAAGAGATTCATAGTGATTGATGCGGTGGGAGAGGTGGTACTGCGACCCGTGCCGAAGGATCCTGTAAAGGGCTTCGCGGAGATGGGCAGGAGGGCGGGAATAAATAAATACTCAATGAAACAGCTGAAAAAGATGGCAGAAGAGGAAGCAGAGAAAGAGGCCATCTCGAACATTCGCTAGCCATATACAAAGATATAAATTATTTACTCGAATATAATTAGTGTGGGAGAATGCCGTTTGCGGACACCGACTTCTTTATCGCAATGATGCGGGAGGGTGATAGGCACGGCTCTGCTGCAAAGGCTGCCTATGGCAGATACGAAGGGGCGATATATACATCGTTCGCAGTCGCAATTGAACTGCTACTTGTGGGAAAACGCCTAGGCATGGATGCCAGAGAGATGGTATCTAACCTGGTTGCCATCTCATCAATTATCGGGATTAGCACCAAAACTTTAACGCTGGCAGCAAGATACATAGAAGAGCAGGGGCTTGGGATATTCGACGCGTTCCATGCTGCAATGTGCAACGGAGAAATAATAAGCTCTGACCATGTTTTCAAGAATCTTGGAATAAAGACGCTAATGGGATAGAATCAGGAGAGGTCCACGGCTACTGGGCACTGGGCCATGTACTGCGCGTTCCCGTAGATGCTTAACCTGTAAGGCGTTATCTCTGTTTGGTTGTTCACACTGTAGTTGAGGAAGATGCTTGGCTCGCCGACTGTCATGTTGATGCAGTTCTGGATCGTGTTCGTCGCTAGGCTGACCGTGTGCCCCAGGCCCCCGACCGGATAGGTGCATCTTGTGCCGTTCAGCACGTAGAAGTCTATGGTTGTGGCGTTCCTTGAGTGCGCAGCTACCTGTACAACCTGGGTGGCGCACTGGAGCACGGACCCGGCCTGCGACTGGTCGCTGTACGACGCGACCACAGAGACGCGCTGGGCTCCCAGGAAGGTGCTCTTGAAGGTGCTGAACGGGACCGAGAGCGTGGGAAGCACGACGACAAAAAAGACCACGAACGCGATTACTATCGGAGCGGCGACAAGCAGCGCGCTTCTCATTCCAGACCTGCTTGGCTTGCTCTCTTTTGCCCCTTTAGTCTCACTCTTCTTGGCAGTTTTCTCGGTCTGTTTGGCCATGCGCTCACCTGTTAAGGAGCAGGGAGACGTAGCAGTCGCTCATGACCGTGTCGTTGCCCTTTACGCTGAGCACGGTGCCGTACAGGGAGTAGAGGCTGAGGCCGCTGTGCGTGCTGTTCGTGAGCACGATGAGCGGTATGTTGCTCTTGCCGTAGAAGTTGAGGCAAGAATCGACTGTGCTTGTGGAGTTGCCTACTGTGCAGAGGCCGTTCTTGAACGTGGCCACAATTGCGGTCTTGTTCTGCGACATCGCCTGCGCGCTTATCTTGCTGGCGCAGGTGAACTCGTTGAGCGTGGGCGTGCCGTTCACGGCTACTGCCAGGTACTTGGACGAGCCGTAGGCGCTCTGGAAGGCGCCGAACGAGGCAGAGGCGTTTGCCGCAGAGAGCAGGTACCAGGTGAAGAAGAAGTAGACAACTACTATGGCGCCGAGGGCTATGAAGATGGTGCGCCAGTTCTGCTCTGTTCGCCTGTTAACCGCTAGCCTGTGGTGCATCTTAAGGTATGCGCGAGTGAAGAAGATGCCGAGGATGAGCACTATGCCGATTATCAGCGAGAGCAGGGAGCCGAGCAGCGGTGCTGCGCCAACCGCGCTAGAGTAAGAGAGGCCGAGCACGGAGCCTAGGCTGCGTATGAACGGCGAGTCGATTGAGCGAGCGATGCCAGTGAGCGTGATCGGAGCAACGGAATACTTGGATATCTGCAGAGCAATCGCGTGCAGCTGCAGGTCGAGCAGGCCGAGGTTGGTCAATCCACCTGCGGAGATCTGACCGTTGAGCGCTAGCTGCGCGAGCGCCAGGTTCGTTATCTGCGGCGAGGAGTAGGCGGTGCTTGACAGCTGCAGCTCTATCACGCGAGCTGTGTTGTTCTCCGCGCTGCTGAGTATGTCTGTGTATGTGCTGTTGAGCTGGGAGTACGTGGCCTCGAGGCCCGAGTACTGCGTAGCGAGCGTTATGTTCGCCTTGCTGAAGTTGGCGTAGAAGTAGTTGTAGGTTATGTTGTCGTGGTTGTTGACCAGGGCGTTGAGCTGGCTCCTGAGCGTGGCGTTGTTCACGTAGAGCAGGAGCGTTGCGCTGTTGTTGACAAGCACGGAGTAGTGCGGAACGGTCTTGTTGAGCGTCTTGTTCAGTTCAGCGAGCCTCTCCTTCGAGAGTATGGGATAGGCGTACGTGCTCTCGTTCGCGCTGACGTTGAACGCGAATGAGAAGATCTGAGAGCTGGAGAGCGGGAGCAGGTTTATGTTGCTGAGCAGATAGCTAATGTAGGCTAGCTTTGTGTAGTTGAAGTTCGTGTTCTCGCAGTAGCCAAGAGCTGAGCAGTACCACGGGGCTATCGTCTGGTTGATGTAGCTAGCGCAGCCTGCAATCTGGTTGGGAGTGACGTTGGCAGATGGAGGGAAGATTGGGTTCTCGGAGATGTTGTACGAGAGGCCGGTTATGTTAGCGAAGGCAGAGTTCATGACAGCAAGCCCTTGCAGCACATTGCTCTGGTTGACGCTAGCTGATGCGCTGAGGAAGTTGCTGTAGCTAGAGTTGAGCACCGCATACTGACCTTCGAACTGTATTATGCCCTGGCCGAAGAAGCCTGTGGCGCCGCCTCCTGGAGGCGTTGAGGAGTTGGCAGGGCAGTTCTGGCCTGTGAGGTCGCACCTGCAGAGGGGAACGAAGAAGCACGACTGGCAGTTGTTCGCTACGGTGCAGGTAGCTCCTGTGCTGAGCCCTGTTTCCACATAGCAGTCGTTGAGCGGCCCCGCTGAAGACTGCATGTAGAGCAGCATCTGCTGGTGCAGTTGCGTGAAGTTGGCCATTGAGAGCGAGGTGGTTATCGTGTAGTTCTTGATTATGTTGTATATCGCGGTTGCGTTGAGCACCAGAGAGTATGAGCCAGTCAGGTTTACTATGAAGTATGGATAGCTGTCGTTGTACATGCCCACGTACTGGTTGCCAGCGTACGTGAGGTTAACAGGCTGCAGCGTGCTTATCAGCGAACCTGGCACGTTGTAGCTCGCAAGCAGGGAATTGACCTCTGGGAGCGAATAGGCACTTGTGGCAAGGGGTATGGAGAGGAAGAGAAAGACGAAGATGAGCGTGGAGTTCCTATTCATCTGATTCACTGGCTTGGTTAATAGAGAAGTCAAAATTTAAATACGTTCCTGAGCGTGGGCTCGGCTTTTACGACGACATTTTGGTCAGGCGCTGCCTGGTTTACGCCGAGCTCAGCAGGGCCTGGATGAACTGGTTTCCTGCCTGCACGGTCTGGTTGGCGTAGTAGCCCGCAACTAGTATCCTGTTGCTGCCGAATGCCTGCAGCACCACAGAGCCTGTGTTGAAGCTTGAATCCAAGCTTGGGTTCTGCGAGAAAATCTGCTGCGCTACGCTGTTCACGAACTTGCTTCCTATGACCACGAGGGTCGAGGCCGAGTTCGCGTTGCTGTCCAGTACAACGAGAGGCGTTGCCGCTGTGTTCAGGCTTACAGGCGCAATCGCTGATGCCGCGTTAGGCACCCCGGTCAGGCCGCTGAGCCCGCCGACCGAGCAGCTGTTGCTGCTCACGGATCCGCTTATTGTGCATTTGCCGCTGACGTTCGCTATTGTCACATTTGGCAGGTTGGTCGACTGTCCGACGCTATAAGGTCCGACGCTCTTTCCTGAAACAGAGGCCGTTCCGTTCACGGGTCCCACTACGATCTGCAGCGTGTCCACGTTCTCCGCCAGGTTGAAGGTCAGCGACGTTGCTCCTATTGCAGCAACCTTGCTTCCGCGCTCAGATACGAAACCGGCCTGACCGTTCACGCTGTTGCCGGTGCTGCTCGCATACGTGACGTTGTTCTGCGTGTTGGTGGCAGAGTAGTTTATCTGGAAGAGCGGGGATGCTGCCACGCCAGCTGTCGAGTTCAGTACGTTGAACGAGAACTGGTCCTGGGACTGCGTGTTGCTGGGCACGTCGATCTCGTTTGCCGTGTACTGGAAGAAGCCGAAGAGCGGGCCTGTGCCGCCTTTCGCAACAGGGCTTGCCGCAGTTATCTGGAAGTTTGTCGTCGGCTGGCCGTTCTGCTGGTTGTATATCACGCTTGCTCCGCTTACAGTGCTGTAGAAGACCTTGCCTGATTGAGGGCCATAGATGATCTGGGGCGTTGTTCCTGTGGTCAGCGTCGCGAGCCCCGCGGATCCTCCCGCTGTGCCGCTTGTGACTATCGCGTTCATTGGAGAGAATGTGACTATACCTATGGGTCCAGCCTTGACAGTTGTCGCGGTTGGAATGTTTGCCGTAAGCACCACGTTGCCTGTGATCGAAAGCGGTCCCGAAAGCGGCACGTTTGCCGTGACCGTCAGGTAGCCTGTTGCCGCAGCGAGGGTGTTCACAGCTGCTGTGTTAGTCGTTAGCGCTATGTTCGTGTTCTGTATCAGCACGTTGCCAGATATTATCACGTTGCCTATCACCGAGCCAGTTGAGCCGAACAGCGGCAGGGCTGTGTTTGGTATTATCAGGTTGCCGCTGAGAGTGAATGGGTTTGTGCTGATAGCGTTTACCGTGTTGGCGCTCGTTATCGCGACGTTGCCGGTTATTGTTATCGTGCTGCCCGAAGCAACCTGGCCGTTGAAGTTTATGCTGTTGACCCCGCTCGCTGAGGTCACAACTACGATGTTTCCGGTTGTCGGGGCCGTTCCTGCACCCGCCTGCCCCAGTACCGGGATATTGCCCGCTACGATCGTGTTGGTCCACGGCAGGTTGCCCGAAAAGGTATCGGAGCCTCCGGAGCCTGTGATGTTTGCGGTCACAGTAAGACCAGGCAGCGCCCTGTTCAGCTTTATCGCCGTAATGTTGAAGAAGTTTCCAGCAGTGGACATGGCGTTTGCGCCGAAAGTGTTTGACGTGAAGGTGAGCGATGTTGTCTGCTGCGAGGTCGCGGTGTTGGACGTGAAGCCGGATAGCGTCACTATCAGCGGGTTTGTCGTCGAGATGTAGTTGCTTGTGGGATAGCCTGCAGCAATTTTAACGAAGGCGTTTACCGGGCTGCCGGCTCCGCCAGCTCCGGCTGTTATTGAATTGGCATTCTCTGTCAGCGTGTAAGGAGTAAGCACGTATGTGGCTGTGCTTCCTGTGAAGCCTCCGTCGTTGAAAGCGCTTGGTATCTGGCTCGTCACTATGAGCTCCTGCGCAGGCTCGGTTATGTTGTTTATGTTGCCGAGGCCGCTGCCCGTATTAGTAGGCGAGTTGGCATAGTTCACGCTGGACGCATACTGGGAACTGATGG
>JAKASP010000001.1:0-282370 GCA_021818995.1 Microcaldota archaeon
GTACTTTGTGATTAAGGTAAAATAAAAACCAATTAGAATTGTTCGGAATTGTTTTTCGGACTATTTGTCTATTTAAAGCCAATTGTCGAAATAAGCATGTGTCAGTGTCCGCTTTTCGTTGCCTCCACTTTCCTACTTGCTGAACAGCATCTCCCGAACCCTGGAGCCGGCGTATCCGCCAAGCACCGCAAACACTATTGTCTGCGCTATGAGGAAGATAGGTCCAAGGGAGAAGAAGAAGGTGAAGAGGCTTCCTCCAAAGCCGGAAAGAGGGCCTTCGGTCACCACGAATACCTCGGTGCTGACAACGTAGAAGAGCCACGCAAGTATTACCGCGCTGACCGCTCCGACTATGAAGCAGAAGGTTACGCTCTCCCTTCGGCCCTTGATATGCATCCCGATCACGTATCCTGCTACGAACGCTCCAGCTACAGGTATCCAACCGAGCCCGATTAGCAGCAGCACGCCTAGGGCTACTCCCAAAACACTCAACCCCGACGCCATACCCATGCTATTACTCCTGAGATTTATACGGATTTGCATTAGGGTTGGCTCAGGTTAAATAACTACTGTGCGAGTTCCTTCGCCTTCTTGAGCACATCTACGAACATCTTCTCGGTCAGCTTTCCAGTGTATGTGTTCATTGGAGAGACGTGATACGAGGTAAGTATCGTGTAGGGGCCCGCCTTGTGCACGTTCCCATGCCCGAAATCTTCCACGCCGCTAGTATCGATTCCTATTTCCTTGAGCGCGAAGCCCAGCCACTTTAAGGCGAATCCCCCAAGAGGAATTATGACTTTTACATTCTTCAACGCCAGGAGTTCATTCACAAAGAAGGTGCTCGTGCACCTGTGCGCCTCTATCCTCTCTGGCTTGTTCTCCGGGGGCGCGCACTTGACGATGGCTGTAACGTACACGTTCTTCAGCATAAGACCGTCGTCCCTGCTCGCTGATGTCGATTGGTTAGATAAGCCGGCCTTATAGATCGCGTCAAAGAGGAAGTTGCCAGAGGGGTCGCCTGTGAATACGCGGCCGGTTCTGTTGCCACCGTGCGCGGATGGTGCAAGGCCAACGATGAGAATCTTTGCGTTTATGTCGCCGAAGCCGGGCACTGGCCTGTGCCAGTACTTCCAGTCGGAGAACCTCTTCGCCGGCTTGACCGACTCCCTGTACCTTACGAGCCTGGGGCAGAGCCTGCAGGCCGCTATCTTGTCCTTTAGGATTGAGCTTTGCACGCTGCTACTTGCAAATCAGGCTATATATTGTTTAGCCTGACCTTCAGCTCCTCGCCGTTCAGTTTCGTGGTCAGAAGCGGTATCTTCTCTATCTGCGCTATCTTTATCGCGAGCTTGTCCACCTGGTCCACGTTCTGTATGACGACGAGCTTGGGCTTTATCGGCGCGACGCGTATGACAACCATCGGCGACCTGCCTGTAGAGACCTGGTCGAAGACGAAGGCGCGCTCGGTCGTAGTGCCGAAGAGCTTCGGGTACTCTGTGGGCGATATCTCCAGTATGACCCTGAGGCTGTCGAGGAGCGTGTAGCCGAAGAGCTTGACCGTGTCGAGGAGGCCAGGGTTCGCTGCTATCTTCGCCTCTATCAAACGAGAGAAGTCCATGCCGCTTATGGGCGTGGAGAAGTCCTTGATGAAGTAGAAGCTGCCAGTCTCCTCTTTCTTCGCGTTGAACTTTTCCAGGTTCCTTGTAACCTCGGAGCCTCTCTGCTCGTCAAGGGTGAGAAGCGCCTTCACGAACCTCTTGATTATGCCTACTCCCGGGCTCGCCCTCCTGTTGCCCTCGTAGTCGCTTATCGTGCTCGCCGAGATCTTCAGATATTTGGCTAGCTCCACCTGCGAGATGCCGAAAAGCTCACGCCACTTCTTCATGGCGCTGCCGGCGCTCTCTGCCATGGATATCTCGCCCCCGATCCTTTCCTCTAGGCTGTCCATGCGAGGAATAGGCAAAAGAGGTTTAATAAGGTATATGTCTAAGTTGGGTTCGTCAAATAATCACGAGGAAGCCGTGTATTCCTGTATAGCAGCGAAATAAGAGTATTTTTAAAGCTTTGAGACTCATTCACTTTACAAGAAGTGGAAAGATGCGAATAACAACGCGAATGAATACAACGGTATTTGTGATTTCGAACAACAGCAACAACTGTCCTAGAATGCTTGCACATGAAAGCGAGTTGTCTATTAAAGACGACTACAAAGGCAAAGTGAAGATGACAAAGGCTCTAATGAACAAGCTTTGCTTGCTATAATTCTTTCTTTATCTCTGAGACATCCTTTAGTTGCTGTTTGTACTGCTCCAAATGAAATGGCCACTTTCCAGTAAGTAAACTTGTCAAGATTACCTTTTCTATTCTTGCATCTTCATCTTTCCATAGATTCCTCAGTATTTCAGGTCCTCTTTTGGCTGCTACTTCTCCATCTTCAAATGCACATATGTATAATCCATCACAGAAGCCGTTCGTATCGCACATAAGCCCATAATCATTTGATGCCTCGTGGAGATCTTCTCTAGTTATTTCTTCGAGGAAATTCAGCAAGAGCTTTTTGTGCCATTTGCCAGGAGTATCTGATATAGCATATGCAGCAAGTAAACGCTTATCGGGCTGTTGCACCAACGTAGTATATCTTTTGATCACTCCTTTCTCCTTCAGTTTTTTCATTATGTAGATAACGCGCATTTGCGTCAACTTGCTCTTCTTTACAAGCTCGCTTAATTTTATCCTCGAATCTTCGTTAAGCAAAAGTAATACTTTCTTCTCATTATCACTCAAGATTGTGCTTTCTGCAATAAGCTCATTTCTAAGAGGAAATGCACCAATTGGATAGAATGTTATTGTCGCAAACCTAAGGTTCGGTTTGTATTCGCTGAAGTCCACTCTGAATTTGTATTGCCAGAAGTTAAAATCTTTGTTAGTCAGACCAACGACATAGAGCAGCAGATCGAAATCACCACTGCCGAGATATGCACATTGTACAAAAATATCTTTCTTGAATCTTTCTTTGAGTGCCTCTACGTTAGGCATGTTTCCAAATTTTATTGCTATGATCCTACCCTCGGTAAATCCAAGAGCTTGCTCATTCAAATCCAATGTGTAGGACAAGACGTACTTTTCTTCCAGTTTTTTGAGCACCTCCGAAACTGTATGGTAGCTGATGTTGAACTCCCTTCCCAGGGCCTTGAGCGGCGCCCGGGAGTCGTCGTAGAGGTACATGAGCAGCTTGTAGGGCAGCTCCTTCTCCACAAACTCCTGTGTTTTCTTCGAAGCGGGCATAATGCATCTCTTTGTTATACTTTTAACGTATGATTACTCGGATTTCTCTCAATATATTGGTATTTGTTGTCCAATAAGTATTTATATAAATACGAGAATATCATATACTCATGGGAAGGGGGATATTGGGCACATGGCATATTTTGTATGCTAATGCTAATTCTGTGAGATTTACCACCCACCCTACGAACTCACACGCCCTACCCTTTCCCATACCCACTCTATTCTGCTGAAATTGTTTGACGCTTAGCTGTGGCTCTTGCCTGAAGGGGAAGTTATGGGGAACGGAAAAGAGGACGCGAAGACAGGGCATCATCCCAGGATGTGTTTCCTGATGCTGGAGCCCAGGGGACTGTGCAACTCCGGAGAGATGGCCAAGAGAATAGTGAAGCTCAAGGGCGTCAGGGAGGTGCATCTGACAAGCGGCAGGTACGGTTTCGTCGTGTCTGCAAACGCATCGACGACCATAGACCTCGAGCACCTGAGCTCTGAAGTGAAGAAGGCATCGAAGAGCAGGTCTGTCAACGTAGCGGTAAGCCATCTTGTATATAGGTGATGTCATGTTTGGGCGCAGAAACCTCACGATCAAGCAGTGTTACAGCGACGAAGAAAAGAAGCGCATAAAATTCGTGCAGGAGAAGCCGAATGTCTGGCGCGTGGTCTACGCCGACGAGCCGATTATCTCAGATGCGAGTAGTCGTTGAAGGTGCGCAGTCTCCACAAACGCTTCTCCGTGTACTCCAACTCTGTTATGCCAGTATTCTTCGCATGGAAATGCCTGTGAATTCGAAAATAATCTTCAGGCATCGTCTCCTTTCCGAAGATCGCCACAGTTATGATCATGTCTATGAACGCGCCGTGCGTTATCGCGAGCACAGACCTCTTCCCCATCCTCCTCACGTAGTTTAGGAACCTGATGGCCCTGTCGCGAAGCTCGAATTCGTTCTCCTCGTCGGAGAAGTGCCATGATGGATCGTGAAGATGCTTCGCACTTTTCTTCTGTATCTCCATGATGAACTTTGATCCTGAGACCATGCCTTGAATTTCGCTCGGCATCCTGTGTTCGTTGAGCATCTGCGTGTATCTTATCCTCTTCCTCAGAACCTTGTTGATTATCTCAGAGGTCTGAACGGCCCTCAGGTACTTGCTGCAGAGCACGGCGTCGAACTTTATTCCCTTCAGCTTCCTTGCGACAAGCCTCGCCTGCTCTCTCCCCTCTGGCGAAAGAGGGGTTGTCGGGGTCTGGTGGGTCTTGACCTTGTTGAGCGTGCTCTGCCCGTGCCTCACCAGGAAAAGTTTCATCTCTTGCTGCCCCTCTTGCCCTTCTTATCCAACTTCGCGTACTCTTTTGCTGCCTCCGCATCTGTGGCTGCTTGCTCCTTGCTCGTGTCCTTAGCTATGAACGAGTAGACCGTAAGGCCAACGCCGACCACGAATAACACAGCTGCTATTGCGAGGTAGTTGCCCACGGAGGCCTCCCCGTTCTGTATCTTCGATATGGATATGGCGAGATAGGTTATGCCAACCTGTGCGGTTGCGTTGCCGCCGTTATAGAAAGCGGCGTAGTAGGTTCCTGCCGGCATCGCGCTTACGTTGAGCAGGTAGTTTGGTGCTGTGGTGTTCTGGTAGCCAGCGTATGGGAACGCGCCGCTTGTGCTGTTCTCGTATACCTCGTACACGCCATTACCCTCAAGCCCCAGCGCGGTCCTGGTCGCGTTCGCTCCAGCGCTGCCTATCGCTCCGAACGCTGTCGCGTTTGCCACGTAGAAATTTATCTTAGAGATCGAGTTGAACGTAAGAACTATCAGCCCGGACTCGTTGAGCTGGATCGGGAGGTTGCCCACGCTTCCCGCTGCGACGCTCACGCTCTGCGAAGCGGGGCTCGGAAAGAGCGAGGGTATGACAGATCCGGGGGCCACGAACCCGACCCCGAGCCCCAGGACCACCAGCACTATTCCTATGTAGAACAGATTCCTCTTCACGCAATCACGATAACCTAGCTCTTCACCCTTAAAACTTTTTCCTTGAATCCACTGGAACATTATTTAAAGCATTTAGTAGTAATAGTCTGAGTGGTAAGTTGCCCAGCTTTGTAAAGACAGGAATAGACGGCCTCGATGCGATGCTCTACGGCGGCATAGAGGAGGGCAACCAGGTGATGCTTGCGGGAGGCCCGGGGGCCGGCAAGACACTGCTCTCGTTCGAGTACCTGTACAAGAACGCGAAGATGGGAATAACCTCCGTCTTCTTCGCCCTTGAGGAGGACCCTGCGCGCGTCATCATGAACGCGAAGTCTGCCTTCAGCGATTTCAAGGACATAGACCAGTTGATCAAGAGCAAGAAACTGATAGTAGATGGCGAGGACCCGGCAACTCTGCTTCACAGCGGCGGCGGATCCAGCGACGGCTCCTCGCAGTACGAGTTCGGGAAGGTTGTTTCTGACATAGAGTCGACTATCGCGTCGACCGGCGCGAAGCGCGTGGTCATAGACTCGCTCTCCGTGTTCGACATGCTCATCAACGACCAGGTGGCGTACAGGCGCTCGATGCTCGCCCTTGTGAGCAACCTTCGCAGACTCGGTGTTACCTCGATACTCACAGCCGAGATGACCACACCGGAGCGAAGCAAGCTGAGGTTCCGCACCGAGTACTTCGTCTTCGACGGCATAATAATAATGTACGAGAAGGGCGAGGAGGACAAGAGGATGCTTGCCATGGAAGTGATAAAGACGCGTGGCTCGAGGCACAGCTTCGTGACAACGCCCTACGACATAACATCAAAGGGCATAAACGTCCTATCTGCAGAGGAGATGGGCCTCTAGTTCTGCCAAGCTGGTTTAATGCTGGAAGAAGGCAAGGAAGCTGATCCCGCAAGAAGGCTCAGGGTCTATCTCGCGCTCACAGTGTTGGTAGTGGTCATAGCCGCGCTCTCGTTTCTCATCGTACCGCAGGGCAACACGCTCGGCGGCTGCGAGAGGCTTGTCTTCGCCAGCAGCAAGTACACGTGCATAACCGGGCTTGCGCTCTCGCAGGAGAACGCGAGCCTCTGCTCATACGCCAACGGCACGTACGCGGACTCGTGCTACATGCAAGTTGCAGAGAAGAGCGGGAACGCGGGCACGTGCGGCAGCGTAAGCAACGGCACCTCCGCAAGCATCTGCTTCTCAACGATCGCGAGCGCCGATGGGAACTACGCCCTCTGCTCTCGCGCGCAGGCGCCGTACTCGTGGCAGTGCCAGTCCGGCATAGCTGTGAAGCAGGGCAACGCAACGCTCTGTGCCTCGATATCCAATTCAACATACTCTGCTGAGTGCTCCTCCATCGTCATGACCCGCTACGCCACGCTCACAGGCAACGCGGCCTACTGCAGGAACGTGAGTGCGTCTAACAGCAAGAATCTCACCAACTACGTGATTGCAAACTTGACAGCAGGAGGCGCATACTCGCAGAACAGCTTCCTGCTGAGCTCGCTCTCGCTCCTGCCCAACACGACCTACACGGCCAGGGACTACTGCTACATAAGCGTCGCGTCCAAGGTGCTGAACCCGGCGCTCTGCACGAACGTAAGCGCGGGCGAAGCTTCGACAATCTGCCTCGAGCAGTCCGGAGCCTACTCGTACAACTCAAGCATCGTGGAGAACTACACAGCGCTGCTCGCCGCATGCTACCAGGCTGGCGCGTACGAGCAGGCATGCGTCCAGTCCGTAACTCTCTCGCATGCAGTGTCTACAAGAAACGCGACACTCTGTTCGCAGCTTACCGGGAGCGAGGTCGTGAGCTGCTACAGCCTGCTCGCTAGCACGTACAAGAACGCAACATACTGCAACGGAATAGGCAACGCGACTCTGCGCGCCGGCTGCGTTTCCAACTCATAGTGATCGATTGAAGGGACTCGTATCCTGCATAAGGCGCCGCCAGAGCGCTGACGATACCGAGTACTTCATAGTGACGCACGACAAGACCCTCAGGACGCACTCCCTGCGCAGCAAGCTCTCGCTCAACGCCGGTGAGCTCGGCGAGCTCTCCATAGCTGAGGGCTTCGTCTCGGCATTCGAGGCCACCGAGAAGGGCAGAGCGGAGCTCGACAAAGAGATAGCGAAGGCATCGGCAAGCATGATGAAGGGCGCGCTGCATCGCACTATGGTCCCGGAGCTTGACCTTGTGACCGAGAAGATGGAGGGCAAGCTCAAGAACGCGATGCTCCTTCTGGCGCACAAGCTCACGATGGGCGCGCCGATAGTCATAAGGTTCCACAACGACATCGACGGCTCGAGCGGCGCGTACGCGCTCTACAAGTCGATATCTTTCGCTGTAGAGACGAGCGAGCACATGGCCTACAAGCCGAACATATCGTGGCGCATGCACGGCTCTGTGTCGTACTCGCGCGAGGACGCAACAGCTGATGTGCTGAACTGCAACAACTACGAGTGCGTCGAGAAACCTCTGCTCCTCATACTCGACTTCGGCACGAGCGAGGAGAGCAACCCTGGGATAGAGATAGCTAAGGGCAGGTTCGACATCATCTGGCTCGACCACCACCCTGTGCTGGACAAGTTCGAGGGCAAGAAGCTCGAGCACTACATCAACCCGTGGAGCTTCGGCGGCGACTCCAACTACACCGCCGGCTTCCTCGCCTGCGTCTTCGCGAAGACGCTAGCGAACATAGACACGAAGGAGATGGAGGAGGCGTCGTTCATCGGGGACTACAGCGAGTACTCGAAGCCGAGCGCAGGCAGCAGGAGGCTCTCCGCGCTCCTCGACCTGCTCACGAGCGACACGCGCGTGATCGCGGGAGTGAAGGGCAACCTCACCCCGGAGGACATCGACTCGGTGCTCAAGGACAAGGCGAAGAGCGAGGAGCTGATCGCATACGCTGAGAACAGGGTGAGCGAGATGCTCGACCTCGCCATAAGGTCTGTGAAGATCTACAAGGCGGCGAAGACGCAGATATACGTGGCGGACTTCGAGGACATACGCATAAACGAGCAGGAGAGGTACCCGCTCCCTGGGAGGTTCGCGTCCAGGCTCCTCGGGAGGATAGAGGAACTGAACAAGAGCCCATGCATACTCATGCTCCACTTCGGCCATTTCATATCTGTGCGCATGAGCAAGAAGCTGATAGGCAAGGTGGAGCTGCTGAAAGTACTGGAGGGCGTGCGCGCGGACTATTCGCAGTACGTAGATTCGACAGGAGGCCACAGCAACGCCGCAAGCATAAAGCTCAAGGACGAGGGCATGAAGAAGGAGATAATCAAGCTTACTGTCGAGAAGCTCAAGGCGGAACTCGACAAGTGAAGCTACTTCGGCGTCACGGTCATGTAGCCCATAACCTGCGCAGCCTGCACGCCGGCCAAGGCGCTTGCGAAGGTTATCACGATGTTCGCGCTGAATCTGCCCTTTCCTGTGGGCACGTACCCGCTAGCGCCGCCGCTCATGGTCATGTTGAGTATCTCGCCCGAGAACATCGACGCTATCTTCTTCGACTTGGGGAAGAGCGATGCCTGAGCGGGCGTGAAGTTCGAGGAGAAGGGCACTGCATAGAGCGTGACGTTGTAGAGTGTCGCGCCGGTATTTTGCAGGAAGGAGAAGGTTATGTTGCCGTTGGATAGCAGCGCGGGGTTGCTGCAGCCGTAAGAGGATATGAATCCGCAGGCGTTCGTCGCGTTGGGCGAGGTTCCTGGAAGAAGGGAGTATAGATGCGTGGCGATCGGCACAGCGAGCACAGCGATCAGGTATATGGCCGTTGCGATAATCGCTATCGCCCTTACCGCTGTCCAGAACAGGCTGCGCCTCGGAGTGAAGTACTCCTCCTCCTTGGGCGGCTCCTCTCCGAAATACTCGAGGGGCTTTCCGCTGTCATCGTCGTCGCTGCCCATCTATGATTCTTGGACTTGATAGTTTAAAGAAATAGCGCTACACTCCGTGGAACCAGAATCCCTTCTCGTCCTTCTTCTCCTTCTTTTTCTTCAGCACCTTCCCGATCAGGCCCTTCTCCTCCTTCTCCGGCTCTATCTTTATGCCCAGCTCTTCCGCGAGTTCCGGGTGCTCCCTGAGGTACTCGTTCTGGAACGCGTGGAACTTCTCGAGCTTGCCGTGCTCGTACTCCGCCTTCTTCGCCTCGTACTCTGCCTTCATCTTCCTCCATTCCTCGAGGGTGTAGCCGTAGGGCGGGTGCTCCCTTATGCTGGGCGGGTTGTACTGGTACTTGTAGATCTCGTTGTAGTAGTCGACATCGCGCTGCTGCATCTGCTGCTGGTCTACGTGGACTCCCTGCTTGGCCAAGAACTCGATTATCTGCTGCAGGCTCATCTTCTCCTTCCTGTTGTCGGCAGTCTCGGGATTGTACGTGAGCTTTATCTTCCTTGCAACGAACTCGACCTTAGCGAAGAGTATCGAGTCCATCAGCATGAACCTGTACTGCAATCTTGCAGAGTGCTCCGTGTCTATGAGCTCCTCCTTCTTCAGGCCCGTGAAGGTCACCTCCCTGACCATGTGGTATGGAACGCGGTACTTCGCCCCGTTCTCGTCGACGTACTCGTTGTACTCCTTGGTCTCGGCTCGCTCCTTCTCTAGCTCTTTTTGATATGTGTGCGTGTCTGCGTTCTCTCTCCTGTCCATTCACATCACGATGTGTGTTTGTTTTGTCTCTTCAGCAGTCGCAGTTTCCGCCGCAGCTGCACGCGGCCCCTTCCTCCCCCTTGCATCCGCAGGAATCTCCGGACGTGTGCTCGTGCGCATGTGCGTGCTCATGCTCATGCTCATGCTCGTGTGTTTCGGCATGGGTCGGCACCTGCACAGATGCGGTGCTGCCTGTGTTCGTCTCCACGACCGCGACCTTCGGGGCAACGATGCCCTTCGACGCGCGTATCTTTGCAGCCTCGGCCATGTTGACCGGGAGCTTGAAGTAGTCGGTTGCCTTCTGGTAGAGCTGCTGGTATTCCTCTGTTGCTTCCAGCGCCTTTATGTCCCTCTTGTACTTGTCGACTGCGTAGTTCCAGCCCTGGTGCGTCGCTTCCCATTCCTTGCTAGGTATCGCGTACTGCCTCTGGACCTTGTCCCTGTACACTTCGGGGAAGACGTTGAAGGTGCAGAAAGGAAGCACACGGCCGTCCGGCATCGAGTAGTGTATGTCGCACTTCTCCACTCTCTTTATGTCGTACGTGTACTCGTCCTGGAAGTGCATCATGCCAAGGAAGAGGCTCTTCATCTGGAACATGCCGACGCTCGCAAAGTCGTGCTTCATCAGCACGCTCATGAAGAGCTTCGCGAAGTTTATGCTCTTCGGCTGCTTCTCCTTGTCTATGAACTTGTTTATGTCGAGAAGCGTCTTCATCGCTATGATCCTGCGCTGTATCTTGCTCTTGCCTGCCATCTCGTTGACAGCCTCCTGAAGGTGCTCCAGCAGGCCCGCCGCGTCGACGAACCTCGTGAGCGGGACTATCTTGTTGTCCTTGTCTATGAAGATGTAGCTGCCGGCCCCGCAGGCGAAGTGTATGGAGAGGTCGTACTTGTACTCTCCGGTAAGCGCCTCTATGAACCTGTTTATTCCGCCGACATAAGGAACGGAGAACCAGTCGTCCTTCGTTATCACGCCTCCTGTCTGCTCCTCTATCTGCTTTATCGCTCCTGGTATCGTGATTCGCTGCTTCTCCCTCAGCCTCGCAGGCATCCTGCCCACAAGCGAGACCGGCTGGAAGTTCACCGCTCTCACGATGTCGATGTTGTTTATCGCGAAGTTGATTATGTTCCCGAGCTCGTGGTCGTTTATCGTCCTTATTACAGTAGGCACGAGGACTATGCTGAGATTCGCCTTCCTCGCGGCCTTGAGCGTCATTGGCACCTCCCAGTGGTTCTTGGGGTTTGCGCGCTTGCCCACGCCGTCGAAGCTCATGTAGAGCGTGCTAACGCCAGCGTGCCTAAGCTTGACCATCATCTCAGGGTGGATGCCGAGGTTTATGCCGGTGGTGTTGAGCTGTATCTGGTCGAAGCCTGCTTCCTTCGCCATGTTGATTATCTGCGGCAGGTCCTCCCTCATCGTCGGCTCGCCGCCCGTTATCTGCAGCGCGTTAGCCGGTATCGGCTTCTGGTTCCTGAGCTTGACGAACATCCTGTTGAGCTCCTCCCTTGAGGGCTCGTACACAGGCTCGCCCTCCTTCGCGTAGAAGAAGCAGTACCAGCACGAGAGGTGGCACCTGTTCGTTATGACGACGTTGACCAGGCCGCTGTGGCTCTTGTGCCTGAGGCACATGGCGCAGTCGAACGGGCAGTTCTCGCCCTTGTTTATGACGTCAGGGTTGTCGAATCCCCTTCCGTAGTAATTGTAATTGCGCATTCGCATGTACATGTCGTAGTCTTCCCAGTACTTCTCTATGGTCCAGCCGTCGTCGGGGCAGTACTTGCGGATCATTACGTTCTCGCCGTCCTTGTAGATTACGCCGTCGATTATCAGCTTGCATGACGGGCAGACCGTCTTGGTCTTGTCTATGACAGGCATTGCTTCTATCTGCTCCATGGTCCTGTGGTAGGGAGCGTGCAATGGGCCTATCGCCTCGCCGTTCGAGCCTACCAGAGTGTTTGTTTTCTCGTCGAGCTGGAGTATGTCAGAAGGTCTAGAAGCGCTACTTATTCCCAATCAAAACACCGTTATTACTCTGTTATGAGCAGAAGGTATTTAAGCGTATTCCAGTCCATCCGCATGGAAGCGTTCGTTCATCATCGAAGCCGGCGCTTATCCGCGAGTTTCGGCACTGAGAGCTCCATTCTGAAGAGCTTTGCACTCTTCTCGAACATCGGCCTGTCGACGAAGAACATGAAGCTGTTGTCCAGCTCGATCCATCCTGCGAGCTCGCCGGGCTTCCTATCCTTGTTCTTCATGGCCTCTCTAAGGCCCACGTAATCCCTTGTCCTTATTCCCCCATGCGCAATCCTCTTGATTACGGTCCTCATCTCCCTCTCTATCTGCTTGTTGCAGATGTAGAACACATCGCCCTCCTCCAGTTTCAGGACTCCGGCAACCAGCTCTTTCCGCGACCCCGCGTCCCACATCTTGCCGAGCGACTCAGGAATCGCGCCCCATTCATACTCAGCGGCGCCCATGTAGTCGAATGCGAATATTTTACTGAGATTAGCGTATGCCTTCTTGTTCAGGCCTCCGTGCTCGAGGCCGGCTCCGAAAGTGAAGGGATTGTCAAGCTCTTTTTCGCGCGGTATCTCTAGCCTCTGTATCAGCCGGGTCTGGCTCATGACGCTCTCCCTCCTAAGCCCGCTCAGTTGAGCCGCCTCTGTTTCGGCTTTTACCCTCTCTCCTTCTTTTGCCATGCAGCTACCTTCTCCCCCTGCGGTCCTGCCATCTCAGCCTGCCCTGCTGCTGGCCCTGCGGCCTCTGCTGCCTTCGCGGGCCAGGTGTCCATTGCGACGGCTTCCTTGGCAGCTTCTCCTTCTCCTTTATCTGCGCCATTGCCTTGTCTATCGACTCCCTAAGCTCCTTGCCTATGAACCTCTTTGAGATCGAATCTGCTCTCGCGGCTATGCTGAGCTTCGTTGCGAACAGCCTTGCTATCCTTCCCTTGCTGCGCCTGTCCGCCTCTGTAACCTCCTTGAGCTTGAATAGCACACCGTACTTCGGCGGCTTGCTGCCTGATCGCAGGTGCCTGAAGAGCGCCTTCTCTGCGCCTAGAAGCTGCAGCGTGCTGCTCGGCATCATCGCCAGCTTGCTGAGGGATCCCGCGCGGCTGAGCAGCTCTGCCGCGAGCTTGTAGTCGACAAGATAGGAGACGTTGGGCATGAGCTTCGGTACGCTCTCCTTCAAGTACGCGTCTATCTCTCGCTCTGTGCGCATGAGCTCCAGCTCCGTGTTCGCCACTGTGCTCAACGCCTTGAACTCTCCGCTCTCAGGCTCGGCGCCTATGCTCTGATTTATCCTGGCAAGGACGTCCTTGCTAGCGTCGCCGAAGAACTCCCTGAGCTCCTCCTCTGTCGCCTGCTTCTTGTTGGCCCCGATCTTCAATACGAACTTCGTGTACTTCTCTGCGCTCGGGATCGTTAGCTCCGGAAAGTAGATTCCGTACCACTCCTCTATGCGCTCGTGCAGCAGGTTCCTTGTCTTCTCTATCTCGTTGTAGGCGTTTATCGCCTGGGCTATCGAGTGCTCGCCCGTAGAGTAGGCCTTGCTGACCGCCTCCTTCGCCAAGCCGATAATCCTGCGTCTCTTCTCCTCCGCTGTTTCTACCAAAAAAGCCCCAGAATAGGTTTGGTGTTTGGTCTATAAATATGTTGCACTAAACAGCGCTAAGACCTCTGTATTATGTCGTTTGTGCCGCTGACGCTCTGCTGCGCGACGGTCGTGTTCTGGAGTATTATCAGGTTGTTGTTGCCGCTGGCCACAAGGTTGCTTATCCTGCTGTTGACGAACTTCACCTGGTTGTACGTGCCAGTTATCGTCAGCGTGGCGTTGCTATCGAAGAGCGTGACGTTGTTGTAATTGCCCGCTATCTTCAGCGTCGCGGTGCTGTTGAAGATCGCGAGGTCGTTCTGCGAGCCTGTAGAGGAGATGTTTATGAAGACGTTGGCAAGCGTGAAGAGGCCTGCGGTGTTGTTCTTTCCGCTCACGGACACGGTCTTCGTAGCCGTAGCGAGCGCAAGGCACCCTCCGTTGGTATTACCGGAGAGCTTGTAGCTCGAGCTGGTGTAGTTGCTCGCGTTTAGCGAGAAGACGCCTATGTCGGTCTTGTTAGAGTATGTCACGTTGACAACTGCGGCGCAGCCGTTGGAAAGCGTTGTTACTGAAACGTTGAGCGATGATGCTCCGGGGCCCGAGTACGTGAGCTTAGGCTGCGAGCCTGGCTGCGGAGTCAGCGTGATCGTTGCTAGGTAAAGAGAGTATCCGAAGACGTCGAAGCTTGCATTTATCGAGTAGGGTCCGTTGGACCTTATGTTCGGCGTGAAGAGCACAAGACCTATCTGCGGCTTCGTGTACCTGCCGGTAGACGTGACATACGAGCCGACGTAGTTCTCTGGCTGCGCTGCGCTGCAGTCCCCGCCGTTGAAGCCGCAGTATCCGACATGGGCTGTGATGTTGCCGCTAGACTGCGAGCCTGGCTTCTGGAAAGCGCTGAGCTGTGCGAAGCAGACGAACGGCTGGCCGGGCCTTATCTTGCCTGTGGTGCACTGCGCTGTAGTAAACTGGCCGTTGAGGCCCACGACCATGCTCAGGCCCGTTACAGGGTACTCTTGCATGTTGGTCCCGAGCATCGCGAACTCTGTGGACGTGGAGTTCGAGGTGAGCACGAAGTCCTGGCAGTTTATGCCGAGGGCGAAGGTGCAGCTGCTGGGCACCGCGCTGCCGATTCCGCTGAGGGTCTGCAGGATCAGCAGCGAAGCGACTATTGCTATCGCAACCCCGAAGCCCAGGGCGGTTATCTCCTCTATCGATACCTGCTCCCTTTCGGCATGCAGCTTTCTCTTTCGCATGCGTGTCCTTTTTGCCAGATGTCCCGCCATTCTCCCGTATTTCCTTTGTACAAAATGCAATATAAAATGATTGCACAGGGACGTTACCTCGCACGCATCGGATTAATAATTCGTATGCGTAATCTAATTGGTTTTATGCCGACAAAAGCGGAGAGCAAGGCAAGCGACATAGCGGCTAGGAGGGGCATATACTTCCAGGCGTTCGGCATATACGACGGCGTCGCGGGATTCTACGACTACGGGCCGGTCGGCGTGAGGATAAAGCGCAAGTTCGAGAACGCGTGGCGCTCGCTCTTCGTCAACAAGACCGGCGCTCTAGAGATCGAGAGCACGAACATAGTGCCGGAGCCGGTTCTGAGGGCGAGCGGGCACCTCTCTGCGTTCACGGATCCGATGGTCGCGTGCACAGTGTGCAAGACGCCGTACAGGGCAGACAAGCTACTGGAGGAGTACTACGAGAAGAAGGGAATGGGCGACGAGGCCGCGAAGGTAAAGAAGATGAGCATGGAGCAGATGGAGAAACAGATAGCAGAACACGGCATAAAGTGCGAGAGGTGCGGCAACAAGCTCGGCAAGGTGGAGAGGTTCAACATGACGTTCAAGACGCAGATAGGGCCCACGGCCGGAGGCAGCGCCGCCTACCTAAGGCCGGAGACGGCGCAGAGCATATTCGTGGACTTCATACACCTCTACAAGACCCACGGGCTCAAGCTGCCCGTAGGCATAGCGCAGGTGGGCAGGGCGTACAGGAACGAGATAAGCCCGAGGCAGCAGCTTGTCAGGCTTCGAGAGCTGACGCAGATGGACCTCGAGCTCTTCATAGACCCGGATGACGACCCGAAGGAGATAATGGGCTTCGACATGAAGGGCGTGCTGCGCGAGAAGATAAGCTTCGTGGCCAAGGGGAGCGAAGAGGCAAGGAGCAGCAGCATAGAGGAGCTTCTGAAGAAAGGCTCCATGCCCAACAAGTACCTCGCGTTCCTCATCTACCTGCAGGAGAAGCTCATGCAGGAGCTTGGAGTTGACAAGGGCGTTTACAGGTTCAGGGAGCTGGAGAAGGAGGAGCTGCCGCACTACTCCAGGGGCAACGTGGACCTGGAGATGAAGACATCCTACGGCTACATAGAGCTCGCAGGCACAGCCTACAGGACCGACTGGGACCTGTCACAGCACGCGAAGGAATCCGGAAAGGAGCTGGCGGTGCTTACCGAGAGCGGAAAGAGGATAGTGCCGCACGTTGTTGAGGCGACGCTGGGCGGCGACAGGCCCGTCTTCGCTATACTGGACAACAGCGTTGTCGACGACGACGGGAGGGGCTGGACATGGCTGAGGCTCAGCGAGAAGATCGCGCCGTACAAGTACGGGGTGTTCCCGCTGCAGAAGGACGAGAAGCTTACAGCGAAGGCGACTGACGTCTTCAAACTGCTGCAGGAGAAGGGCGTAGACTGCTACTACTCCGAGACTGCGAGCATAGGCAAGAGGTACGCGCGTGCCGACGAGATCGGCGTGCCGTACTGCATCACCATAGACTATACCACGCTTGACGACGACACGGTCACGATAAGGAACAGGGACACCACAAAGCAAGTGAGGAAGCTAATCGGAGAGATTTGATGCGGAGCATGAGAGTGGGGGAGTTCGACATAGCGCATACTGTAGAAAGCGCGCAGCCGCTCACCTTTTTCGGCGACGAGCGCAACGACAGGAAGGGAATAACCTACGCATACAAAAACAGCGTTATCGAGGTTGCGCAGAACGGCGGCAGTGTCGAGTACAGGGCGTACGGCCCTCTCGATGCTGATACGCTGAGGAAAGAGGTGAGGGCGAGGTTCGGGCTCGATGACAACATGCGTGCCATCTACAGGAGCATAGGCACAGACGCGTTCATGAAGTCTGCTATAAAGAAGTACAGGGGCATGCGCATAACAAGGAACGACCCGTGGGAGACCACGCTCTGCTTCGTCATCTCGCAGTTCAACAACGTCAAGAGGATACGGGGCATAGTGCAAAGGCTCATCGCAGCGTATGGCGAGGAGCACGTCTTCTCAGCAGGAGATGTAAAGCTAACTTTCAGGAGCTTCCCGACGGCTGAGGAGATCTCGAAGAGGAGCGTAAGCGACCTGATGTCGCACGGAGCAGGATTCAGGGCGAAGTACATTAAATCTGTGGCCAGGGAGTGGAGCAGTGAGAACGCGTTTGGAAAGCTTGGAAAGAAGGAATACGCCAAGGCTAAGGAGGAACTGATGGTGCTTGACGGCGTAGGAGACAAGGTCGCCGACTGCATACTCCTATTCGGCTACGGCAAGCTCGAGGCCTTCCCGATAGACACGTGGATACAGCGCATAGTGGAGCGCACGTACTTCAACGGCAGGAAGCAGAACGTGAAGAGGATACACGAGTTCGCGGAAGAGCGTTGGGGGGCTTACGCCGGATACGCCCAGCAGTATTTATTTCACTTTGCGAGAAATGAGTAATGAATGATTCTATGCGGAGCATACCCGATGTTGGAAGGATAGAGAAGCGGCTGATCGCGCTGCAGAAGAAGAAGGACATCGTGCAGGAGCTTTCCAGGGACGCGATCAGGGCCGCGGGCAAATCGATAACGTTGATGCACGCTGGCAAAATGAAGGGAGCGGGCTCGGAGATGAAGCGCCTTGCCGCGCTGATTTTGAAGCTTAAGAAGGCTGAGAAGGGGTTCGAGTACTTCTCTACGCAGGCCCACCAGGAATACGTGGAAGCCAGGGCGTTCTATATTATACTGAAGGAAAGGAGGCTAGCCTCAGCCGGGGAACTGCGCGTGAGAGAGATACCTTACTTGCTAGGAATAATGGACCTTACAGGGGAGCTGAAGCGCGAGGCCATCGAGGCGATGCGCGACGGCGATACCAAGCTTGCTAACGAGTACTACGGGTTCATGAAGGGCATATACGACTCCACGAGGGCGATGCGCTTCGCGAATTCCCTCGTTCCCGAGTTCAGGAGGAAGCAGGATACGGCAAGGATACAGGTTGAGAGCACGGCGAGCGAGCTGCTGGGTGCAACGAGCAGGTAAGGATATGGTTAAAATACTTGCTATTTCATTAATTGTGAAGATATTGAAGGAATGGGAAGATGAATAACAATAAGAAAAATGTGAAAGCGCAGAGCGCGATGGAGTACCTGATGACATACGGTTGGGCAATACTCATCATAGCAGTCGTCCTTGGGGCCTTGTTCTCCCTGGGAGTCTTCAGCAGCAGCAACCTGCTCGGAACCAGCTGCATAGGCTACTCTGGCTACGAGTGCCAGAACCCGCTGCTTCACTCGGGCACGTTCACGGCCACTGTGGGCCAGTCGACAGGAACGTCGTGGACTACCACAAACCTCGTGCTGATGCAGTACGGAGGAGGAACGCCAACGCAGGCGTCATTTAACTCATTTGGTACAAACACAATCACATGCCCGCCCTACATAGTTTCTGGAGGACTGGCGAGCGGCCAATCTACCACTTTCTCGACTGTCAACGCACTGACCGGAGCGGCCACCTGCTCGGCCCTATCGACACTTGCTTCTAGCGTAGGAAGCACGATATCTGGCACAATATGGGCAGAGTACACATCTGGAGGAACCTTCGGTCTGATATCGCAGGTAGCGACGATCAACATAAAGGCCACATGATGGCAAAGCTTAAATTGGATGCCGATTAAAGGTAGAAAAGGGATTTGGATGAATAGAATTGGAGCTAAGAGATTGAAAGCGCAGAGCGCGATGGAGTACCTGATGACCTACGGGTGGGCGATACTGATTATCGCGGTGGTGCTCGGCGCATTGTTCAGCCTGGGAGTGTTCAGCAGCAGCAACCTGCTCGGAACCAGCTGCATAGCCTATTCCGGCTATACGTGCACAAACCCCCTGCTTCACTCGAGCACTTTCACAGCAACTGTAGGCCAGGCAACGGGAACCTCGTGGACAGCAACCAACGTACTGCTTCTGCAGTACGGCACTGGAACCCCGGTAGCTGCGGCGTTCGCTGCTGCGGGATGCTCTGACCCAGTAACGGGCGGACTCTCATCGGGCCAGACGTTCAACGTAATATTCACTCAAGCTGCGACAACCACAAGCACGTGCTCTGCTACGCCGCTTGCTGTGAGCGTGGGAAGCTCATTCTCTGGCAGCATATGGGCGTTCTACACGGCCGCAGGAACGAGCGGGCTCATATCGCAGGTAGCCACGCTGAACGTGAAGGCATCATAGAACTCAGGTTTGAGAACAAGTTTCTCGCGGTCAGCCATAGCTATAAGAATATAGCCGACGAAGTTGGAGTTGGCGCGTGCCCAGAGTTGCTTGCATGATCCCGGCGAAGAAGGAGCACCTTATCATCTATCTGTGGGCCGTGGCCATAACTGTGGCCGGCCTGCTGGCAGTCTACAACCTCAGCGTCCTGAGCCTCACGAGCTGGGAAACGGTCTCGTGCGTCGCTCAGCCTGGCTTCGTATGCGAGAGCCCCCTGCTCGACGTATACGGCAACCTCTCCCTGGTGCTCGGCCAGCGCCTGAACACCACGCTTTACAATGTTGGCCTGTCGTGCACGACCAACGTCAGCTCGTACGGACTTCCTGACCCGCAGAGCGCGATGGTTGAGATTTCGGGAAATGCCACAAACTTCGGAGCCGCAACGTCCCAGCCCGCTTCACCCGAAGCGAACCCGACACGCTACACGCCATTGAACATCTCGACAAACCAGAGCGTAGTCGTAACCAACCTGAACTGTTTCAGGTATAACGGCAAGCCCTACATAAGGCCCAGACCCACCGAGGGCTTTTCGGCTTACATACTGATCAACTACACCACCAACTCCAGCACAAGCAGGGGATCGTGGCTTACCGCCGAGGTGGCTAGGATCGCCTCAAGGACCTAATCGATGATAAAGATGCGTAAGAACATGAAAGCGCAAAGCGCGATGGAGTACCTGATGACCTACGGGTGGGCCATCCTCATAATCGCAGTGGTGCTCGGAGCGCTTTTCAGTCTTGGACTTTTCAACAGCAATGTTGCGCTTGGCACCAGCTGCCTCGCCTATTCAGGATACTCGTGCCAAAATCCCACGCTGCACATGGGCACCTTTACCGCGACACTCAATAAGGTGTCGGGGTCGTCCTGGTTGTCGACAAACATAATAATCGTGCTGAGCGCAGCGGGTACGCCATCGGTCTCGTCGTTCTCAGTTGCGGCATGCCTGCCAATGTCGGTCGGCACCCTAAACGACGGACAGGGTTTTTCGTTCAGCACAGTAAACGCTATCACCGGGAGCTCTGGGACCACATGCTTTACGCTGCCAAACACTGTCGGGACCTCGGTCAACGGGGCCATCTGGGCCGAGTACACGGTGGGCAGCACCACTGGAGTAATCTCGAAACTGGCGACACTGAACGTCAAGGCTACGTAGTCTGCCTTACTTTTCCTCCTTAGCCCGAACTCCTGCCTCTATGAGGTTGAGAACTTCGATCAGCTCGTTGGCGCTGAGCAGCGGCTTACGCAATCTGTCCACGTCGTCTATCGCTATGCGAGGGCACGCGGTGTTGACGAACGCGTCGAACTCGAGCATGTTGTTTATGCTCTCGAAGTCGAGCGTGCCCGAAACAAGGACCGCGGCCGTGAGACCGCTCGCCTCTATCCTCTTCTTGAGTATCGTAGCGAGGTTCATGTTGTACTGACCGTTCTTAGTGCTGACCAGTATCCCGAAGCTCTTCGCCTTGAGCGATGTGAGCACCTTGCCCCTGCTCCTCTTCCTGTACGTCTCGCGCATCTCGTCCATGCGCCAAGTCCTGTTCTGGAACGGGTCTACTATCAGGAAGGGCTTTGTCGTCTGCAGCAGGGCGCCGAGCGGGTGGAAGATCCCGCCGCCGAAGTAGACGAATGCGTCGACCTGCCTGTCTATGACCATGACGTTGCCGTCGTCGCATCCAAGAATCTGGCCGTTGACCTTTGCGAAGCCGTTCGGCCTGTTGAGCACTACCTCCTTGCCGTTCTCCTCGTAGAACCTCCTTACCGAGTCGAGCTGGTGCACGTGCTGGACAGTGGTGAGCAAACATATCCTGTTCATGCCCGAGAGGGCCTTCAGCGACTCCGGCAGTATCTCCAGCGAGGCGTCTATCAGGTATGGGACGTACTCTACGTTGAAATCGACGTGGTGGAACTCGGAGTGGCCGAAATGCACGAGCTTCTCGGCTCCAACTTTCTTAGCCTCGTCTATCGCGAGGTCGCACGCGCCGAAGGTGGGCGACGCAGATATTATGACCTCGTTGCCCTCGCTCTCTAGCTTCTTTGCGTGCTTGAGCGCTTCCTGCTTCAGCCCCTCAGGGAACTGCAAGAGTAACCTCATGAGATCAACGAAAACGAGATCATGATGCCGCGGTCGGCTTCTGGCCGAAGGCGAGCGTTATGGAATATGTGCCTGAGAGCTTGTCTGACGCGCGCCTCAGTGCCTCTCGCGCCACCTCTTTGTTCGCGGCGTTGGTCATAAGATCGAAGACCATCTGGCCCTCGAAGACCCTCGCGGCAACTGCGGATGGCTTGCCGAAAGAGAGCGTCATTCCCTGCGAGACTCGGTCTGCGCCTGCGCCAGTGGCGAACTTCTTCTCGCGCACGACGTTGTGCGGGAACGGGACCACGCGCATGAAGTACGCTCCGGGTATCTCGCGTTCGAGGTACTTGTTGGCCGCCTGGCGCGCGGCCTCCAGCGCGTTCGAGCGGAGCTGCACGTTCTGCCTCGACTTGAGCGTGAGCTCGAGGTCGTAGCCGTCGCTCTTTGTGCCCATGTTGAAGATCAGGAGCGAGGTCCTGGGGAGCGCCTTGATGTAGTTCTTCTTCGGCTTCTTTATCGAGTACCTTGCCCAAGCCTGGCTATTGATCTTGCGCACCGTCCTCCCGGGTCTAAGCTTCATGCTGGCTCACCTAATTAGCATAGTTTGTTGTCTTGGAAGCTATATATTGCTTTCTGATAAGGCAAGCCGGCTAGCGCCTTACGCGGATTGGTTGCTTGCCGGATGAGCGCGAGAGATCCAAGCCTGTCCTTATATTCAGTTGCACCGCAACATACTCGGGGCTGCTGGTCCTTAGCGCATCCCTGATACTGCCGACCGCATCGTCTATGGCCTCGTCCGCTTCTTTACTGCGTCCGAAGTGTTTGCTGAGCAGGATTACAGTTTCCTTTATTTCAGGGTTCTTGGGAGATGAGGAGGAACCGAGTCTCTTCAGGTCATCTGCGGATATGTGGTCTAGGAATTCCTCCTTTTGGGCCAGCAGTTCCCTTACATCCTTCACAGACTGCATGTCGACTGCGCACTCGAGCAGCCCGTAGGCAAGGTTGGAGACATAGAATGTCGAAGCGACGTGCTCCCTGTCTTCCTGCACGCCTTTCCTCTTCCTGAAAACCTCTAGCGCGCCGCTCCCTTTTACCTCTTCAGACAGGTGATCCATCACGCCTTGCAGTTCCCGTCCAAGCAGCGAGCCTGCCAACGAATCCAACGAGCCTTTCGCCTCGGAACCGGAAATGAGGCCGAGCGCCATCTTCGCTGCGCCGTAGGTCACTAACGACCTGCAGTAGTCGCTATCAAGAAATGCGAGTGCAGCTGCACGGTTATCGGATTGAACGGCTGTGAGAATCGCCTCGTCCACGAAAGCGCGGCCGAAATCCTCTTTCACATGTCTCTCCATCTCTTTCCTGTTACTCCAGGATATCGGAGACCTGCCTGCCTTGATCGCCTCGAGCTCTTTGTCGTGCCTGTCAACATACCAGTAGTCGTTGATTGCGTCCATTTTTCCACCTCGGTTGCGGGAAAAAGGTTACAGCTCAAGGGATAAAAGGCGCTCGGAAATGAAAGTTTACTTACTTCTTCGCGGCCTCAAACCTCTTCGCCACGTCCTCCCAGTTGACGACGTGCCACCAGGCGTCGACATAGGCGCCGCGGTCCGAGAAGTACTGAAGATAGTAGCTATGTTCCCATACGTCAAGGCCGAGTATCGGCGTCTTGCCCTGCGTCACCGGCGAGTCCTGGTTCGGGGTGCTCATTAGAGCCAGCTTGCCGTTGTCAAGAACGAGCCACTCCCATCCGGATCCGAATATCTTCTTTGCCGCATCTCCGAACTGCGTCTTGAATGCATCGACGCTGCCGAACTGCTTGGTTATCTCGTCGACGACCCCGCCGGAAGGCGCCTGGTCTTTCTTTGGCGACATCATGAGCCAGAAGAGCGAATGGTTGTAGAAGCCGCCTCCGTGGTTCCTGAGCGCGTTCTTTATGTCATCTGGTGCGCTCGCGTATGTCTTCAGTATCTCCTCTATGCTCTTGTTCCCCCACTCAGCATGCTTCTCTATCGCGGCGTTGAGGTTGTTCGTGTATGCTACATGGTGCTTGTCGTGGTGCAGTTTCATTATCTGCTCTGAGATGTACGGTTCCAGAGCGTTGTATGCATACGGCAGAGCTGGCACTTCAAATTTTGCTATTCTATCACCAAGTTCTAATGGAGCCAAAAATATTTAACACTTGGGTGATGGAATGCCATTTAGAAGAATTCGAGGCCTTTGAATTGATTAAAATCTTTGTGGTTGTTCGTGAGTAATTTGCAATGGTTGTTTATGGCCACTGCGGCAATCATAGAATCTAATCTCAACTTTGCATCACTCTTTTCTTCAATTTCAGCTTCTAGCCTTGATGAAAGTATAGCATCAGTCTTGGTATACTCGAGCACAGGGATGAGCAATGATTTGTCTACTAATTCCGCACGCTTGATGTAACCATAAAGTATTTCATGGAGATTTACAGCAGACGTACAAAACCGTTCGCCGCTAGCCATAACCTTTTTTGAAGCTTTGTCTCCTAAGTCTGAATGCTTGTCAAGTATCTCAATAAGCATGTCGGTGTCTATAAGTATCATTTTGGATCACCTTCCTCCTCTTTTTGCGCGGATTTCAGACAACAGTTTCTCTTTATCCTTCCAAACCACTGAACCGCGCATGCGTTTCATAAGTAGCACAGGAGACGCCGTTTCTAGCAACCTGTCAAGGAGATCGCTGAAACTCTCTTTTCCTACTTTTGCCTTTACCAGTTTTTCGTACACGCCGGTCTTAATAGTTATTGTTTTCACCACGTAATCGTTTAAACATATGTTTAAACTGATATTTATACCTTTCCTTAGCTGCTTCTTATTACTCTGGAAAAGCTTATATACTTTTACTTAAATAAATGATTAGCTATTGAGGTAAATAAATGAGGATTAAGAGTTATGCGTTATTGTTTCTGAAGTTCGTTAAAAGATATGCGAAAGTGATGTGGTTATTGTTAGCGTTATTTCCAAGCAAATCCTATGCCGCAGTTTTCTCACTTGATATAGTAAGCACGCTTACGGGCATCCAAAGCGTATTGGCTCACTTAGGTCCTGTGCTTAGCGCGGTTCTTTTCATAGTTGCGGGAATCTTCTACGCTATAGGCCAGCTGTTTCCGGCAACGAAGAGGGCAAACTTCCATGCGACTGCCATCGACATACTTGTAGGCGCTATAATCGTCGCTGTGCTCTCCGTGGCTTCCAACGGCCTTGCGCTTGCTTCGACACATCTTCTCACTAACATAACCAACTCCTCGGTGTAGCAGATGCAGATTGTTCCGTTCGGGGCATACGGCCTAAACATATCAATACTGCTGGTCAGCATCATGCTAGCATTAGGCGGAATGCTGCTCGGGGCAGGCTACGCTCTCGAAGACAAGAAGCTAAAGGAGCTCGGCAGGAACGAAGTGATGCAGTCGCTGATAAACGGCGCGCTTGTAGGCGGCTTTCTTCTACTGTTCGTAAACGGAGGTGTTGTTGGCTCGTTTGTCAACTCCCTGGTGCTTTCAAACGGCACAAGCACAAGCTGCAGCTCCTTCCTTCAGTACAATGCCGCAATCTGCTTCGCTTACAACTATCTTGTGGGACCGAACCAGTATTACTACATGGGCGCTTACCATTCCTCAATTCTTAGCACCGTGTCGATAGTAATTGCGGGCCTTGTCTCGCTTTATGCGGTGCTGGGGCTCTTCAAACTCTTTCTGAGCCCTGTGCTTGCGCAGATGCAGGGCGCAGTGCAGGTGCTTGGAACAGCGGCCGTAAGCGCAACCGTGCAGGCATCTATCCTGGCTTTCATATCTGTGAGCGCTTTGACAGTTATTCTGCCTGCGGGGCTGGTACTTAGGACGTTTTACCCAACGAGGAAGACCGGCAGTTTTCTGATAGCTCTGACTATCGGCCTCTACATCGTGCTCCCGCTCACCTATCTGATGAACGCTACGATAGCCAGCCAGTACTCGCTCGTGTCGAACCAGACAGGCCTCACAACGCTCTCGCTCAATCTCGGCAGCATAAAAAGCACGGCGCTGTCATATGTGAACACCGCAACGAACAACACAGGAATTGTGCCAGATCTGGCAAACATCGGAAGCCAGATTGCGGTGCAGATGTCGAACCTGATGGGCTATCTATTCGACGCCATGGCCTACTTCATAGTCTACACATTCATACTCCCTACTTTCAGCCTGATGCTTACCACAATCTCGGTAAAGGAGCTCTCCTCGCTGCTCGGGTCCGAGAGCTTCTTCGGCAAGTTCAGCCTTCTGTGATCATATGCTTCAATTCGAAAACGGTAACAGGCTTTATTCCTACGCCTTCTATGCGCTTGCGGCCGGCGTGTTTGTGTCCAGTCTTGTCGCGCAGAACGGATATCTTGCAACTTTGAGCGCGGTGCTGCTGTTTGCCTCGGCCGCATACTTCAGCTCTGGGCACATAGTCAACAACATGCTCCTGAAGCGCGGAGTGGTCGTGGAGGTCTGCAACGGCTACAGGTTGAGCGAAGGCCTGGCTTCCGCGGTGAAACAGATAGGCAGCGAGTATTTCGCGGTATCGTGCGTGCTACTCAAGAACGCGCCTACCGAACGCAACGGCGAGCAGATAACCTCGCTTGTCTACAATGCGAACTTCCCGTTCGAATTCAGCATCGGGCTGAAGAGCGTCGACCAGGGCAGGCTTCTCGACTCGCTCGAGGAGAGGAGGAGGATGAAGGAGATAGAGATTGCGAGGAGCGACCCGAAGAAATATGACAAAGTGAACGGCCTCAGGAGAGAGCTGGCCCTTATGGAGAGCGAGATACGAAGCATAAGGGGCGGAAGGTTGCTTGCGACGTCTACGAAACTGAAGACCTTCGCGAAGTCTACAAGCGAGTTCGAAGCTTCTAGGGAAGCCGCGAGAAACGCCGAACAGATAGCTAATTCGTTTGCATCGGCTCTGGGTTTCGAGCACGAAATCCTCAAGGGCGAAAGGCTGCTTGAAGAGTTGGAAATTGAGCGTGAGGTCGCATGAGAACTACAACTTTTGCAGGAGTGGATTCTGTGTCAGACCTTATCCAGTTCCCGGACCTCAGCACACAGGATCTCGAGCTCGTCTTTTCCGGAGCAGCGAAGGGCGTTCTGGTCGGCAGGATGCACAACCTTCCCTATTTCCTTGACTTCGAGAATGCAATCAATCCGCACATCTTCGTGTGCGGCATAACCGGAAGCGGAAAAACCTACCTGATGAAGAACCTGATGCTTAAGTTGAACAAAATCCTAGGCTCGAAGGTACTGCTTCTGGATTTTACAGGGGAGTATGCTGAGTTCGTAGAGCTGGCTGGCGAATCGCAGGTGGATGCTGCCGTTTTTGAGGAACAATTGGGTCGGGGAGCGGCAGGCATTACCTACATAAATCTGAAGAGGTGTGGCAGCGAGAAGGCGAGAGTGACTGCGGCTGAGGAGATTCTCGGGCGCTTGTCTGAGAAGATGAGGGCCGGGGACACGAGAGGTGACCGCGTCTTCGTCATGCTCGACGAGGCATGGAAGCTGCTGGGTACAAGCAAGGCGCTCCAGATGCTGCTGAGGGAAGGCAGAAAGTACGGTTACGGGCTAATCTTCTCGTCGCAGCTGATAGAAGATATAGACATCGCCATGCTCTCAAATGCTGCCACGCTTTTTGTCTTCAGGCTGCAGAACAAGCAGGGCCTCATCAAGCTCGCGAGCAACTACGGACTCAGCCTAAAGCGTGTTGAAATTATACAGAAGCTGGGGGTGGGCAGCTGTGTGGCTATGCAGATGCGGACTTCAGGAAAGAGGGACTTCTGCGTAATAGAACGAGTGCACGGAATGGAGATAGATGAGGTTGTCAGGTTTAGAGTCGGTGTTGAGATGCAGATGGAAATAACGAAGAAAAAATTCGAGGAAGTGATGGATAGCGTATGTGGGAGAGAGATTGTGACCATTGCGCTGGGTGTGGCCGAACGGAACGGCTACATAGACCTCTCCGCCCTGATAGAGCTTCTTATGGAAAACAGAGTGCCGAGAAGGAAGACGCTGTCCGCGCTGCGCAAACTCGGAATAGACGAGGGAACGATAGCGGATTCGTTCGCGGTTGCGGTATCGTCGATGGCGAGTAAATGAGAAAGAAGGAGGTTTCGGTAGGAGAGGGATATCTCTTCAGCCGAATCTGCGTGGACGCAGGACTTAAATCAAAAACCTCGAAAGTGAAAGACGCGCTAGAGGCTTATCACGGGATGCAGCTCATTGAAGAGGGGACTTCGCTCAAGTACTTGCTGAAAGGAAGCGAAGCAGACGATCACTTCTATGGGCTAGAGCTGGCAAGAGACCTGATTGCAATCACGATCTATTCAAAACAGACGCCTTCTTCATTCATGCAGGAGGCCATGCTCAGGCTGCTAGGGATTGTGCAGACCCTTTCCGATGACTATGAAGTGAAAGTTTCATCTCTGTATCCGTACTTGATAATGACCATTGCGGCGCAGCAGTTGAACGCGATTGCTCATGTGGAAAGAAAGGCAGATAACACTCTTGCAGACTTGATCCTTTCGAAGAGGCTCATAACCCTGATGCGCGAGAACGAGCACAATCGCGATAAACTGACCAAAAACCTCGAGAAATTCAGGAGGGTGGTGTTGAAGGCAGCATCGCTTTATAGTGCATCGGGAATGGATGTGGAGGAGATTGCGGCCGAGTTGGGGATAAGCAATAAGGAAGTAATCGACTCGTTGGACATGGCGGGCTCTTTCGGACAGAGAATCGTGCGCGCAGGAAAGGATATTTTTAGCGTGGTGAAGATTTGACAAGCATAGTCGTTGAGTATGTAATCCAAATTATGCCGATATTCGCGGGCGCTGCATTCGTTCTGCTGATTAGGCTCATGGCAACGAAGGAGGACATGCTTGTGATCAGGAGCGCGGCGCATGCATCGACAAAGAGTTTGCATGCAGATACGGGATTTGACACTCATGGTTTCGAATTGCCTGTGCCACTTTCCGAGCTAGGAGACTCAGAGTATATGCAGAAAGCATTCGTTGCGATGAATGCCCTGCAAGGCGACAAGCTGCGCGCTTGGAGAGGATACGTCGGCACATCTGAGCGGATGAGAGACAGCGTATTCGAGAGGCTGGCGTACGATTCGCTTGTTGTAAACGGAAATGTTCCGAGAAGCAGATCGGCGCACAGTATCAGGAAATATGCTGCGGAAAAACTGGGTTTCATTGATTTGGATTCACTTCAGAGCGCAATGCGGCACAGTCACGCCAGGCTGCGCGTCTATGCGCCCGATAAGAGAGAGTTGCTGGCCCGCATCATCTTGTTCGGAGCCGATTCTGGCCTTTTGCTTCATGATTTGGCGGGCTACAGTTTGGAAATCGAGGAGATTTAGGATGGGCATCGAGAAACTGCTTGACACCAATGTACTTAAGGCGAGCGCGATTGTTTCTAGCGTTTACATCTCAATTCTTATCGCAGGCTTTCCGTTTTCCCGCAAGAGCGAGACTGTTGTTAAGCAGGCGGTTGGTTTTGTTACGCTGTTCTTCATTGCGCTTTTCGTTTACTTGGTGGTGTAATGCGATGGATGCAGAAGATATACAAGCAAGGCATAATGGAAAATAGGTTTGCGATAGCAGTGTCTGTTTTCGCGAGTCTCGCAATCACCTTTGCGGTGATACTAGAACTGTTCGGCGCCGCTGTTTATTGGCCGATTGGCTTGATTGCGGATTTTGCGTTTAGCGCGGCTCTATATCGCACTTGCAAGCCCTACGAGATTAACGCTGGTGTCGGAGAAGTTGCGCTGCTTATTGCTCTCAATCTTTTCATCTTCTGCACCTGCACATTCGTTGCGTGAATGCGAGCAGTGCATGCTTAACTAAATGTTTTTAAACCAGGGAAAGCATAGACACGGTATCAAACGTATGAGTGAAGGGAATGGAGAAAGCGATAGCAATCGTCGGATGCATGGACTGGAGACTTGTTGGCCTTTTTGCTGTTCTGGACAACGAGCAGATGAGCCTGGAGTCAAAGACGGATGCGGCGCGCAAGCTGTTCAAGAACCCAGGAAGCGAAGGGTACAGAAAATTCATCGAACTAGTAAAGCGTACACACGGGCATCACGTAATCGTGCTTGCGAATGCAGGCGCGAACCCGCAGGGCCTGCCGAAGTCTCTCGCCGATATAGCAGGCAGCAGGGAACTGGAAGCAATCATAACGGTTGGCCACCTTTCCTCTACCGACGGCTTCAAACTTGGATGTGGAGGCAAGAAGGCAGTAGTGGGAATGCTGACCGACATGGCTAACGGCAAAGCTCCTAACGATGATGCTTACAGGCACTTCGATTTGGCCATGTTCGCGCAGGAGATGGAAAACCGCGGAACAACGCTCGACAAGTTCAAGGAGATGGGCGACACAGGAAAACTCGAATGCGTAGACAAGGCGTGGCCATCGGTCGTGACAAACGCCGCGAAGAAGTTTTCCAAGCAGGTGGATTTTCTAGTCATAGACACCAACGACCTGAAGCTACATTCCGATGGAGCCCACATCTACAGGATAACGGGTGACAAGGAAGACACTAAGATCGATATAGGCTTTGCTGTCTCGCGCATGCCTGTTGAATTGAACAAAACGCTCTTTCTGAATGACTGGAAAGTGGCTGGATATTCTAAGTCGCAGGCAAAGAAGACAAAGGTCGCCTGAACTTGGGAGTCACGCAGGAAAATGTCCGTGGGCCCGGAGATTTCCGACCCCTCGCTCGTGCGCTCTTGGGAGCGCACTCGCTTCTCTCTTCTTTTTCGCTGAACCGATATTGCTTGCCAGCGAGCGAGACCACAAGGGCGAGCGAGCGTACTGCCCGGATTTCAGCGTTTGCCCTCAGCGGCGCGGGCTCCTCGTGGGCTTCAAAGCCCACGTTTCCGCCCGCCTATTCCTACGAGTCAAGAACGTCAGGCTCAAGCCCGACGCTTGCATTTGTAGGTGAAATAATATGTACAGAGGATATCCGAGCGTACAAGAGAACCGAACCCATTTCGAGGTTTTGAATATGAGAGTGAGTGGAAACAGCGTACAGATGCAAGGCTTCGCTTATAGGAAGCTACCAGAACCCACAGGCAAGCCTAAGGACTACGTAAAGGAAAGGCTACCACAGATGGCCAAGTGGGAGATAGAGGAGCTAAGGAGCGAGATAAAGGAGCACTACCTGAGCCGTTTCAAGAGACCGCGCATAGCCAAGTACGGCACGCTCAACAAGGGCTTCGAGGAGCAGGAGCTCAGGGTATTCCTCGCTCACATAGACAACGAGAAGCATCGACTTTTGTTCGAGTATCAGGCCAATCTCGCCTTGCGGGTAGGTGAAGCTGTAAAAGTAAATATTAAGGATATCAAGCCAGAGAGCAGGGAACTCATAGTCTATACCGAGAAGGCGAGGCAGCCCGACAGCCTACGTATTCCTCTCCCGCTATTCAAGGAGACGCTTGACTTCATACACGCACACAGCAGCGAGATAGAGCAGCACGAGGGCTATATCTTCTTCAAGGATTCGCGCTACAGCAAGCACGGAGGCCCACATCTTGACCTTAATTATGTGCGAAACATATTCAGAGAGTACATAGCTGATACTGGGCTCGATGAAACCTACGACGTGAGCGAAGAAAGGAATGGGAGAAGGCCCAGACGCCTACACAGATTGACTACGCACTCTCTAAGGCATTACGCGATAACCCGCTTTGCGCGGAGCACGAACGGGAACGTGGTGCTTACAGCACACTTCGCGCGGCATAGGAATCCGAGCACTACGAACACCTACATCGCGCTTGACAAGAAGGAGCTCTACGACACTATTGACGCGATTAGCGTGAGCGAGATTGCGATGCTTAAGAAAAAAATGAAATAAAATCACTAAGAAAAACCTTTGAAAGAACCATTGTTAAACTCGTTATAAATACGTTCTCCATCGTTATTAAATATAAAAATGCTATGTCTTGCAACCCCATTTGGCGCTTCTTGACTTGGTGTAGGTTTTTCTTTAAAAACATACGGACTACCTTTCAGAGATTCTTCATATGCTTGTCCGATTTTTTTAACTTTAGAAACATTAGAACCAGCACCATGAACGGCTATGTATTTTTTATTTTGCTTTATCAAATCAGATATTTTCTCGATGATTTCAGCTTCGCTCGTTTTTTTATGAACAAAAAAGATGCTTTCATAAGCAGTTATGTCTACTAATATTTTTTCTATGATTTCTTTATCACGTAATCCTATATCATTGATGTAACCTAATGCTTCTGGGATATATCCTGCTGTGTATAAATTACAAAAATGTCTAACAAAAATATTATCTCTGCCAAGCTCCTCTTTCCTTTGTGCTGCGATATCACGATCTCCTGCTTCGTATAAATCTTTTATATATTGTGAAGCTTTAATTAGTCCTTTGAATTTAGCACTTAACTCATTGACAAACGGAAATGGAAATTCGTGAGTTTTATTATATTCGGAATAATCCTTATACTCCTCTTCAAAGTCAGGATATACGAGCTCGGAATTCGAGCCTTTGCTCAATAATTCTTTGATTACCTCAGCGTTAGTTGAGACATTGCCAAAATATACGTGGGCGCCTTTTTCTATTATGAAAACATTTGGATTATTCGCATTGATTGCATAATTTTTAAGTTCTTGATTAAGTTCTTCATTTTTAAATCTGAATGGTTGTTTTGGGCCAGATTTTATCTTACTGAGAAGAAACTCGGCTGCTTTTAATAGGAAGGCGGTGATCGGGTCCATTAGTTCTACCTGCTCGCCAAATATTCACTTAGACTATTTAGATTGTTTTTAATGAAAACATGTGGCGAATTCGCAGGTTTAATTATGCCAATTTCTCTGACTTTGATATCGCTACCGCTTGATTGAACTCTTATTCCTTCTGGAGATAATACGTATCCTTCAGAATCAATAGTGTACCCTAAAATTTTGACAATCTCTCGAATCTGTGCTCTTTTTGCATATATAGTGACGGCTCCTTCTCCCTTTAATTCTTCTGGAGTTAGTTCTTCTATTTCAAAATCAGAAATTTCGGATATAGCCATCTTCTTGCCTCTCTCCTCAAAAACATTAAAACCGATACGCTTAAAGTCCTTCCTTTTTTGTGGCAGTTTGCTTCTTTTCTTAATAGCATTAGTATTTTTGTCATTATAAGCTTTGGCTTTACGCTTCGGTTTTGCTATCGTTTTTCTCAATGCCTGCTTTCCGAAGGGTTTTTGCTTAAATTTCCTCAAGTGCACTACCTCTAAGAAAGCGGTACAGAAGAAGACTAACAAGGTTGCTGGACACAACCCTGCAAGCATTAGTGAGAATTGATGCGATGCTGAAGCTTAAAAGCAGAAAGGATTCAGAAATATTTTTCTTGAGTATCTTTCTGTTCTCGCTTTTATATGCCGTATTGATATTATACAATCAAATGTTATTCTTTATCCTTTTGTCTTCTGTAATTATCTCAGTTCTCCTTTTCGCTAAGCCATTTGATTATGACAAAAATAGAGAAGAAAAACAGAAAGAAAAACCCCCCAACTAAATGTCGATAGTTATTCATATCGAGTATAAGTCCTCCGATAAGACCTGCAATTAATACAGGAATCCAGATAAATTGCTTCTGAAAAAGTTTTTGTTTATTTCGGTACGCATCTGGTAACATAATTATGAGAATGATGACCATTAACGAAAAAGTAATTATCGAAGTGCCTGTTGCAGGATAACCTTCGTAATACCAAGTCACTATGCCTGCCAATAAAGTTGCAATTATGCTATTTAGGAAAACCCATTTGCTCGCTAAGAATTGCCTAAAATTTCGAGATATACTGCGATAAAAATCATAGAGAAAAAGCAAAAGCATAGGTAAAAAGAAAGTGACAAACAGACCTTCGGCGACGTTAGGCATAGTACGTATTTCTTCGCCATTAAACGCCGACGTTATCAGACAAATGCTCTTTACAAAATTTGTATTGTTGAGCCCATTTATGCAATCTATCTGAGTAAAAGTCATAAGGAGGAGTACGACAAAATATGCAACCATAAAGATGAATGGCATTTTCATCATTGGAGAAGTTATATGATAGAGTTCCCGCAAGTTCATAGCTGCGTCTGAACCCCACTTCTTTAAATACTCTCCCAGAGAGCTAACAGCAGTTTTCAGCTGCGTTTTATGTCTCAGAATACCCCTCTTTTTCCAGCACCGAACTCTTACACTATCGACGATAAGTATACGTGGGCCCGGAGAGATTTGAACTCTCGATCTCCCGATTTCTGCCATTTGGCTATCAGTCGGACGCTCTAACCAAGCTGAGCTACGAGCCCGCGCTTATTCCTCTATTCTTGAGGTTATAATTCTTTTCTATCCCCACAGCAGGTTGTAGGAGAAGCACTGCGCAGCGAGAATGTTGCGCTGTACAGTCTGGTTGCTTATCGCACGCGTGGGCAGGTTGTAGAACCAGGAATAGAACCGATCGTAGCTCTGGCACGAAGGCTGGTTCGCGGGCAGATCGGCCAGGGGGATTATCATGTACGTGCCCGCGATCATCTCGGACGAGTTCGATGCCTGGAGCTCGAGGTTCGTGTTGTACACAAGGAACTCTGTGTTGTTCGAGATCAGGTCGAAGACCTGCTCCTCCGCCCCCTTTGAGTTGAAGAACCGCATCTGACCGAGGACAGTGTTGTTGCTAGAGAGCCCGCTCAGCACGTTGCTGTTCGGCGAGCTGAGGAAGAGCAGCATTGCGTTCGTCACGTTTATAGTGCGGTTGGTCAGGGTTATGAAGACGCTGGTGCCGTTGGGGTTGGAGATTGCGGCGTAGACGAACTTGCCCCTGCTCAGCGCCCCCTGCACCGCGCTTACCGCGAGAGGGTTGCTGTAATTGAAAATCAGCCTGTTCTGCAGCGCAAGCGGCGAGATCGCCAGCGCAGTGGAGTAGTTGAGCGTCATGAGCACGTATGCTATACTTAGCGCGAATGCCAGCGCGATCGGCCACAGCGGCGCGTTTGTTGCCCGTTCCTTCTTCCTGTGCTTTGCCCGTTTCGCGATCTCGAGTCCGAAGAATTTCGACGTGAGGATCATTGCGATTATCGCGACGTAGAAGAGTATCACGCCGATGAAGTTGTGGATCAGGAGTGCGGTTGCGTTGGGGCCGTTGTTCAGCCAGAAGACAGATATACCGAGCATCCTCGCGATGTTGAGCACGAAGAGCAAGGCTATGCCTGCCGCAACCCAGATCGCCTTATCCTTAATCCTGCCCTCGTAGAAGTACGCTACCGGGATAAGGAAGAGCGCCAGTGCCACAAATATGCCTATGCTCACGCACGCCTGCCCTATGCCTATGGAGTAGCCGTTGGCGCTTATCGTTATCGGCGCGGAGTACTGCACCGCGCTCACGAACGGCTTGAGCATGTTGTAGATAAGCAGAGTGTTGAACTGGGTGAACGCATTGAACTGGAGCAGGAGGGGAAAGAGCACGATTGGCGATGCGAGGAGCGTGTATGCGATTGCGCCCCTGAACTTCTTCGCGTTGCCGATTCCGAAGAGCAGGCAGACAAGCGAGAAGAGGGCGAGCGGCATGAGCAGCATGTCTATCCTGAAGCTTGTGAAGAAGACTGTGAAGTAGAGCCTTGAAAGCAGGATAAGCGCCAGGAAGAGGACGAACGCTGACGCGCCAACAATTGCGCTCTTCCTGTCAACATTCGGCTCCGGCCTGGACTTAAGCGAGAAGAGCAGGAAGAGGGGCAGCATCAGTATCGGGACTATAACGTACGTCGAAGGGTCCGCGTCGCTCACTGCCGCTGGCGTTATGTACAGGGAGGTCGAGAGCAGGATTATTGTCGCGGCAACGAGGAGCACTCCTGCAATGTTCCTGTCGTATCGCATCGTATCATCATTGTCCTCAGCCGATATAGACCTCATCACTTTTCAGTAGTTACTCTGTTCTTCACAGGACCAGCTTATAATGAAATCAGCATTATATAAACGTATTGCGAATTTTGAGCATGGGGAAGGCGAAGTTCAGGTATTTGCCGCACACGGCTGACGTTGCTTTCGTAGCATACGGCAAGAGCTTCAGGGAAACGATCGAGAACTCGGCGCTAGCAATGCTAGGCCTCATGTTCGAGACCAAGAAGATAAAGGCGGAGAAGGGAAAGACGAAGACGCTGCGGATCACTGAGAGGGCTTCCGGGAAGGAAGACCTGCTCTGGTTCACGCTGCAGGCCATCGTTTCCAAGGTGGACGAGAAGGGCGCGAGCGCGTTCCGGTTCAAGGTGAACAGCATCTCCGAAAGCGGAAGCGGGCTGGTCCTGCACGGCTGCATCTTCTACAAGCGCATGCGCGAGTACTCTTCACTCCTTGACGTGAAGGGCGTGACGCCGCACGAGCTCGCGGTCAGCAGGACGAGAAATGGGTACAGCGCGCGCGTCCTGGTGGATGTCTGAGATATCAGGCAGGCAGCATCAGATTTTAAAGAGTTCGCATTGTATGCTAAGCGAGTGGTCGGATGGCAAAGAAAAACAACATGACGCAGTTTGGAGGGGTCCTCACCTTTTTGGGCTCCTTGGTGTACCTCTACGTGTACTTCACGTGGTACAACGGCGGCTATGCGCTTAGCGCGTGGCTGAACGCGGCATCGTTCCTTGCGCCCTTCGTGATAGCGGTTGCGCTCTTCAGCGCAGTGTCGCTGTTCTTCCTGGGCATAGGAAAGATAACCGGAAGGGGACCTTCGGATCCGAAGATGGCCATGAACATAAACTGGCAGTTCGTGATGTGGGCAGCGATAACCTTCGTCATAGTGACCGGAGGCACAGGCTGGTACTACTGGTCCGTGTTCGCACTGCTGCTGACATTCGTGGGAGCGATGCTCTCATCGCAGTAGCCGATTGGTTTTTTGTTTATTTTTTCTTTCCAGAAATCGTTAGCAGAGCCAGGAGGGGGAGTCGAACCCCCCTTTACCGCTCTGCAGGCGGTCGCATAGCCGATCTGCCATCCTGGCGAATGTGTATTTAATCCTTATCAGGGGAATATTTTAAAGGGAGAAGGTTTATGCCTGCTTTATTCGAATCGATGCCGAAGGAGTTCGTGTCCAGCACCTCGTTCTACGATTACAAGACGCCGATAACAGAGACCCTGGAGAGGGTCAGGAAGCAGGGCGCTGTGGTGGTCCTGCGCGACAAGGAGTACTACGGGATGGTGGACGACAGGTCCCTGTTCAGGACAAGGAACCTGAAGCCATTGAGCTTCTCGAAGAGCTTCCCCGTTGGCAAGTTCGCCAGGAAGCTGCCGGTCCTCGACTCGGACACGTCGCTCGGCATGCTGATCAGCTACTTCCACGACTTTTCTGCGAAGGCGCTGCCCTACCAGGAGGGCAGCAAGATAGCCGGCATAGTCAAGAGAGACGTAGTAGTAAGCACGATAATCTCGCTGCACATGCTCTCAAAGGCCAAGGTTTCAGACATAATGTCATCGCCCGTAGTCTCTATAGACCGCGAAGCCAACATCGCCCAGGCTGTCAGCGCGATGGGAAAGAACAACATCGCGAGGCTCGTTGTGCTCGATAGCGGGGACAGGCTCTCGGGCCTGCTCTCCATGCGCGACGTCTCAGACATGCTGGCCAAGCCGCAGGAGAGGCTTCCTGAGAGGAAGTCGTACACGTTCTCGCCTTCCAACGTCCCGGTTTCAAGCGTTATGCGCACTCCGGTGTACACGATAGACTCCAACAAGTCCGCAGAAGATGCTGCGCGCCAGTTGCTGGAGAAGAGGGTGTCGTCGCTCGTGGTCGTGCACAACGCCAGGCCTGTCGGGATCGTCTCTACAAGGGACATAATAGAGAGCGCGGCTGCTACCACGGCCAAGACCCAGAGCCGGGTCGTTCTCTCGGGCCTCGATGAGAACACGCGCGAGTACGAGCAGGAGCTGCGCGACGCGGTCAACAGGCTCGTTTCGAAGATCGACAGGTTCGAGAGGATCGACGTCGATTACGTTGCGGTCAACGTGAAGAGGCACAGGGAGAGGAACTATGAGATGCACGCGAGGCTCGCACTGCGAAAGCGCGGAACTGTCTTCGCGCACGCATCCGGCTACACGCTGGACAGCACGCTTTCAGATCTCACTGACAGCATCTACAAGCGCGTGCGCGAGAGGAAGGAGGGTTTCCTCGACAAGAGGAGGCTCGCGGAGAGGAGATATGAGGAATAGGATGAGGCTTCAGTCGAGTTTCGAGCTTCTAGTCACGCTTGCGTTCGGACTCGCGATACTGCTTCCGCTCGTGATAATCGCCTTCATCCAGCTCGCAGGGGCGAACGCGAACCTGTCAGCGATAGAGTCGCAGCAGGCTGCAAGCAAGCTCGCCAGCGTCGCCACCCTCATAGGCAGCCAGGGGCCCCCTGCAAAGCAGCTGGTCCAGATACAGGTGCCGCCGAACGTGAGGTTCATCTACGTGGGCAACGTCAACAACACGGTAGGGCACGAGGTGATATTCGTGATAACCTCGCCATCGGGCCTGAGCTACGTGACCGCGTACACGCCGGTCAACGTAAGCGGGAGCCTTGGCGGCATAACCTCGACAGGCGCATACCTTGTTAACGTAACAGCGACCTCCGCGTGCCCGAGCAACAACGCTGTGCCCTGCGTGTACATGACGCCGAAGGTATAGAATGCAAGCAAAGAAGCTGCAGATCGCCCTGGAATACATGATCATCTTCGCCTTTGTGCTAGTCGTATTCCTGTTCATATTCGCCCTTGTAGCGAGCCAGCGCGCCCAGACGTCGAGCAGCCAGATATACTCGCAGGAGCAGCTGATAGCGCAGAGCGTGGCAACGCAGCTCGACACCGCGCTGCGTGCTGGTAACGGCTACGTCGCAAGGATTCCGATCACCGGAGCGATAGGCACGCTCGCCTACCAACTCCTGGTAACGAAGAACGGCGGGGTCATAGTAAACGCGACCGTGGGCAACGAGGCGCTTCAGGCGTTTGCGTTCAGCACAGCGAGGAACGTGCTATCGCAAAGCTCGTACATACAGACCAACACCTTCTACTACAACCTGCCGATAGCTAACGGCACGCTCTACATACAGAACTCCTTCGGCACGATCTGCGTAGACTACTCGTGCCCCAACACGAGCACGCAGGCGGCTAACATCAGCCTTTCGAGCCAACTGGTCCACGCGCTGCCTCTCAACCATACCGCGGGCTCGTACGTTGCGCTTGGAACAACAGGAAACAACATTGCCGCTCAGGTGACGGTATCTGGCTGGATAAACCCTGCGAGCCCGAACGGAGGATACAACTACGTATTCTCAAATGACCGCGACTGCTGCGGAAGCTATAAAGGATACGACCTTCGCGTGGCTTCGAACAAGGCGTGCTTCCAGATATGGGATTCGGGATCGATCAACCACGGGGTTTGTAGCGCGGCGACAATACAGGCTAACAAATGGTACTTCGTGGCTGGCACGTATGACGGCAGCAACGTTAGAGTGTATCTAAATGGAGTACTGGCAGGCACGCTCGCCTTCTCGGGCACGATAGGCACGCCTGCTTCGTACAATAGCGCAATAGGAGGTCTGGGTCTCAATCCTGCTCAGTATGATGTTAACGGCATGCTTGCGAACGTACAGCTCTACAACATCTCGCTTTCCGGAACGCAGATCACGCAACTGTACAGCGAGGGCATAGCCGGAACGCCGCTCATACCAGCGAACACAGTGGGCTGGTGGCCCCTCAACGGAAACGCCAATGACTACAGCGGCAACGGCAACACGGGCACGATCCATGGACCGGCTTTCTTCCCTTCTGTTGCACAGCTCTTCGCAAAAGTGACGAGCCCGCAGGGTTTCGTGCTCGGCAACACGCTCGTTGGATTCGAGACCTCGCTAGGCACGTTCTTCAGTGCTAACCAGTTCGCGACCAACTTCACTAACGCGAATGGCGTGGCAACAGCGCTCTTCACCCAACAGTCGAACAGCGGACAGGCGACTGTCAGGGTAACGGCCTACAACGGGAATACGGCGTTGCAGGGCAACCTCATCGGCTGGTGGCCTTTGGGACTTGGGCAGGTCAACAGCACCTTCGATCTCAGCGGGAGCAGCAATGCAGGAATGCTCAAGGGTGCGGCAGGCTGGGTAAACCCCAACTTTGTAGCAAACCTCGGAGGGCAGAGCAGCTACATTTATGCTACCAACGCACTTACCGTCACTTCGGCCGGCACATACGACGTCATATCGTTCTGGATGTACTGGAGTGGAAAACCCAACGTTGTGCCATTCTCGTTCGGTTCCCCGAGCAACTACAACCTCTGGATAAACGGCGCGTCGTGCCTGGGATTCAACACAGGCAACGGCGACGACTATGGCATTAATTTCTTGAACTACACCAACAGGTGGATATTCGTGACCGCCGAGTTCTACAACGGCGCGTACAACAAGAACAGCTTCCTGTACATCAACGGCGCGAATCAGTCGCTGACGCAGTGCGCGGGCAGCGCGGGCTCGCAGACAGCGTCTAACGTGCTGGTCGTGGGAGACAATAGCGGGCTGAACAGCTTCTACTACAACGGCTCGATCGCGAACGTGCAGGTATACAACGGCATAATGGCAGCTTCACAGATAACGCAGCTTTACAATCTTGGCATATCGGCAACACCGTACTCGACAAACCTCGTTGCCTGGCTTCCGCTCAACGGGAACGCGAACGACTACAGCGGCTACAACAACAATGGCACAGTCTACGGCAACACAAACTTCGTGAGTTCGCCCACGAATGAGAGTACCGGAAACAATGCCACCTCTGTGCTGAGCGCAAGATTCAACGGAATAGACAGCAAGGTCACAGGCAACCTTCAGAGTTCGCTCTTTCCCATAACGGCGACCACATGGATAAGCGTCAATGCGTACGCGCCAAATGACATAGCCGAAGTTGCATATTTCGACAACGGAAAATGGCAGGCATTCATACAAACGAGCGGCTACTCCCAATGCAAGCTCGGCTCGCTTTGGTGGTGGAACTCTTCGGAGTCCATGTGCACCGAATTCACGGTGCCCCTCAGCACCTGGACCATGCTCACCTACGAGGCCAATTCCACACAGATGAGAGCGTGCATCAACGCCGTCTGCCAGTCTTATTACCACAGCGTCAACGCCCCTATCTCCGGAGTCCTTCCTTTCACGATAGGCGGACCGGGCCACAAGTACTTCAACGGAAACATAACCAACTTTCAGGTCTACAATAAAACGCTGTCATTGCAGCAGCTGCGGCAGATATACCAGCAGGGCGTGGGCGGTGTTCCGCTCTCAAACAGCAGCCTGGTCGCGTGGTGGCCGCTTGTCGGCAATGCCAACGACTACAGCGGGAACGGGAATAACGCCACAGCCACAAATGTGATTTATACAGCAAGCACAGTGGGGCTTCCTGCCACACCGTCTCCATTCGCAGGAACGGGCGTGGAGTTCAACGGACAGAGCTCTTATGTGCAACTTGCGCAGCAACCCGGCTGGACCTCAGCACTCACTATTTCTGCATGGGCGAACACCTACGCTCCACCGACCACAGGGAAGTCCAGGGAAGTATTCAACAACAATCAGCTATTCCTGAGGCTGAGCGGAGATGCCAACAACCACGGCTACGACTGCTTCCTGCGGCTTTCAGACGGCACAGTCGAGCCCCGTGCAGCGAGTCACTTCTCACCCAACGTGAATACGTGGAACATGGTGACGTGCAGTTGGGACGGAACGACGCTGTCTATATACGTTAACGGCGTGCTGAAAGGCACTTCAACGCGAAGCGGTACAATAAACTCGATAACAGAAGGCCCGTACGTAGGTGCCACGGAGCAGCAGAACCTGCCACCGAACAACGAGTGGAACGGATCGATAAGCGACGTGCAGATGTACAAGACCGCGCTGACTGCGCAGCAGATCCAGCAACTTTACAATTCCCAGGCTCCGCCTTCTGCTTCCGCATTAATACCGGTGAGTTGGTACCCATGAAAGCGCAATTCTGGTCTTTTGACGTTATCTTCGCGATGATAGTATTCGGCTCAGCGTTGATACTACTCACTTTCGTCTGGGTCAACGTGAGCAGCCAGTACGACACAGCCTACAGCTTTGGTCTGCAGACGATGCAGGCGCAGCTCCAGAGCCTCCAGTCAAGGCTACTGCTACAGGGTGTGCCGGCAAACTGGGCCTCGGTTGTCAACGTGACGAACACTAGCACATGGACCGGCGTAAGCGTGGGCCTCGGAACCGGCTTCGGGAATCGGCTGTCGCTCAGCAAGATATCAACGCTGGCCGCGATGAGCAACTACAACCCCGGCGCATACCAAGCAACCAAGTCGCTGCTGGGCGTGGGCTACGATTATTACATAGCGATAAACAACAGCAACTCGACGATAACCATGGGCCTATATCCATACACACGCAACCCGTATGCAATACAGGTAGCGAGGCAGTCCGCCGTGCTGAACGGTATGCCGGTGAGCGTCCAGATAATACTCTGGACCAACAAGAGCTTCGGTGTTAGTTAATGAAAGCAGTAGTCTTCACCATGGACGCTATCTTCTCGCTAGTCATAACAGTGGTCGGCATCTCCCTGCTCCTCTTCTTCCAGTACTATGCGCAGGCACCGTACAGCCTGCACTATTCCAACGCGCAGGCAATCTTCACGAACCTCGCCTCGACAAGCGTGGACTCGGTGCGTAACGGCAGCGCGATCGCGAAGTCGCTCTCCAACCAGTACATGGGAGCGAACGAAACGTGGCCTATGTTCATGGGCGGCCAGTTCTCTAACAGCAGCAACCCAATCGGACCCCTGTATCCGATACTTGCGTACAGCTTCAACCCAGCGAATACGATAACAACAGGCATAGTTGCGGGCTACGGCAACATCTATTTTGCCGCTAACTCGATACTCTATGCGGTCAACGCCACTACTAACAGGACCGCTTGGACTACGAACACTGTGTCGAACGTGGTCAGCAGCCCCGCGCTTTACTACGGCACGATCTTCTACGCCAACGCGACGAACCTCACAGCAGCTAACGCGAACACGAATAGCATACTCTGGACCACGAATTCGATAAAGAGCGTATCTCTCACCACGCCGCTGCTTGTGTACGACAATCTCGTGTTCTTCGGGAGCAGCGACAACAAGATAAACGCGTTCTTCGCGAACAACGGGACAAACGCCTGGTCTAAGAGCATAGGCGCGGTGCCAGTTTCGATAGCGATCGCTGGTGGTAGCCTTGCTATAAAGACAAGCACAAATGTGGTTTACGTAGCTGCATATTCAGGAGCGTTGGCACCGGTGCCGGTTACAAGCGTAACATACTCTTCTGGCATAGCGCCAACAACGCCCGCCTATGGGGCAAACGCATTGTATATGGGCAACGGCGCGACAGCGAACGCAATGTATACGAACGGCACCGTGGTGCCTGGCTTCCCGCTCGGCGAGGCGTCGACAATCTCCGGGGTCGCCACCTACAAGAACTACACAGCGTACCAAACCGGCAGCACTGTTACCATAATTTCACCGACAGGAGGCACAGGTTGGTTGGCTTCGGTGCCTTCATATTTTGGGGTGAATGTGGTAAACGCAACTCCCTTGATCTCCGGATCAATGGTATACACGCTCTGGACGAACGGACTTGCGGCCGAGAACCTGACAAGCGGATCGCTGCAGTGGTTCGCGCGCGTCTCCGGCGCGCCCTCATACTCATACATGACGCTGGCCTACGGCAGGATCTACATTGAGGTCAACAACCGCATCTACGCCTATGGCTCTTGCTACTCGCCGGTGCACGCGACGCTGTTATACGCGGTGGCAACTATGTCGTACAATGGACAGGGCGGATGCGAGACCGCTCTGCTGAACAGCGTATACCCGTCTGCAAACTACACGCTATTCGCAAATTCGCCGTCTACGAACACGATCGAAGCTGCAAGCTTCAACGGTGCGAAGGGATACTCGATTGCGAGGAACCTTGGAGTGCTGAACACATCATACATGAGCGTCTCGTTCTGGGTCAACATCAGCGCGTACGACCCAAGCGGGGACAGGCTCGTTAATTATGGGGACAACGGCGGCTGCCTTGCGCCGACCACTGATTGCGGGTGGTTCGTCTACCTCGGCAGCACCGGCGCCATACAGTTCGCGATAATGGCGAACGGAATGGAGACCAACGCGAACGGGCCTACGCTCAGCCTGAACAAGTGGTACATGATAACGGGAACGTACAACGGGACTAGCGTCGACGTGTATGTCAATGCAAACACGCCCTCCACTACCAGCTTCACGGGCGCGATCTCACCGGCAAGCACGAACATCAATCTGACCATAGGGGCCGGAAGGCCGAGCGATTCGAGATACTTCACGGGCAACATTGCAAACGTGCAGCTCTACAGCCAGTCGCTCGGAGTGCAGCAGATAGCCGCGCTATACAGGGGAGGGGCTGCAGGGGTACCGGTAAAGGGCTACGGCCTGGTGTCGTGGTATCCGCTTGCTGGAGACACGAACGATTACGCTGGCTTCAACACCGGTTTCGCGGTTGGCAGCATGAAGTTCATAACCAAGACGTACACCTCGCCTGCGTTCTCCAACGCTTACGAGGTGTCGAGAGCGAGCACGCTGCTGCCTGTGCTAAACTACACGAGCGGAGCCAGCAACACGATAAGCGTTGGCATATATTCATGGGGATGAATGCATGAGGTTCGGAAACAGCAAAGGGCAACTGATGACGCTCATTATGCTAGTCGTATTCATACTCATGCTTGCGGAGCTATTCGCCTTCGCGCTCCTAAACATAAGCTCCAACAGCATAGCGCAATCGCTGACGGTCAGCTCCTCGTCCGCGAACTACGGCAGCCTGTTCAAGCTGAGCGCGAACAACTTTGCGTCAGCGAGCCTCAGCAGGGCGATATCTACGCTAGCGACCTACGAGTCGACGCCGGCATACAGGAAGGCGAACCTCATCTCGAACACCAGCCAATATCTCTCGTACCTTGTCACAAACGGCGTGCTTCCTAACGACACATCTGGCTACCCGCAGAATGCGATGGGGAACCTCACGCTCAAGCTGTACAATCTTTCTGTTGCGAACGTCATCGGGTTCGTGGCGCAGTCTGTTGCAGTGAACGAGACGCAGCCGATCATATTCCAGACGGACCCGTACCACGTGCGCGCCTCATACATAGAGAACATCGCGGTCAACTCTTCCGGGAACAACTACATGTACACAATACCTGTAAACGTTTCCGTGCCACTGAACGGAACGCCAGACCTGTTCTACGCGCAGCAGGGCATCACGAGCCAGATCAGGTTCGCGAACATCGGCAACCTGACCTCGGTTGTTGGGGGAGCTACCGCTTATTCCGGAAACGCGCTCACCTACTCCTACGGCACTGTCTACTGGCTCTCGAGCAGCGCGAGCAGCGGGGCAACATGCGCGCAGGTGCCCGCAGGATTATCTGCGGCTTCGGCAAGCGGGAACATAATACTCGCGACGTACAACGCGATAGGTCTCGAGACCTGCGAGAACAACTACGCCGGGCTCATAGCCTATATTGCGCCCACAACGCTTCCGACCGTGCCGTACCTCATATATCCCAGCTCCTCTAACCTGCTCAGGTACATGCCTTCGGGCATGAAAGTACTCCTCTACGGCCCCGCGCTCGAGACGCTGAACATCGAGGCGCTGAGGAGCGCTGTGACGAACGGCTACTACTTCTCCTCCCCGTTCGCATCCTCATACCTCGACAGGGCCGATGGCAACTTCAACAACCAGTCGCTCAACGGCATTTTCACGTTCTCAAACTACAACACCCAGGCGGCTGTGTTCAACGGCGGGAGCACCTACGCGTATGCCAACGCCCTGCTCGTCAACACTGCTGCAGGAGGGTACAACACGGTCTCGTTCTGGATGGACTGGAACGGCATAACGAACGTTGTTCCTTTCACATTCTCCAACCCATATCAGCTGTACCTCGATACCGCCACATGCTTCGGGTTCAACACGGACCACAGCGATGCCTACGGGATTAACCCGACCGGCCTCTCAGGCAACTGGGTCTTCGTCACGGCTGTCTTCTACAACGGCGGAATAACCGGCAACTCGCTGATATACATCAACGGCAACCTGCAGCCTGAGACGCAGTGCGCTGGGAGCGCGAACAGCGGAACAGCATCCACGGCAGTGCATCTAGGAACGAACGATGGGATAGGCGGGTATTATTTCGGAGGCGACCTGGCCAACGTGCAGATATACAACACGTCGCTCACTCCTCCGCAGGTGCAGAAACTCTACCAAGAGGGCATATCCGCGGTTCCGCTCTCCAACAACGCGCTGGTCAGCTGGTGGCCCCTCAACGGCAACGCCAATGACTACAGCGGGCACAGCAGCGGGAACGCGGCACTCCACAACGGCATCTTCTTCTCCCTGCTGCCGTATTACAACAGGGACAGCATCCTCAATGTCCCGGTATCCACATCACTCTCGGCCATACCCGGAGTGCTGTCGTGCACAACAATGAACGGCTGCAGTTCGACCAAGCTCCCGAACCTCTTCCTCGGGTCGATGCCTTTGGAGACGCAAGCCGTACAGGGCGAGGCGATGTTCAACGGCAGGAACGGCTACATAGAATCCAAGGGCACGCTACCCGCGCTCGGGACTGCGACGATACTCTGGTGGACCAACGTCAACTCCGTGCTCGGTTCCGGCGCCGGAGTCGGACCATCTGCATGCCAGATATACGAGCCTGGAGCGACAGGCTCCACTTTCGCGGTGCAGTTCGACCCGTGCACGTGCACCGGCTACACCACGTGCAGCTCAAACGCCGCAATCTCACCTCCGACAAAGACGTGGGTGATGGTCGCGTTCGTGATAAACGGCAACCTGATAAACTCGTACGCGTACTACGGCAACACGGTGCTGCAGAACAACGCGCTCATTGCCACGACAACGCTTACAATTCCGTCTACGCACTTCTACATCAGCAGCTACGCCGGCAGTGCAATCTACAACCACTTCAGCGGCGGAGTGCTTAATGTGCAACTCTACAACACGCCGCTTACCATAAGCCAGATAGGCTCGCAGTACCGTCTCGGCGCATATGGTCTGCCCCTGACAGCCAACCTGATAGGCTGGTGGCCGCTCAGCGGGGACCCCCGCGATTACAGCGGGAACGGATATAACGGCATGGCGGTCAACGTCACGTTCCCATACTTCTCCGGCGTGAACACCGATCCGGGAATATCGTCTCTGCCAGCGTTCGCGAACGAGTGGCAAGCTCTCGGACTGACGGCGCCGCAGTAGCGCGGGCATGGTTCACACTCCGCTTATGCTGGTGAATATACCGCCTATTAGCGACGAGACCACGAAGAAGACCCCGAGCCCGACTAGCAGGAATGCGGGCAGATACCGTAACCCTTTGAGCACCGAGCCCGTAGATATAGCCGACACTATGAACGCACCGAAGCCGCAGATAAGTATAACGCTTGCAAGAGCGAAGTTGTGATATGCTTCTACCGTTATCTTCGGAGGGCTCGGCCTCAGGAAGGAGACGCCGGCTGTAGGCAGGCCTCCGGGGTTCTGTTTGAGTATTCCGGCCCAGACCGTATCCGTAACCCCGATCATCTGCGATGTGAGCGCGTAGAGCACCGGGGCCCCGATAAGCGCCGCGAATGCTATGAATATTGTATACATGAACAATTGTCCCGATATCTCCCTCTGGACCATGTGCTGGTTTCGTATGTCCTTCGCTATCTGGTTGAGAAGGTCGGTCATGCCTCCACCGTACTGTATGCCCTCGGTCATCATGCGTATCGTGTGCTGCAGCTGTAGCGACCTGTACCTCTTGCCGAGGTCGACCAGCGCCTGCTGGAGCGTCGTTCCGCTGTACAGCTCCTTGTTCATCTCCTTGACGTCCTCGCTGAAGAACCCGAATTCTGGCCTCGCGGCGAGCACCATCGACTTGTCAAGTGCTATTCCGCTTCGCACGTTCGCAGATGCGAGCTGCAGGTAGTCCGGGAGAAGGTCCTCAACGAACGTCTTTCTCTGCTCGATCTTGAACTCGAGCAGGCCGTAGATCACGACCTCGAAGATCGCCGCGGAGATTATGCCAGCAAGAGCGGATATCTCGACGTTTATTCCTGCGCCGAGTGTGAGCGCGAACGGGATCACTATGAAGAGTCCGAGACCGCCAACTATCAGGATCTGCAGGAACTTGTTTATGTTCATCTTCACGCCTGCGAGCTGGAGCTCGCGGGCGAGCAGGTTTACGACGCTCCTTGATATCAGTCTCTCGTATTCTATCTTCATGAACTCACATGGCGAAAGTTGGCCTCGATGACCTCATTATGTTAAGGAATATGACCTGCAGGAAGAAGATGCCTATGACCGCGAAGAGCAGCGTGTTCTCATCAACTGTGAAGAGGTTGATGAACGTGGTGAGTATGGCCGCTACCGCTATCCCCATGCTCGGGAAGATCACCCCGAAAAGCATGTAGAACATGGCGAGCGCGTTTAGCCTCTGCCCATACCTCCTCAACTCTATCACACGCTCCTGCTCGACCTCGTCGACAACACCCTGGAGCGCGCTGACCACGTCGGCGCCTGCCTTCAGGCTGACAGTCGCCTGAAGCATTATCCTCTTGAACGTCTTTGACTGCGACCTGTTGCTGACCTCGTCGAGCGCCTGCTCTATCGGAGTGCCCAGCTGCACCAGCTCCACGACCTTGGCGAACTCCAGGCTCGCGGCGCCGTAGCCGGTGCTGACAGCGGTGATCGCGTTGAAGAGCGGCATTCCGGATCGCATGCTTATGACAAGGTCCCTGGCTGCGAAGAGTATGTCCTTCTCTATGTCCTTGCCCAGCACCTTGCTCCTGTCAAGCGGGTATCGTATGAACCTATTGAATAGGCCGAAGTAGCACGCGGCTCCGAGGACAATCGCGAGGATGGGAGTCAGGCCGTAGATGATCAGAAGGGCGCCCACAGATACCATGATTACCGCGCTTATCGCTACCGAGTAGATGAACATCTTCCTGACGAACTCGTAGGGGCTCTCCTTTATGTTCTGCGCCCTGAGCGCGGCCTCGAGATCCTTGTGCATGCCTGCTACGCTCATCAGGTAGAGCTGGAGCTGGTTGGGCCTGCCCTGCGGATGCTGGAGTTTTGTCGAGACCTGCTGACGCATCTGCGAGGAACTCGGAATCTCTTGTTTCTCAGCCTTGGGTCTCGGCTTCATGAAGCTCGGAATGGATATCGGCTTGCGCGGCTGCTGCTCAATCTCCATTCCAAATCTGGGCTGGGGTTGGGGCTGCGGTTTGGGCTGCTGCTTGGTCTGCGGCTGCGGCGGCTGCCCGCTGTCAGAGTATATCGGCTTTGACTTTATCTTGAAAAAAAGGAACTTTTTGGGTTTGGTGAAGCCTACAAGCGGGCCTTTGCTCTCTTCCTTATCATCCTTCTTCTTGCCGAACAACGCCATTGGACCACGCAGGCTGCTTACTTGATATTCAGTCTGCCTTTTATCTCTTTAATTCTTTGGTTTCTCATGAGGACGAGTTCGCGCTGGTCCGCGCTCATCCTGCTCGTGTCCTCCCGCGCGGATATCTGCGACATCCCCTTTATCTCGTCGACTATTATGCCGAGCTGCTCGTCGTTGAAGACGTTCTCGTTGAGCCCTTCCTTTATCTTCTCAAGGTCCGAGAGCTGGTCCTGCACCGAAAGCTTCGGCATCACCAGCTCTGCCTCCTTCGCCTGTTCCATCTTGGTCGAGACGCTTTCGGCAAGTTCCTTTCCGGCGCCGCCCACCATGCTCCTGAGCCTCGATGCTGCGCTCACCGTCTCTCTGGTGACCTCGCGCTTCGGCACGCGGACCTGCACCTGAGCCTGCGCCTGCGGTCTCGGCTGCTGAGGCGCTGCGGGAACCGTCTCGGTTCTCCGCACCTCGCCCCTCTCGAGAATCCGGTCGGCTTCGGCGTACTTGAGGGTCTTCACCTCCAGCCTGTTGGCAAAGACATCGCCAACGTCTATCGTGGCCTGCTCACCCACGTTCGAGGCCTCCATCGAGTCCACGAGCGACGCAGCACTTTCGTAATCTGAATAGGAATCCAACAAAACACCTACAACCTCTCCATCAGCTCCTTCGAGTACGGCTGGTTGCTCTCGACCATCTTGAGCACGCCATCGGGGCTCCTGTAGTAGCTCGAGACAACGTAACCCGCGGCATCGACGTCCACAACGTTGTTCTTGACCATCCAGTTGAGTACCTTCTTCTTGTCTTCGAGGTTATTGGCTATCTCGCTCCTCTCGTAGCCTCCGTACAGGGATATCGTCTCGCTCATCCTCGCCAGCTCAGCTATCTGCGTGAATGCGTCGTTCCTGGTGTCCCACCTGTATATCACGTTGACGTCGCCGCTCCTGAGCATCTCCGAGAACTCGAGTACGCGCCTTATTCCGAGCCTCCTGTGCCTGAAGAGCGATATCACTCCTCCGAATGCGTTGAGCATGAGCTTCGGCACCTCGATTGGCGGGTTGGTCATACGCACTATAGTGTCCTGCGCGTTATCCGCGTGCACAGTGCCGTAGACCGCGTGGCCTGTGTGTATTGCCTCGAAGAGCGTCTGCGCGTCGTCCTTGGTACGCACCTCTCCTACGAGCATCACGTCGGGCCTCTGCCTGAGCGCGTTGATCATGAGGTTATAGAGAGACACTTCGCCCTTGCCCTCCGGGTTCGGCTGCCTTGTGAGCATGGGCACCCAGTGCAGGAAATTGGGAAGCGTGAGCTCGCGGTCCTGCTCTACAGAGATTATCCTATGCGTCGTTGGTATGAAGATGCTCATCGCGTTGAGGAAACTGGTCTTTCCGCTTGCGGTTCCTCCGGAGATGAGTATGCTGACCTCGTTCTCCACAGCCAGCCAGGTGAGCGCCGCGACATCGAGGTTTAGCGTTCCGTTGGCGATCATCGCGGTCATGGTCCACGGGTTCTTTCCGAACTTCCTTATCGTGATCGTGTTTCCTTTCTGCGATATCGGGTAGAGTGTCGCGTTGACTCGCGAGCCATCCGGAAGCTCGGCGTCCATGAGGGGCGAGAGGTTGCTTATCTGCCTGCCTATCCTCCTCCCTATCTGCTGCGCATCGTCGTAGATGACGTCCTCGCTCTGTATCAGCAGGTTGGTCTTGCACCACCCGAACTTCTTGTGGTAGACCCAGACCGGCTCCTTGGACGTATTCACTGCGATTTCCTCTAGGTTGTCGTCAGCCAGGGGTATCTCCAGGTCGCCCAGGCCGAGCATGAAGTTGACAACGTAAGCTATCAGCACCTTCTTCGTGTCCGGCGTGGAACCGGGCAGGTACCTGTCTATGATTATGTTCGCGGCCTCTATGTACTTCTGCGTAAGCTCGTCTACGTATTCCCTGTCCTCTATCCTCGACGGGTCTATGGGGACCATCGAGAGAAGCTCCTGCCTGAGCGAGATGAGTAGAACCTTGGTTGCGTCGCCGAGGCCAGGCACGGTCACCTCGTATATCGGTATGAAGCTGCCCTTGTCGGCTATGTTTATCTTTACCTTCAGCCCGTGGGCGTCGAGCTCGTAGGAAGCGTACTCCTTTCCTCCGTGTGTTGGTTGCGCATCCTGCATCTGTTCACTTCGCCATCTCGTCGATGCCCTTCTTCACGTCCTCTACCTTCTTGTTCACCATCTCCACCTTCTTCGCGGTTTCGTTCATGCGCCCTTCGACCTGCTGCATCTGCATGCTCTTCTCAGCCACCTTTGACGTGTCGAGAGCCGAGATCGCCCTCAATTGCTCCTGGAGCTCGTCGAGCTCCTTCTTGAGATCGTCCTTCTCCCTTGATATAGAATCTATGCTATTTTTAATCCCATTCAGCCTGTCGCTGAGGTCCGAGAAGCCTCCGAACTGGGCCTTCATGTCAGAGAGCGTCTTCTTCACGTCGCCTATCTGCCTCTCTGCCACGGAGTACACCTTCCTGGCGTCGTCGCTGGATTTGGCTATGTCGTCGAGCATACGGGCGCGCTCGCGCGTTACCTGACGCTTCATAGCATCAGATTCCTGCTTGTATGCGCGCAGTGAGGAGTCGTAGTCCTGCACCTCCTTCTCCCTCTGGCCGAGCGTATCCTTCAATAGCTTTGTCTCTTCCTTCACGCTCTCTGCGAGTTCTGCGAAACCGCGCCTGCTCTGGTCCAGCGTAGAGTTCACGCTTGCGTTTAGCGCCTTCAGCCTGCCCTCAGAATCATCGAGCTTGGCCCTTATGTCGGCTATCGTGCGCCTCGAGTCGCTGTCGTTTCCGGTTATCGCTGAAGCAGCCTTGGCCTTCTCCTCTATCTCGGCAGCTTCCTTGTCGAGCTTTGCAGAGAGCTGGTCTATGAAGTCCTTCTTCTCCTTCAGCCTCTTGTAGGAGCCGTCGACCTGCAGGCTCAGCCTGTCTATCTGGTCGATTGCCTCCTTGACCTGTCCGGCTTTCTGCTTGAATGCGCCCTCCGCGCCAGATACGTATTTCCTGAACTCGTCAAGCTTGACGTTGACCTGGTTGATCATGTTTACTTGGCTGGCGAGCTCAGCCTCCGCAACGCCCCTCTTCAGCTCTACTGTCTTCTTCGCTACCTCCACGCCCTCCTTTGTGACAGTCATCGGCGAGACGAACATCTTGCCGAGCTTGTAATTGACCCTTACTATCTGCGCCTTCTCGAGCACGTCGGCCCATGTCTCTATTATGCCCTCGCTCACCTTCAGTGCCGCGGCTAGCGTCGTTGAATCCGTTTCGCCGTGCTCATTGAGGTACCTGACAAGGTCGTCGATACTAGTGGTAATGGGCTGGTCGGCCATGGTATACCATAAGGGTATCCCCTTTAAAGATTTAACTCTTTCTGGACGAACAGGTAATCGTCGGCAAAATCTAGCCGCTTGCGACCAGGAAGTCGCTCATCTCTATGCCCACCGCAGCTTCCGGCAGTATGATCCTGCGCGCCCCCGACCTTTCCATCTTCGGTATGTCGTCAAGGCGCTTTATCCTTGAGAGCACCCTCGTCTGCCTTCCCCCCCTGCGCGCCTCTATGGTTACCAGCGTGTTCTTTATGTCGTCGTCGTACAGGGTGCAGAGAGCGATCGCGCTGCCGAGGCGCGCCTGGTCCAGCGTTTCCTGCTTTGTAGGGTCGCCGTGGATCGCAAGCAGGCCGTTGCGGTGCGCCTTCCTCACCTCTGACTTGTTCTCGTCTATGAACACCGCCTGTATCTTGCTCTCGCTGAGCCTCTTCGAGAGCTCTATGCCCATGCCGTTTATCGGGGTTATGACCACGTGGCCCGACATGCCGCGCAGCCTCTGCTTGGTTATCGCGTAGCGCACGTCCACGCTGACAAGAAGCTGGTAGAAGATGGTTGCGAAGGTTATCGTGAAGGCTATGTTGCCTATGCCCGCGAGCGTTAGAGAGAGCAGTATGAACGGGCTATTTGCGTCTACTAGGCTGGCGGACGGCGGGAACGTGGCCCCGATTATGTTCATGAAAGTGAAGAGCGCTGCTGCGAAGAAGCTGTAGTTCTCTGTCATGATCAGGGCAGTAGAGATGAAGAAGATTACGACTATGAGCAGTATAGAAATAAGCTGTATCGCCCTGAACCTCACCATCTAAACACCAGTTGACCTCACCATGTACTCTCCCATCTCTATGCCGGCCAGGTACTCCGGTATGACGGCCATATCAGCTCCTATCCCGTACACCTGCTTCCTTATGCCCTCGTCGGCCAGTCTCACAAGCACCTTTATCCTTGGGTTGAGCCTGCGCGCAACCATCGCCGACGTAACGTTGTTTACGTCGCTGTCAGAGACGAAGGCTATGGCGTATGCACGACCTATCCTGGCTGTGCTCAGCAGGTCTTGGCTAGTGAAGTCCCCGACTATGCCGAGTATGCGCTTCTCCGCGAACTCTGTGTCGCGGCCCTTCGTAGGGTCCAGGACTATGTAGCTTGTGTGCTGCTCCTCGAGCTTCTTGATCAGCCTATCGGCTATGTCGTTATACCCGCAGATTATGACGTGGTTCTTCAGGCCTCGCGCCTTGAAGACGTTTATTATCTGCTCCACGTTCGCGTATGTGAGGAAGTCTATCACCGCGGCTATGATGAAGCTCACTATGAGTATCCTGCTCAGGTTGTCGATCACTACTATCAGGACTATCGGTACCCACTGTGAGGGGCTTTCGGCGAAAGCTATCGCTGCCAGTTCGGTCGAGGCCGCGGTGTTCTGCGCGTCGAAGAACGCCTCCAGAGTGAAGTAGGAGTCGAGGTAGAAGTTGTGCGTAATCGCCGAGAGCGCGAATGCAGAGAACGCTATGACCACGAACGCAATAACAATCGTGAGGACCATAACGTTGAACGCGTCTTCCTTGCTTGTCTGCATGACTCAGACACCCTTTGTGAGCTCCCTGAAGAGCTCGTCGCTCGCGGATTTGTTTGGAGTGGCCACGAACTTCGCTCCGGCTTCCTTCAGCTTGTCCTTCAGGAACTCGTCGTTAGCTCGCGTCGCTATGACTATCTTGTCGTTCAGGCTGCGCGCGGTGATGACAGCGAATAGGTTCTTTGCGTCGTCGTCCATCGCGATCGCTATTGCCCTCGCCCTCTCTATCCCTGCGGACCTGAGCACCTTCGATGAGGTGGCGTCGCCGAGGATCGCAGGAACGCCGCGCTCGTTGAGCGCGTCTATCTTGTTCTTGTCCTCGTCTATCACAACTATGTCGACATTGTGCTGCAGGAGTATGTCGACTATTTTCTCGCCCACGAGCCCGTAGCCGCAGATAATGATGTGGTCGCTAGGTTCGGTCGCCATGCTTTCGAGTGATTCTACAAAAGCAAGCATAAAAAAGTATGCATGAGACTGTCAGAGCTAGTGCTGCTGCGGCGACTTGAGGAAAGCGAGTATATCTTTTATTCTCGTGGGGTCTGTCTCAAGCCCCAGGCTGTTGACCAATGAGAGTATCTCAGCTTCAGACCCCGGCTTTCCAAGGGAAAGCAGGAAGTAGTATGCGTATATGTATACAAGATGGCTTTTGACGTTCGCCTTGAAGAGAAGCTTTGTGATTTCGGGATTCGCGTCTATGCCCACGCTCTTCAGCGTTTTCGAGATATTCTCCTGGTTTATCTCTCTGCCCGAGAAACTCAGGAACCCTGCCGCATATATGTACGGCATTACCTCCTTCATGTGCATCTTGACGTTCTCGTTGTCGAAAAGCCGCCTCAGTTCCGCCTCGAGGAAACCCTTTGTAGAGTCGGAGAGAGAATCTATGATTGCCTTTAGCGTGGAAAAAGAAACGTCGGCATAAGCATCGGAATCTACGCTTTCACCAATTGCCACTCGCCCACCCCAGTTTGGATTATGCCTCTCTGTCAATTTAAAGGTTTATGTTAAGATGTGCTTAGGTTACGGATAGATTATTTTGACAGCTCATCTTCTATCAGTTTTGCATCTTTCAGATCTTTTTCTCTGCCGAAAGCTTTCTTCCACTCAAGCACATCTTCTAGCTTTACCACGCGGACTCCGTCAATGTTCTCGGCTTCTCTGATCAGCTTCGCTACCTCCTTGTCGAAGGAGTTGAAACGCCATTCATCGGCGATTTCGAAGCAGTCCTTCCTAAGGACTTTGCTACCTCTAGGAAGCTGGAGTTCTTCCCATCCCTCTCGTTTCAATCTCGCGTATACATCTGGCACGACTATGATGTCTATGTCATGCGTCTCCCTGATTTCATGAGCCGTGAGGGGCACGGAGCCAAACAGGGCGTATTTTCCTTCTGGAAGATTGAGCCTTTTCACTTTATCTCTTATTTCCGTGAAATCCGCAATCTCACCATCAATATCCTAGCTCCAGCCAGATTCGAACTGGCGTCAGCGGGTCCAGAGCCCGCCGTCCTTGACCGCTAGACGATGGAGCTGCGCATCCTATTCCGCACTCGCATTTAATAAGATTTTAGCCATATAGGAATGTTTCGATGAGGATAGCGGGCGGCTTCAGCCTTTCCAGGGAGGTAGAGGACATACTCATAGCGGACGCTGCGCTGACCATCGGCTTCGCGCTCGTGCTCTCAGGCGGCGTCTTCGGGGTGTCTTCCTTCGGGTTCATACTCATGCTCCCGATCGCGCTCGTGGCTGTGTCTCTCTCCTTCGTGCTCCACGAGCTGATGCACAAGTTCGTGGCGCAGCGCTTTGGGGCCATGGCCGCATTTAGGAAGTCCGACTACGGCATAATAATAACGCTGATAACCAGCGTTTTCGGCTTCCTCATAGGGCTACCAGGGGCAACGGTCATCTACGCACCACACTTCACTAGAAAAGAGGAAGGCTACGTCTCGCTCGCGGGCCCGCTGACCAACTTCGCGGTCTTCGCCGTGTTCTTCGTGATCGGCAGCGTAGCTTTCAGCGGCTTCTCGCAGAACTTCCTGGGCTCATTGCAGACAACTTCGCTAACGGCAGGCACATACCTGCGCGCTGTGGTCGGGTTCACGGTATTCATCAGCATCTACCTCGCCTTCTTCAACATGCTGCCGATCATGCCGCTGGACGGAAGCAAGGTGCTGAAGTGGAGCAAGCCTGTCTACTTCACAATGATGGCCACCATTTTTGTGCTCCTGTTCATGATCACGGGCCTCGCTCTGATACCCAACCTCGTGTTCATACTGATAATAGCGCTGGTGTTGTCGATGGTCTACAGGTCTATCATCTTCTGAACGTCGACGAGCCGCAAAGCATTTATTAACTTTCATAGGCATATTCTAAGTTAAGGGGGTCAACCTCATGGCTAACGGCATAGAACTTACTGTCAGCGACGCGCTTATCACTGATTCGGGACGAGGCATAGCCAGGCTCGACTCCAAGTCGCAGAAGGCCCTCGGAGTGGTTTCCGGAGAGGCCGTAGAGATTAAGGGCAAGACCAAGTCCACTGCCGCGATAGTCTGGCAGGCGCACCCGAGCGACGAGGGCCTGGGATTCGTCAGGATAGACGGTTACCTGAGGCAGAACATAGGCGTGGGCATAGGAGACAAGGTCTTCGTTTCAAAGGCAGAGGTCAAGGAGGCTGAGAAGGTGACGATAGCACCACCGATGAACCAGAGGCCGCCGCTCTCACCGGATTTCGCTGACTACGCGAAACGCAGGCTCGAGAACAGGCCTCTTGTCAAGGGCGACTCCATACCGATTCCCATGTTCGGCCTCGTCTTCAACTTCATAGTCGTGCAGGTCTCGCCGCACGGCGTAGTCAAGATAACCAAGGACACCGTACTCACTGTCAAGGAGGAGCCGGTATCTGAATCTGAGGTTCGCGTGGCGGACGTGCACTACGAGGACATCGGTGGCCTGAGGGGCGAGATACAGAAGATAAGGGAGATGGTAGAGTACCCGATACGCTACCCCGAGGTCTTCGAGCGACTCGGCATAGAACCGCCCAAGGGCGTGCTGCTTTACGGATCGCCAGGAACTGGAAAGACGCTGCTAGCGAAGGCTGTCGCTAACGAGAGCGACGCGCACTTCATCTCGATCTCTGGACCCGAGCTCGTGAGCAAGTTCGTGGGAGAGAGCGAGGAGAAGCTCAGAGAGATATTCAGGGAGGCGAACGAGAAGGCGCCGAGCATTATATTCATGGACGAGATCGACGCGATAGCCCCGAAGAGGGAGGAGGCGACGAACGAAGTGGAGAGAAGGATGGTCTCGCAGCTGCTCACGCTTCTTGACGGAATGCCTGCAAGGGGACAGGTGATCGTGCTCGCGGCCACGAACAGGCCCGACGCCATAGACCCCGCGCTCAGGAGGCCAGGCAGGTTCGACAGGGAGATCGAGATAGGAATTCCTGACCGCACCGCGAGGAAGGAGATAATCCAGATACACACAAGGAACATGCCCGTGGCAAAGGACGTGAGCGTCGACGAGCTCTCAGCAATAACGCACGGGTACACCGGCGCTGACCTTAGCGCGCTTGCAAAGGAGGCCGCTATGGCTTCGCTCAGGGACATCTGGCCGCAGATAACTGACAAGAAGCGCATACCAGAGGAGATACTCACATCGCTCACTGTGAAGAGGGACAACTTCATGGAAGCGCTGAAGAACATAAGGCCCAGCGCGCTGCGCGAGGTCTTCGTGGAGAGGCCGAACGTGCACTGGGGAGACATCGGAAACCTGGAGAAGGTGAAGGAGGAGATCAAGGAGGCTGTAGAGCTGCCGCTCAAGGAGCCTCAGGCATTCGACAAGATCGGGATAAGGCCGATAAAGGGCATACTGCTGGTCGGGCCTCCCGGTACGGGCAAGACGCTGCTCGCAAAGGCTGTCGCTACAGAGCGAGAATCAAACTTCATCTCAATCAAGGGGCCCGAGGTACTGAGCAAGTACGTGGGCGAGAGCGAGAAGACGATGAGGGAGATGTTCAGGAAGGCGAGGATGGCGGCGCCGTGCATCATATTCATAGACGAGATAGACGCGCTTGCGCACTCGCGCGGCAGCGGCTACATGGACTCGGGTGTATCGGAGCGGGTCGTCGACACGCTGCTCACCGAGATGGACGGACTGAGCGACCTGAAGAACGTGGTCGTACTCGCAGCGACTAACAGGCCGGAGGACGTTGACCCCGCGCTGCTGCGACCGGGCAGGTTCGACAAGGTGATAGAGATACTCATGCCGGACGCGAACGCGAGGTTCGAGATATTCAAGGTGCACACCAAGCGCATGCCAATAGACAAGGACGTGGACCTCACGGAGCTGGCGAACATAACAGAGGAGTACACGGGCGCAGAGATAGAGAACATAGTGCGCGAGGCTGGAATGAACGCGATAAGGAACAAGCGCGACGTCGTCAGGAAGGAGGACTTCATGAAGGCGCTGCAGGAGATAAAGCCTGCTGTTCCGAAGGAAGTGGCTGAGCGCATAAAGCGGTTCAAGGAGGAGCCGGAGAGCATGTACAGATGAGCTTATGAAGATAATTTTCTCTGACAAGAAGAACGGAAAGACAGCGCAGCTGGAGGTGGCGAAAGAGAGCGAGTCCACGCTGATGGGAAAGAGGATAGGGGAGGTGATAGAGGGCGGTGTCGTCGGACTCGACGGCTTCAAGCTGCAGATCACAGGCCTGAGCGACAAGATGGGCTCGCCGAGCAGGAAGGAGATAGACGGAACAAGGAAGGCATACGCGCTACTGAGCAGTGGCCCAGGCATAGTCGGCGCGCGAAAGGGCAAGCGTGTCAGGAAGCTTGTGCGCGGAAACGCGATAAGCGCGGACACGAGCCAGGTGAACACAGTCATAGCTGAATACGGAGCCAAGGGCGCTGACGAGCTCTTCCCAAAGAAGGCCGTGGCGAAGGAAGAGGCCGCGGAAGGGAAGTAGCGCGCTTCATTTCATCTTTACTTTACGATTATGGAAGGCACTTTGAAGCAGAGCCAGCTGAACGTTGGAACGCTCGGTCACGTTGACCACGGAAAGACGACGCTAACCTATGCCATAACCCGCGTCTGGACCGACGTCCACAGCGAGAGCATAAAGAGGAGCATGACCATAAAGCTCGGCTACTCCGACGCCACGATAAGGATGTGCGGCGAGAAGAACGAGCCCGAAGCATACACAACTGAAGAGAAGTGCAAGGACGGGAAGCAGGCAAAACCCGTAAGGCGCATCTCGATGCTCGACGCGCCTGGCCACGAGACGCTTATGGCAACCGCAATAGCCGGAAGCAACATAATCGACGCTGCGCTCTTCGTGATCGCTGCAACGGAGCCGGTGCCGATGCCGCAGACCAAGGAGCATCTAATGCTGATAAACGCCCTAGGAATAAAGAACGCGATAATTGCACAGACCAAGGTCGACATAGTGGGCAAGGAGCGCGCGGTGAAGAACTACGAGCAGATCAAGAGCTTCATAAAAAAGAGCAGCATAGAGAACGCGAAGATAATACCGGTCATGCCTAACAGGAACGTCAACGTAGACGTTGTGCTACAGGAACTCGCCAACATCCGGGTGCCGGAGCGCGACACTTCCTCGGACCCCGCGATGTACATAGCGAGGTCCTTCGACGTGAACAGGCCGGGCACAAGGATTAAGGACGTCAAGGGCGGGATAATCGGCGGTTCGATAATAAGGGGAAAGTTCAAAGTGGGCGACGAGATAGAGATAAGGCCGGGGGCAACATTCGCGAAGGACAAGCAGAAGCGCGAGTCGTATGAGCCGATAATCACGAAGATAGAGAGCCTGTCAGCTGACAAGGACAGGCTCGACGAGGCCATAGCCGGCGGCCTCATCGCCATAGGAACTGACCTCGATCCCGCGATGACAAAAGCTGATACGCTGGTCGGCCAGATGGTCGGCAGGGTGGGCAAGCTGCCAGATGTCACTTTCACGCTGGACATGCGGTACGAGTCGCTGAACCGCGACGACCTCCCGAAGCAGGCCTTCAAGCCTGACGAGCCGCTGCTCCTTGGCATAGGCACGGGAACGAACGTCGGATACGTGAAGAGCGTAAAGAAGAACGCGATGGTGGTCGAGCTGAGGCACGCGGCCTGCGTCGACAAGAACGCGAAGGTGTCGGTGCTGCGCAACTTCAGCCAGAGATGGAGGCTCTCTGGCTATGGAGTGCTGAACGGCTGACTACGGCAAGCCTGCGCCGCTTATCTTCTTCTTCAGCACCTCTGCGAAACGCCACCTCTCCTGTTTTGTCCTGAAGAAGTTGTACTTCTTGAGATCTACGCTGAACCCGGACGCGTGCGGATGGCCCCCGCCGCCGAGGCTGTTTGCCAGCGGCACTGTGTTGACCCTCGTGCTCCTTATGCTGCAATGGCCGGTGTCTGTCTTCACGAGAACTGATACCTCTGCCCCGGACTCGACCAGCATGCTGTGGCACGCGTCAGTTGAATCGACCTGCTTTGAGAAAGCAAGCATGGTGCCTCTCGATAAGTGGGTCATGCTCTTCAGCACTAGAGCTATCCTCTCGTCGTTTAGCTTCTTGAACTTCGCTGCAGCCGCGTGTATCCTGCTGTCTGTGAACCTCCCGGACGCGATGACCGCTGCGAGGTGCCTTAGCCTCTTCTGCTGCGACTCGTGGGAGCCGCGCATCAGGTAGTGGCCTATGCTCAGCTTGTACTCCTCGGACCTTCTTGCGTACTCCTTGTTCCGCGTGGGCAGGAAGAGGTCTATGTAGTGCACCATGTCCGCAAACTCGTTCGCGAATCTCGTGTCCAGCCCGAGGAACCTGTGGACCAGCTGAGTTGCGCACATCTCGCTGTTCTCCCCGAAGACAGCGATGTCGCACTTCCTCGCTATCCTGTCGATCGCCTCCTGCTTCCATACGTGGTGGTCTAGCCAGACCACTCTACCCCCATGGCCCTTGATTCTTTTGACTAGGCGCTCGTAGATCCGAGCCGAGTCTGCACTGGGGTTGAGGTCTGTTATGAAGAGCGTGAAGCCTTTCCTTGACATGCGCCCTATGACCGAGGCACACTCCGCGACCTCGTCACGGTCGTGGCCAGTAAGAAAGATGTTACCGAGCGGTATCCTGTACCTCATCTTCACGAGAGCCGCAGACCCGACGCCGTCTATGTCGGCTATGTGCGATAGCACCGCTACGTTCCTCATGCGCATATTCAGAGGCTCAGCTATAAATTGATTATAGCGGCCTGGCAACGCCGCCAAAAATAGTAGGGACCCGCTCTTGGGGGAAGACGCGGGCCCATTTTTCTTACTGTGGAGGTGATACAATAAGTTTCATGGTCGCCTTGCCAGCATAATACACACGATGGCCGAGCCTGTGTGTCTCAAGCAGGCCCATCATCCTGAGCCTGTTCATCCTCGCGCACGCGGCGTTATTTCCTTTGTATCCCATGTACTTCCTAACATCTGCCGCGCAGGCCATTCCCTGCGGTTGCGTCTGGACAAAGTTGAGTATCTTTACGTCTACCTGCGAGAGCTCTACAGGCTCGTCGCGCTGTACCTCGTAGGCCTCCTGCTGACCCTCTCCGAGGGCCATGTCGGCCACGCTCTCCTCGAGTATCTTCATGCGCTCGCTCAGCGAGCTGAGGATCATGTTCGTCTTCTCGCGCTGCTCGCCCAGGTATCTGTACCAGCCCTCGGCGCTCAGGTTTGATGGTATTGCCGCGTTATTCCGCTGAAGGAGCTCGCTTACCTGCTTCTTTAGCTCCTGAAGCTCAATCTCCATCTGCTTCTTGTCCATTACTCCACTCCACGCATGACTGTCTCCCGACCCTTTCATGAGAGAATCATGAAACAATCATATGTGTGTAATTGTCAAGATATTTAAATATTGCGCTTTAGCGGAATAGGATAATACTCGCGCTTCCACTAATTCCTCCGACTGCGACACGTCGGCATTGGAAAGGGTAAAAAGGCTGTTCGGCTCTTTCTTAGCATGGGAAAGCTCCTGATCGTGATTGCGCTTGCTGTACTGCTTGCGCTCGTTTTGTACCTTGCATATGCTGGCCTATACCAGCGCCCCGAAGCGCTCCCGCAGACAACGAGCTCGTGGCTGTCGCAGCAGAACGAGAGCCTCGCAGGCACTCCGGCATATCCTACGCTGAAGGCCGGAGAGCTCCTCGGGATAAGCTATGGCAACATAGCTTCTGCAAGCGAGAACAGGAGCGGTGCCGCAGCGGATCTGGGCATGCTATACGACGCGAACGTGACAGCAATCAGGATAGACCTCAACTACGGCCCCTGGATCGACGGCAACGCGACGCAGATCTCTACGTACGACGCCTTCGTGTACAATATCAGCGCTAACAACAAGACGCTCATAATAGCAGACGCGGCCGCCGAATACTACAGGCAGCACCAGCTCCCGTGGAGCCAGTTCAAGGCAGCGTGGGTGCAGCGCGTTGCTGAGATATCCGCAAGATACCATCCCGCATACTACATAGTGGTGAAGGAGCCGCCGTGGTACTTCCCGATGATAAGCGGGTCGCCGTTGTTAGTTCCGTTCAACGCTTCGGACTGGGCCAACCTTACCGCGCAGCTTGCGGCCGCTGTCAAGCGCGCTTCGCCGGACACGCAGGTGGGCGTCGCGGTCTCCGGCGACGTCTATCACCAGCAGCGCGGGCCCCTGGACCTGCAGTACCTGGAGCAGGTTGAGAAGATACAGAACGTCAGCTTCATCGGCTTCGACGTCTACGGGCCGACCGCCTGGAACGACACGCAGAGGTTCATTGACACGTACGGCGCCGGAGGGAAGCAGGTCTGGATTGCGGAGACATGGAGCAGCACCAGCACCCAGCTCTTCAACCAGAGCAGGGAGGCGCTTGACTCGCAATGGATAAGCACAGTATATCTCTTCGCCGAAAGCCTGCATGCGCAGTACATAGTTCCCTTCTTCACCAACCTGTTCGCTTCGTACCGGCAGACTGCCAACGGCACCTACATCCCCGCCTCCTTTTACCAGAACCGCACTCCAGCCTTTTACGCTTATAAGAATATTACTCCGATAAATAATCCGTAAACGCCGGTGCGCAAGTGCATCAACTTCTTATACCCACGAAGAGGGCAGAGCTGCTGAAGGGCAAGGGGCTCATAGATAGCGCGCAGAAGCGCCTCGGCTGCAGGCTCGAGATAAGGGACGAGAACGAGCTGGTCATTGACGGAGACGCGTTCAGCGAGTACAACGCGCGCGTCGTCATGCAGGCATTCGCCCGCGGATTCGAGTTTGAGACCGCGTGCAAGCTGCTTAGCGACGACCGCTTCTTCGAGAGCATAGACATGAAGCAGCTTTTTAAGAACGAGGAGCAGATAAAGAGGATAAAGGCGAGGGTCATAGGAACCGATGGGAAGACCAAGAGCTATGTGCAGAGCGTGAGCGGCGCAGACATAGCGATATACGGCGACACGGTCAGCATGATAGGCACTGTTGACGAGATAAGGATAGCGAAGGCGGCGCTGGAGATCCTGCTCGAAGGCGGGACCCACAAGAAGGCCTATGCGATAATGGAGAAGGCGAAGCGCAGGCTCAGAGAAGGGAGATGAGATGGCTGAGGAGAAGACCAAGAGCGCGGACGAGATATTCAAGGAGTTCAAGGAGCACTCGATCACCGAGTTCTTCAGGAAGAACAGCCAGATGCTCGGCTACGCTGGCAAGGTCAGGTCCCTGACCACGATAGTGCACGAGTACATAACAAACTCCCTTGACGCATGCGAGGAAGCGAACATACTCCCGGAGATAGAGATCAGGGTGAAGGAGCTGTCGGAGAACAAGTACAGCGTGTACGTGCGCGACAACGGGCCCGGCATACCATCGAAGCACGTAGGCAAGGCGCTCGCGAGTGTGCTGACAGGCACCAAGTTCCACAGGTACATGCAGCAGCGAGGCCAGCAGGGCATTGGCGCCGGCGGTTGCACCATCTTCGCGCTCATAACGACAGGCAAGGGCGTGCACGTCAAGTCGAGCACAGGCAAGGAGGCGTACACGTGCGACCTCAGCGTTGACATAAAAGGCAACAGGCCGCTTGTGAGCGGCCTGAACGCAATAAAGCCCGACTTCCGCGGGCTGATAGTCGAGGGCGAGTTCGGCGACGTTAAGTACGAGAAGAGCGAGCACGGAGTATACGAGTACGTGCGCCGAACTGCTCTCTCAAACCCGCACACCAGCATAAAGCTCATAGAGCCGGACGGCAACGAGGCCATATTCCCGAGATCCGTAAACACGATGCCGCGGAAGCCGAGGCAGATACTGCCGCACCCTCTTGGCATATCGGCCAGCGACCTCCTCGATTTCGCGCACGTGAGCGAGAGCAGGAAGGTTACCTCGTTCCTCGTAGACTCGTTCTCAAGGGTGACGCACGACAAGGTGAAGGAGCTGATGGACATAGCCAAGGACGTCGACTTCGAGAAGGCGCCGAAGCAGCTCACCTGGGAGGACGCAACTAAGATAGTGAACGCGTTCAGGCAGGTGAAGTGGATAGGCCCGGAGCTAGACGCGATGTCTACGATAGGCGAGAAGCAGATAGAGATAGCGATGAGGAACATACTAGACCCGAAGTTCACGAGCGTGGTGGAGCGCAGGCCGCAGGTCTTCAAGGGCGGCATACCGTTCGTGGTAGAGGTCGGGATAGCTTACGGGGGCAAGGCCGGCAGGGCCAGCGGCGAGGGCGTCGCGGGCAGCATACTCAGGTTCGCCAACAAGGTGCCGCTGCTCTTCGACACGGGCAGCTGCGCGATCACCGAAGCGGTCAACGGCATCGACTGGAAGCGCTACTCGATAGCAAGGTTCGAAGAGGAGCCTGTGAGCGTGTTGGTCAACGTCTCATCCGTGTACATTCCATACTCGGGGGTGGGCAAGCAGGCGGTAGCGCAGGAGGACGAGATAGTCGAGGAGATAAAGCTCGCGGTGCAGGATGCGGGCAGGAAGCTGCAGAGGTTCCTGAGCGGCGAGAGGCACAGGAACATACAGGAGAGCGGCTACAAGACGATAATGCGATATGTGAGCCAGCTCTCTTCGGACCTAGAGGAGATAACGGGCAGGAAGAAGGAGCAGACTGAGAAGGAGCTGAAGAACCTCATCGAGAAGAAGTACAAGGGACTCTTCAAGGGCGAAGAGGATTCTGCCGCAGAGGAAGAGGCTCAGAGCACAAGCTGATCCAGGTGCTCGCTGTCCGCGAGCTTGATGTAATTGTACTCTATGCCCAGCTTAAGCACCTCGGCCTCCTTGCCGAACGAGTCGTAGAGCTTGCTCAGGAACTCCCTCCTTGAGTCGTCGTCAATGAAGACTATCGCCGTCTTTGAATCGCGCGAGATCGTAAGCTTCTTCATTGGCGAGGAAGCGGAGTAGATGAAGACGCTCATCTGCTTGCCGTCCTTTGTTATGAGCAGGTCCGCGGTGTCGTTGGAATCGAGGTCCGTGAAGAGTATCGCGTGCGATACGCAGTAGTCGCGCAGCTTCCTGAAGATCACCAGGTACTCGATGCTGTGCTTCGAAGCCTCGACCCATGCCTTCGGGGCATAGTAGCCCGAGGCGCCGACGAGCTGGTCGCCGTGCGTCAGGGAGGAGATGACGCTCTCCGCGTTCTGCATCGTTATCGAGATTGGTATGCCGTTGGCGCGTATGTTGCTGCCTATGCCCTGCTTCAGCTCGTCTGCAGTCAGCGGCATGTACTTCCAGCGGTGGTAGTAGTTTACCTTGTCGAATACGCCGAGCACAGCGCTGCCCTGGATCTTGACCTTCTCCCTCTTCGAGGGCGGGAACTCCGGCACGTCTATGTAGTATTCGTCGCGGTTCGGCGGCTTGAGTATGAGGTTGAGTAGTATTATGACCAGGGCCGCTATCCCGAACTCTATGTATATCGGAGGTATGTTGATTATGTTCTGCTGGTACGCTGTAGCATAGACGTACTTTGTGTTCAGTATGTCGAAGTTGAAGTTCTCGGTGCCGTAGCTTATCAGCGTGCCCTGCGGCAGCGTGTACGAGAGCACGCCGTCGTTTATCTGGCCAGATGACTGGTATAGGCCGTTTATGTCGACAGTGTACGTAGCGTTGTTTACCGGGAAGTCGTTGCTGTATATCGAGAAGACGAATGTGCCGTTCTTGAAACCTAGGGTCGTTGGGTTTATCGTGAGGTTTGCGACGTTGAAGAAGGCGGTGCCGTAGTAGTTGTTGTTGAAGTCCTTGAGCTCGAGCACGTAGTAGCCGCTCGGCACAGTGAAGGCGTGGTACTTGACTATTCCTTGGGGCCCGCTTATGAAGCCTATAGGTATAGAGCCGACGTAGCTCATGTTCCTGTCGTAGAGGTCGAGGTGCACGAGCAGGTTTGCGCTCACGTTTACCACCTGCATCTGCACTGGTATGTTCTGAGTTATCCCGACATTGGCCGGCACGCTGACGCTTCCCCTAGGTACGTAGAAGTTCTGAGACACGAACTTCCTTATCGCCGAGTACTGCGCGTTCCTCGCTGCGATCGTCAGCACAGCGTAGCTGCCGTTGAGCAGCGTCGTGGCGTTCGTTCCGTTTATGTGCGGAAGGCCCGTGAGCGCCGCGAAGGCGCCTAGGTTGCCTGTGTTCTTGCTTGTGAGGTTCAGCGCGCTGCTGGCGCCGCCTATCTTCGGAAGCCAGAACGACGCGTTTATGGCCCTGGCCAGGTCTCCGGCCATGCTTTCCGAAGAGGTCCAGGAGCTGGTTGGATAGTTGGAGAATGCGATGAGTGTGCCGTTGCCCGAGTTCGCGTAGGTCACGTTGCCGAACCTCCGGCCGCCAGCGAAGATGAATGTGGGGTTCCTGAAGCTGAGGTTCGAGCCCTCGGCCAGCGCCGCGGTCGATGCGTTGAGCTGTATCGTTCCAAGGTTGCTGGCCGCAAGCAGGTTGAGGGTCCCCTGCGTGTTGACGAATATTATGCCGTTGGGCCCGATGGTCCTGTTGAGGTTCAGGCCCGAGTACAGGATCATGTCGCCCCTCTGCATGAGCGTGAGCAGCATCGGCTGCGTGCCGTTCAGAAGATAGAAGGGAAGCAGGCCCGAGGGCACTATGATTATCGAGTTGTCTGGCAGCGACTGCAGTGAAGATCCGTTTATGTACGAGAAGCTGCTGGAGTTCCTCACAAGGTCGTAGTTGAGGAGATCTGACTGGAGCGCGGAGCGCAGCGAGTCCTCGCTGAAGCACGACACGCAGTAGGCGCTAACGTTGAGCAGGTAGATGTGCGCGACCGGGTTCTTCAAGTAGAGGTTCATAGTGACTGTAGCGTTGTTTGCGTTGGAAGCCGAATAGGAAAGAAGTGAGTAGATAAGCGGCGTCAGCGCCTCGTTGTAGTTGAAGACCTGCGTCTGCGTAGCCGAAGCTGTGAGCGAGATCGGGCCAGATGGCGTAGGCGTCGAGGGCTTGAGCTGCGAAAGCGAGGCTGCGGCGTTCCTCAGGTAAAGGGCCAGGCCGCCAAGAAGCAGCGCGAAGGCTAGGACCACTATCACTATCTTGAACGCCAATCGCATCTATGATCACTGCTACTCAAGAGCGCCGCTCTTCTTCTTCGAGAGCAGCCTGTCCATGAACCTTGCGGCCGCCTTGGATATTGGGTTCACGTTCTCGTTGACCTTCTTGAGTATGTTGTACACCTTCACGTACTGGTACTTCCTGTTTATGCTTACCAAGTATCTCATGCGATTAGCTCTTCAACTCTATGTAGCCCATGGAAACCATCTTGTCCAGTATCTGCTCTATCCTCGGCTCCGGAACCTTGTACGTCTTCGAGAACTCTCCGACGTCTATGGAGCTGTTGTGCACCTCTATCCAATCCTGCACCATCGCCATCAGGCTCTCGTCAGAGTAGGTCTGCAGCGACTTCAGCTGCTCGGTTATGGACTTGTTGTCTTCGCTTAGCTGGCTCGTCTGTATCGTGAGGTTCCTGTTCGATGTCTCAAGTTCCTTCATGAGCCGCCTAACCTCCACGTACTCGTTCAGCAGGGAGTCGTACTTGTTGAACAGTGTGCTGTAGCTCTGCGACATGCCGGTCACCAGGTTGTCTAGAACGGAGTCCACGTACTGGAAGAACTTCCCCTCGTCGACCTGGAAGCTGTCCTTTATCACAGATAGCACGGATGCAAGGTCCTTGATGACGATTGCCCTGCGCAGCCTGTCGCTGCTCCCCGGTATTATCGAATACGTGAGCTTGAGCGACCCGGGTTCGATCGCTATTATGTAGAAGAGGAAGGGCTTCTTGTGCACGTTCCTGCTCTCGACCCTCGCGACCTCGAGCGAGCCGCCGCTTAGCTGGAACGAGTAGAAGGGCATGCTCGAGAGCTTCTGCTTAACGTCATCTATGCTTCCCACGAGCTTTCCCGGGAACTCGACCTGCTCAACTTTTGGTTCCGCCTCAGCGGCAGTTTCTTCTTGCACCGATTCACGCCCCTAACATCACAGACTATTATTGACTATGTTGTTTTTTTATGCTTATCTTTGGCGTGTAGCTGAGGAAAGAGAAGGCGAGCAGCAGAAGTACAATCACTATTGATATTGCTATGCTCGAAAGGCTCCTTGAAATCAGCAGGTTCAGGGCCGCGAAGATGACCCCGAAGGCAACGTATAGCCTCTCCCTGGACTCGAACTTCCTCCTGCTCTCCGCGTACTTCGGGTAGCACTCCTTGCACACCACGAGCCTGTTGTTCCTCTCGTTGTGCGTCACGTTTGCCTTGAACCACCTTATTGCCGCGAGCATGAAGTCGTTCTCCACGGCTATGCCCTCGCGCTGCTTCCCGCAGATTATGCAGTAGCTCTTCTGCAGCGCATCACCCCTCCAGCGAGATGTCGACCACGCGCCCGTAGGCGCTCTTGATCCTCTCCTCCTCCAGCATGTTGAAGATGCTCGTTATCGTTATGTCGTCTATGCCTATCCTCCTTAGCACATTGGAGACGTCGTCCTCCTTTAGGCCTACCTTCTGCAGCATTCCCGCGAACGTGACAGCGTTCGCGTGCCTGTGAGCCCTGTTCAGCTCCGCTATGAGCTCGTCTATGTTGCGCTCGCTGATCCCGAGCGTCGTAAGCATGCGCTTGAGCTCTATTCTGCTTATCGTGAATGTTGCTCCCATCCTTCCACTACGTCACGTAGACGAAGACCTTCGTTATTATAGCATCGGAGAGGCCGACGCTCCTGAGCAGCTCCACTATCGTCTCCTTGCTAACCTTCTCGTTCACCATCACCTGCACCAGGCTCCTTATGTCTATCAGCCTGTTCCTGGTGTCGAGCTCCTTGAAGATGCTGTTTATCGCCTCTGAGCTGAGCTCCGCCTGTATGAACTTCGAATTGAGATCTATCTTCTCGAAGTAGTACTCCTTCTGCACGTTGCTGTCAGAGAGTTCCTGCTGGCTGAGTATCTCGGCTATCGTGACCGTGTACACGTCCAGCGGGATCTCGCCAACTATCCTCTCTATCAGGAACACGTCGGGGAACTGCACGCTGGTCTGGAACGACATGTCTATCGCTGCCTGCCCCACCCCGAACTTGCTTATCTCCTTGCGCATGAATCCGGAGAAGTTCAGCGAGCCCTGCAGGTAGTCGAGGAACTTCTCGAACTTTATCCTGAGCATGATCGTGGTGCCGACGTTCGAGAATATGGCCTCGTTTATGTCCGTTGGGTTCTGCGACGCCACTATGAGCCCGAACTGGTACTTCCTTCCCTCCCTCACTATAGTCACAGCGTCGCTCCTGTCGTCGCTCGCGACCTTCCACGCCTCGTCGAGGACCACGAGAGCCTTGAGCCCCTTTGCTGCGCTCCATCCCTCGCTTCGCATCTTCTCCTTGAGCGTTTGGAGTATGAAGAGTGCTGCGAGCGCCCTGAACTTCTCGTCCGGCAGGCTGGAGAGGTCGATTGCCACAAGCCCCGATGATGAGAGCTTGCCTAGGTCTATGGTGCTCTTCCTCGAGAAGTAGTCCTCGCCTTCGCGCGCGAACTGCCTCAGCCTGTAGACCGCGTTCTCGAGCTCTGCCGGGTACTCGTAGGTGCCCTCCTGCACCTTCTCCTCCAGCAGACCGATAACGTCCTTGAGCGTAGGGGGCTCCTTGCCCATCTCCGGTATCTCCGCGGACGCGAATCCGAAGTTGACGTAAGCCTGCTCTATCGCCTCTACGGTGAGCCTCTTCTGCTCCGGGTACTCGCTTATGTCGGTGAGTATCTCAAGAGAGTTCATTATCTGCTTGCTCCTGTCTATCGGCTTCATGCCCGAGAGGTCCATTATGTTGATGTAGTCCCCTTTGCCGAGCGCCACAACCGTGCCGCCGCTCTGCTTCACCCACGCCTTGTACTCTCCTGCCCAGTCGATTATTATCGCATTCGTATTCCAGATGTAGCTCGCCCTCGTCAGGAAGGTCTTCACGAAGAAGCTCTTTCCGGCTCCCGTGATTCCTACCACGGCCACGTGCGGGTTTGTGAGGTTTGCGAACGTCCACGTGAACGGAACGCTGAACAGTTTCGTTATGCCTATGAAGATAGAAGACGTCGGGTCGTTGAGCAGGTACTCCTGCGGAGGTTCTGGCGGCCTGCTGAAGACTGTTCGCTTTGCCAGCTCGTTGCTCATTATGTTCTGCACGCGGACAAGGCTCATGCTTTAGGGTTTACAAAGAAAGTATATATTCCTACTTCTGCGTGCTGAACGTCTGCCCGAGCAGGTCGCTGTCCGGAAGCGAGTAGTTGAAGGTGAAGAGGTTGTACACCTCGCGGCCGACGACCCTGTTTATGCTCAGGTCGAATGAGTTGAACAGTGTCTGGAGGTGGGCGAGCTGATTGCTCAGAGAGTCCTGCGCCTCCTTCTCGCTGACCCCCACAGCAGTAGTCTCTATGTACATGACTGCGTCTACCGGCCTCTCGCCGGCGGACAGCCTGTTGATCCTCGCATCGAGTATGCCCATCTTCTTGTTCAGGTCGTCTATCGTGAGCTGGCTCGGCTGGCTGCTGCTCTCCTCCTTAGAGAGTTTGAACTCCAGGGTACCGCGCGCGCCCTCGAGTTCCTCCCTGTACCTCTGCACGTCCTCGGCCACTGATAGTATGTTGAACCTGAACGGGAAGCCGGCATTCATCACTATACGCTCCCACTTGTCCGGAGCCTCTCCAAGTTTCTGCTCCTCGGTCTGGTCTATGCTCTCCGCAGCGAAAACGTAGCTGTAGACATTTGCTGTGAGGTAGCCGGTCGCGTAGTAGAGGCCGTTGACGTACTTGATCACTGAGCTGCTGCTCTTCGGTATGTAGTAGCCCTTCGCTGGTGTGATCTTGATGCCGAAAATGCCTGTTATAACAGGAAAGAGTATGAAGTCGGCGTAGTTGAGCACGAGTATGACTATCGCGCCCAGCAATCCGAGGATCGCGATGGCGAACCCGAAGACCCCGAACGCGGATGCGTTTACGATGAGCAGGACTAGTATCAGCATCGTGAGCCCCAGGTATATCATCGTCTGCTCGTCCATCTACGCACCGCTTCCCATGCTCCTCTGCCGCATCTGCTCGCTGACAGTAGCCGTGGGTATCATGTAATCGGGCTCTATGAACTTCAGGAGGTCGGGGCCCTCGGCTGTTGTTGCAGTTATCCCGAAGACCGAGCTCACTCCGGATGCGAGCTCGTCAGCCTGCTGAAGCGCGAGGTTTATCGCCTCCTCCTCGCTCCCACCCTGCGCGGTTATCATTGCGAAGGCCTCCAGCGCCTGGCTGCGAACCCTGTTGACGCTGTCGAAGAGGTTGTGCCACATCGTCACCTCGCCCCTTATTCGCTCGGAATCCGCCTTCGATATCGTCTTGCTTACCGAGGCGTTCTGGTAACGCTCTTCCGCCTCGTTCAGCTTGTCCTTTATGTTGTTTATGTATGCGTCCTTGTTTATCACGTAGAGCTGCGCCCCGAACTTCACAGGCGACTTCGTTATCGTGAGCGCGCGGCTGAACAGCCTCGAGAAGTCTATCTTCTCCTCGTCGTTCATCTCTGTTGCGGACCTGTATGTCGGTATCTTCAAGAACGCGCTCGCGAAGATGTCGCTCCCTCTCCTGACAACTATCGCGTTGCCTGACGGCGCTAGCGTGAAGGGCTCTGTGTCGTCTATGATTGCATTCCTGCCCTTCATCGTCAGGAAAGGTATGAAGAAGCTCATGTAGAGCTTAGTTGAGAATGCGAGTATGTCGGTGAAGATAGCGAGCAGCGCGAGCACTATCTTTATTACAGTGTCGGAGACCAGCACGTAGGTCAGCGCCGTGAAAACGAACGAGACCATTATGAGCAGGGAGAAGAGGAAACGTTGGGATACAGCCAAATGACCACTCTGTATATGTATTGAAAATACAATTAAAAAGGTGAGCAGTTCTTCGCAGCTATATGGACCTGAGCTTGCCGCTCGTCCTTGTCGCGCCGCCTATGAACTCGGCTATTATCTTTATCGACTCGTACGAGATCGCGGCTATTAGCGCTGGGTAGAAGAGTATTGAGAGCCAGAAGGAGCCCATCGCGTTCTGAAGGCCCTGCACAGCTGTGACGAGCGGCGCGGCCGGAGACGCTGCGTTGGTCTGCGCCTCGGTGCCCTGCCCGTTCGCGCCTATCTGCTGCGCGTAGGTGTTGAGCGTCTGTATAAGCCCGGTGTTGGTGAAGTAGTACGAGACCGAGAAGAGCACCGGCATTATCAGGTAGAAGGCAATCGCTATCGCTATCATTATGCCGCCGAGGTTCCTAACTGGGAAGATAGATCTCAGCACTATGCCAGGTATGAGGAACACGGGTATCGCGGTGTACATGAAGAAGAGTATGAGGTAGAACTGCAGGTTGAGTATCAGCAGGCCGTCTGAGAGCAGGTAGACTATGGCCCTGGCTGGTATGAGGAAGAGGGCGAAGATGCTGAAGAATATGGTCTGGACCACCTGGCCTCCTATGTTGAGCTCCCCGCCCACGGTCACCGCGGTGCTTATCGAGCCGTAGAACTGGTCGATCATAGCCACTTGGAAGATGTTGTTCATCGCTGTCTGCGTGGTCGAGATCGTCGAGCTTATGTACGAGAGGGCGAACGGGTACGGGTTGATGGGGCCTGTGGCGAACGCAGGCAGTATGCCGAAAAGCACAGCAGCGATGAAGAGGAACGCCACGGCTATTATCGTTGTTGCCGCTGCCTCGTATATCTCGCCTATAGCGAAATTCCTGATGCGCTCGTTCTTCAGCGCCGCGCCTGTCATGAAGATGACTCCCGCTATGGAGAACGCGAGGAAGATCGCGATGAAGACTATCGGCTGCCACGTTGTCCAGATCTGCGCGACGTACTGGTTGATGTTGTCGCAGTACCACTGGGCCGTGACGTATGCCTCGCCGCCGGGCAGGCAGGCCGGCAGCGTGGACTGCGCCGAGATCGTGCCAGAGAGCAACAGCAATGCTAGCGAAGCGAGCAGCATTGTTCTAGTTGCGTGCATTGCCATCACTCAGACCAGCGATCCTAGAAGGGACATGAGGTCCATCTTCTCGCCTATTGCTCTGGAAAAGTCTATTATGAACGTGTCGACCACCAGGAAGTTGAGGAACGGGATGAGCGTAAGCCCTACGGCTATCATTCCGCCGTAGATTATAAGCTGGCCGAACATCGCGTTTATCACTGTTTGGCTTATGCCCGGTATCTGGCCTATCGTTACTGTGATAAGCACTGCAAGGAGCGAGAAGATCAGGCTGCCCCATTCCTGGAAGTTGAGTATGCACACGCCGGCTATGGCGCACTGGGAGGTTACAGCGGTCGATATGCCAGTGTCGACGAATCCGTACGTCAGGCTGACCAGGAGCGGATAGAGGAGCCCGAGGCCCATCGCGAAGGCTATGAGCGCTCCGCCGAACGTCCTTGTTATCCCGAAGATCCTTGCGGTAAGGCCCGCTGCCATGAGCACAGCGAAGATGAGCGGAGCTGCTGAGAGCAGCAGGAGCTGCATCTGGTTGAGCGCGAAGAGCGGGAAGAGCACGCCGAGCAGCTGCCCGAAGTAGACTGATACCGAGACTGGGCTAAGCGGTATCTCAACCGAGAAGCCAAGTCCAGAGGATGCGATCTCGCTGAAGAGCGACTCGGTGTCTATCTTCACAGAAGGCACAAGCGCGATCACGACTATGGCAGAGTAGAGGAAGGAGTTCAGGGTGAAGGTGTCGCTGAGGAACTCGTGCATGTCGCATGCCGAGAGCGAGTAGAAGTCCGTAGATGAGACGCAGTTCTGCGGCACGAGGTTCAGCGCCTGGTACGACTGCTCTATCGGTATCGCGAAGAACGTGGTCACCACTGCGAAGAAGATGAAGACCAGAATGAGCGAGAAGAACGTGTCGTAGATCTTCGCCCTGACCCAGGTGCGGAACTCTGTGCGTCCGAGTAGGCTGCTGAACGAGTAGATGAGGCCCAGTATGAAGAGGACCACGAGCGCCGCGAGCGCCGCTATCGGCATCCATGCTGCAATCGGCGAGGTAAGGTATGAGCCTATGCTCGTAGCGAGCACGAAGCCTACCAGCATGTCGATCATCTCATATCACCTTCTGCAGCAGCTTGCCGCTCCTGAGCGAGGGAGCGCCGAGCAGGTCTCCGAATCTCTCGAGCAGGTCGTAGGATATTATGAACGCTATGGCAACTCCGAAGACCTGCATCATCGAGTATGCGAGTCCGCTGACGAAGCCCTGCATCTCTATGGCAGCGGAGGTGCCGAGGTAGCTAGAATAGCCGGTGACTGCCTGCAGTATGGAGAGCGTGATCGTGGCCGGGCAGGAGACCGCGGAGAAGAGCGGGTTTCCGCCAGGGCCCAGGGAGAGCTGCGAGCTGAACGGGTAGAGGAGCGCGGGGAAGATCATGTAGAAGGCGATGAAGAGCGAGAGCATGGAGCCTCCGGCCGCGCGGGTCCATGGGAAGGATCTGAGCAGTATGCCCGCGTAGAGGAAGATCGGAAACAGGAAGTAGATTATGAACAGGAACATGCTGACTCCGGACATCAGCCCGCCGACGAGTATGTAGAGCTCGACCTCTATGTTGAGCACCTGTGTCCACGGGTACCAGCCAGCGAACGGCTTTACCGAGAAGCCGAAGTCGTTGGGCATGAAGCTGAGCTCCAAGGTCGACATCGTCGAAAAGTAGTAGAGGCAGGGCAGCAGGCCTATGACCCCGTTCAGGGTAGTGGAGAGCCCCTGCTCCATGTAGTTGGTGCAGAGCTGCTGCATCGAGTAGGTTGGCGTTGTGGTACCGGACTGCTGCGAGATCGGCAGTACGGCCTCCTGTCCTATGTTTCCGAGAAACGTGCTTATCCCCTGAAGCGCGAATAGGCCCGGGAAGATGAGTATTATGAGAACGAGGTTGAAGACGCTCTCAAGCGCCTCTGTCCTGGAGAAGTTCTTGAGCACCTCTATGCCGAAAGCGGTTCCGATCCCGTACGTGAGGCCGAGCACTGTCAGTACTCCGATGACTATCAGGAACGAGATCTGCAGCAGGGGCGTGTAGTAGGCCGTGTTAGCTACTGCGCCTAGCCCCGTGATCGGCTGGTTGAAGAGGTTGTTGCACAGCGCGGTTCCCAGACCGTTGAACGATATTGCTGAAGCTGACTGGGAGATCGCCAGGAAGGCGAGGAACAACGTTGCAAGCACTATGCCCTTCATCTCATCACAACAGCTTAGACAGGCCGATTATGTCAGTGTCTCCGCCCAGCAGTCCAGATATCCCGACGGCTGCGGAGATTATGATTATGAGGTTGAGGAGCGGCACCAGGTATGCGGTCACTCCCATCAGGCCGTACACGTTCGCGAGCGCGAGCGCGGATGAGATCCCGTTGTTCGCGTTGCAACCAAGCTGGTCAGAGAGATAGGAGATGTCGGTCGGGTTGTACGGAAGCCCTGACACAAGCCCACCGACTGCGCCTATGTACCCGGTGACCGCGCCGAAGCCGGGGATGAGGTAGAAGTCAGAGAACGCGAGCTCTGCTCCGGGGAGGTTCGGCGGCATGCAGTTGTAGAACCTGAGCACGTCCGCGACCTTCGGGAAGACGAAGAAGTTTATGTTTATGCCCTGCACCTCAGTTGTGCCGTCGGGGTTTGTGGGGCACGGGGCCGCTGCCTGGGAGGAGCACGACGCCGTCTTGGGGTAGCCGCATACGCCTTCGTATACGAACTGGCCGCTGGCGCAGCTGATTGTCGGAACTGATAAAGCAGGAACGTCCCCGCCACCAGAGGCGCCGTACACCCCGAGGGACCCGTCGGTGCCCTTGGTGTAGAGCGGGAGCGTGGGCAGATTGCTTGCACCTATCGGCTGCAGGCTCGTGCCTAGTCCCTGGAAGGAGCTGTACTCAAGTGCGTAGATCAGCGGGAAGATGAGGAGCCACGCCATCACCAGCGCTATCAGGAGTCCACCGGCCCTTCGCGTGAAGACCGTAGCCCTGAGTATTATGCCTCCGGCTAGCAGCCAAGGCCAGAGGTAGAGTATCAGTATGCTGACCACCAGCTGGAGGAAGAACATGTAGAAGGTGAGCGACGCCTGTATCTCTGTCGGCTGCGTGATCCCGTTCTTTAGCGTGTCGAAGCCTGCGAGCGGCGAGTAAGTGAACTTTACCCCGAAACCCGCGGCGTCCGGGCAGAGCGGCGGAGGCGGCAGTCCTGGAGAGCAGAACTGGGTCTCGGCCACGAACTTGGACGCGAAGCCTATCCAGCCCTCGAATACGTAGAGCGCGTTGATGTTCGCGAGCGCCTGGTTCGTGAGGTTCGCGATTATCAGGTAGCTGGAGAAGATGCCGTAGTCGATGCTGTCGGTTATGCTCGGGTTCGTCTGGAGCGCGTTGACCTCGCCGCACACGACTGCAGTGGGCGACGGCACAGGCGGGCTGCCGCCGAATGTGCCTGTTCCCGATGCGCCGAACGGAGGTCCCGGCTGCAGGAAGGCTATCGACGAGCTGCCGAGGGAGGTGCAGACCTTCAGCAGGTTCGGGGGGCTTATCGCAGGGACCTGGGAGAAGATGCCGCCGCCGAAGAACGCGAGAATCGCTATTATGACTATGAGCATGACCCCTGTGCCCAGCGCCTGGCCGAGCTCGCTTATCGCCCTAGACTTCACCCTGGCGTTGTTCAGGACGACGCCGAGGAGGTAGTAGATGGAGACGAAGGTTATGCTGACAAGTATGGCTATCATGACTATCGGCAGCCAGTTCTCGAACACGGAGTACTGGGTGATGAGCTGCGACTGGGCGAACGGCGCGCGCGCTAGCAAGAGCGCGAAGAGCGCGAAGACCATAGCGTATGTCCTTGCGTGCATGGTTCACTCCCAGAACGACTCTGTGCCGAAAATCCTCGACAGCGCGTTGAGCCCCTTGCCGAGGCCGTTGATGAACCCCGCTGTTATCGCCATGTCGAGGCCGAGCATGAAGAGCCCGAGGAAGAGGTAGACTGCTACCTGCTCCCCGTAGCCTGCTGCGACGTTTGGCGCATTGAGCACGTAGTTGAAGAATACCTGGTACGCGCCGTTGCCTATCGAGCTTGCGGAGTTGAAGCCGTAGGCCTGCAGCAGGTTGAAGTCAGTGGATATGAACGGGATGGTACCGCTCGGGACTGTTATCGACTGGCCCGATGCCTGGGTGAAGAGACTGGTCACGCTGGTCGGGAGCGCATATGGCTGGAGCTGGTACGGGTAGTTGGGACACGAGACCTGCAGCGATGCGATGAGCTGTATGTTGAGGCAGCTTGCCACGTACGCGTTGAAGGCTATGGTGAGCGGCAGCACGAAGTAGAAGCCGATGGCCAGAGCCAGGAAGAGGTTCGAGGCCTCCCTGAGCTTTGGTCCTGTGAACGAGATGCTGCGCATTATCAGCGCGACTGGCACCACGAGCGTCAGCGCACCTCCTTGTATTATCGGGAGCAGAAGGAAGAGCAAGTAGAGGGGAGCAAAGGCCACGACAGTGAGCCCTGCGTAAGTTCCGGTAACGGAGCTCGAGTAGGAGAGAAGCACGAACTCTATGGACTCTCCGGGGCTTACACTAACAATCTGGCCGAACTTCAGAGTTGAGAAGAATGCGGAGAGCGCGGTCTGGCCTATCTGCTCTATGAAGAGGACTATGTTCGAGGCCACGACGTAGTTGACCGATGCGCTGTATAGTTGGCTGACCAGGCTGACGCCGTTCGTGAAGAGCAGGCTTCCCAGATACGAGTCTGCAAAGCTGAAGAGGTTCGTGTAGCTCTGCTGTCCTGTGAGCAGCGCGCCCGTGTTGCAGGCGACGCTGGTGAACCCGAAGAGCGCGATTATTATTATGGCGCTCATGAAAGCCTCGAAGATCTCGTATCTGGTTATGCCCCTGAGCTTCTCGGCGCGCTCTCCTGGCATGAAGTTGCTGAACGCGTAGATCGCTGCGCCGAAGGTCACGCTGAACAGGACCACAAGCATGTTTATCCCGAGCCACCCGCTGTTGGTCATGAAGAGCGAGGAAGGGTCGCATGCGGATAATAGCAAAAACGGTTCCATAATAGCACTACGTCAGCTTCAGCTTTCCTCCCAGCGATAGGGTTATCGTTCCGCCGAGTGTCCTTGCTATGCTGTCCGTGAGCGGATACGCTATCGCTATGTCTGCGATGAATAGGAGGAACTGGAGTATGAGGCCGAAGGAGTAGAAGAGCATGCCGTTTATAGCGGGCAGTATCGTGTACGGCAGGAACGCGCTGATGCCGTCGGAGATTCCCTGGGAGCTCGTACCTGATCCTGAAATTATGCCGACCAGGTAGCAGACTGCAGGGTTCGAGGAGCAACCCGCTCCCGAGCCTGCGTACGCGCCGAAGGCGAGAGCGTTGGTCACGGGCGCGTTGAGCAGGGCCAGCGTAGCCGGATATATTATCGCGACGCCTATGCCTATCGCGACCAGGGTACCGCCTATTCCCCTGATGAACGGGAAGGCGCGGAGCGCAATCCCAAGTGGTATGAGTATGACGAAGCCGAGGGCCACAACCGTCGGCAGTAGGGCCTGCTGCGCGAAGATCAGGAGCGAGATTGGGAAGACGATGAACGAGAACATGTCGTTCAGCATGGATTCGTAGCTGCCTGTGGTGGGCGTGCTCTCGAGCATTGTGTTGACGTAGGGCGAGTCGGTATACCCGAACTCGAACCACACCTCTGGAGTCGGTATCGGGATTGGAATCGGAAGGAAGGCGCCGGTTGTTATGCTGCTTATCGCGCCAACTGCTCCGGAGAGGCTCAGCATGTAGTTGAGCGTTGTGGGGATGGGGTTGCCTGGAAGTGGCGCTCCTATGGGACCTGCCAGGCTGTCTAGGTAGCTGCACGCGGCGCCCGCGAGGCCCTCGATGTTGCCTCCGAGGCTGCCTGTGCTGCCGCCGGGAAGGATTAGTATGCTGGCGATGTTGCTCATGAAGGTGAGCAGAGCGAAGATGACCACTATCAGCATGCCCGTCTTCGCTATCTCCAGGAACTCGTCGCTTATCCAGCTCCTTATCCCGCTCGATGGGATTATCCTGCCTATTATGTACCCGATCGCGACCACATCTATAGAGACCACGAGGCCCAGCAGGGAGATGCCTGCAAGGTTGAAGATGGAGTTCGGGTTGACGGAGATGTTCGAGCACGAGACCGTGGACTGAGCGGCGGGATGCGCGGCTAAAGCAAGCAACGCTAGAATGAAGACGGCAACCGCGCCAAATTTCATGTGCCTCGGCTTATAATTGCAATACTATATATAAATACAGCGACAGCAGAAATCGGCTCAGTGCTTCAGTATCGAGAACCTCTTCATGTACGCCTCGGCCTGGAAGATAACGAAGTACGGCAGTATGAAGATGGAGTTGATGAAGAGCATTATGTAGCTCGAGACCAGCGTGCCCGTTGCGTGTATCGCGACGAAGTCCGCGATCCCGACAACGAAGACCAGCACAAGGACCCACATCAGGAAGTACTGCGGCGAGCGCGCGACTAGCTCGAGGCTCTGGTTGAGCGCGGCGCCCATGCGCTTGTTGTCTATTACTATGGCTGTGGGCGCGTAGAAGATTGCCATGAATAGGAAGAAGCCCACGATCGGAGTGAGCACCTCCTGCAGGCCGAGGAAGTAGCCGAGTATGTTAACTATGACGAGTATGAACGTGTATGCGAGCAGCACCGCGAAGACCCTGCCGGTGTACTTCTCCACCTCGCGTATCACGCTTGCGGCGTTGTGCGTGAATGTCCTTCGCGCCTTCACTATAAGGCTTATCGCGACGAAGGCGAAGCTGAGGAAGAGAAGCGAGAGGAAGACCGAGACTATTATGACCGCGAGGCTCTCCGCGTTTATGTTGAGGAAGATGCTCGCGCTCCTGAGGAAGATCGCACCGCTCGAGATGTACGTAGGGAGCTGCGCGAAGATTGGTATGAGGAAGGCGATGATGAACGGGATCGAGAATAGGAGCACTAGTTTTATGTTGCTCGCGTACGTCTCCCAGGCATCCTCGATAAGCGTCGCCATCTGATCAGTAGCACATACGCATAGCTAACATTAAAAATAGTAGTGCGTCAGCCGGTCTCGTTGCCGACGCTGTCCGATACGTAGAAGTACTGGCCGTTGTATAGCACGACGGCCGCGCGGTTCACCAGCGAGCTCTGGTTCGACCAGTGCATGAAGATGTGCAGGGGATATACGCCGCTGCTTCCGTTCAGCGTTATCCTGTTGGTGTTCACCAGGCAGGTGAAGTTGCCGCTGGCGCATCTTTGCGATCCGTTTATTATGCTCTCGTTGAGCAGGCCCGAGAACCCTGCCGATATGCCGGAGTAGGTGAAGGTGAAGAGGTAGAGTGTGCTGTTGGTCAGGTTCCTATACACGAGCTGAGAATTTGAGAACGTGGTGTTCGTTGAGCGGTTCACGATCACGCTCTGGTTCACGACGCTCACATTGAAATTCCTCTGGTATGCGGAATGCGAGAGTACCAGGAAGCCGGCGATAAGCAGAGTCGCAACGACAACTAGCGAGAAGAACGCGCGCTTGCGCCTGCGAAGCTCCCGCTCAATAACTCCCTCTTTCCTTTTAGTGCTGGCGCTGACAACAGCGAAGAGCAGGAGGAAAAGGAAGAAGGCGTAGTAGGAGACGAGTATATGGTCGAGAACAAGGAAGGGCACCAGGCTGAAGAACGGGATCAGCTCCTTCCTGTTGAGATACAGGAAGGCGAGCATCAGGAACGCTGCGAGCATCTCGAAGAGCAGCGGGTACGCGGTGAGCGGGAGCTGGTAGTACTTGAGCATGGAGAACGAGAAGGCAGAGGGGTTGAAGGGCATGATTAGCTGGTTTAGCGGCGCGAAGACAGAGCCGAAGTACGCGCTAGGGCTCCAGGCGATGAACGCTGCGTTGAATACGAGGAAGACCGCGACCGCGCCGAGCGCGTTCCGCATACCCTGCCTCAACCCCTGCGTGTTTAGCGAATATGCGAGCAGGAAGAGCACGGGAAGCCAGAGCTCTTCCTGGATTGAGACGCATAGCCCGAGGAAGAGCCACGCATACCTTGACTCTATCTTTGCATAAGCGAGCAGCATCAGGGCGAGCATGAGGTACGCGGTCAGGGAGGAGAGCTCTGTTGCCGCAAGGATGAAGAGGACTATGAGAGTTAGCTGCGGCTTCAGCATCTGCTTCTCCTTGGACAGATATGCAAAGACCGCGATGAGTATGAAGAGGAAGGCGCAGAACTGGAGCGGGAGGTAGACGGTGTTGAGGTTTTGTATCGTCGGCTGCGCTGCGAAGTAGAACGGGACGAAGGTGAGGAAGAAGAGCGCCGGATAGTCCATCGTGCCGACGAATGTGTTCGTGGTTGTGAGCGTCGCCCCTATCGAGCCGGTGTGCTGGTAGAGAAGCTGTGCTATCGAGGTGCTGTACGGGTTCATCCCGTGGATCAGGAAGGTGACGCTGACAAGCTTAAGCAGTTCCTCGTCGTCTGCTATGAAGACGCCCTGCAGCACGATGAAGTAGTAGAGGACGAGCATCAGGAAGACCACGGCAAGGAGAACAAGCTTGGGATAGGGATTTCGCCAGCGGTCCTTCTTCAGCAGGTAGATCGCGGCGAAGGAGAAGAAGAGGAGCGGCAGGAAGAGAACAAGCCAGAGGCCGAGGGACTGCACAGAGATGATGAGTTTTACAGCGAGGCCCCTGAGCGCGCCGCCAGCTGTGAGCAGCGACATGAAGTACGAGAATGCTGAGATGGAGAAGAGCGCGTGCAGCGCCTGCGAATCAGGGTTCTCGGAGCCCGCGCCGCGCCTGACCAGGAAGATGGAGACGAAGGCGAGGAAGAAGGTGTAGAAGGCGATGCTGAAGAAGGCATTGCCCTCCGAGATGTAGAAGTAGAGGAGGGCGGTGCCTGCGTTCAGTATGATGAAGATCAGAAGCGCAAAGAGCTCAAGATAGTTGATCCTCCTGGGGGTCAGCCTCATGCTTCAGAATCGACTGCCAAGCTATTTAAGGGCAGCTGACCGAAGAGACGCCGGTTCCTCCGAATGTGCCTCCAAGGTTAGTGAAGAGGCCGACGAGCGGCTGCGCAAGTATGACCACCACGAGGCCGATTATGCCTCCGACGATCATTGCTGTTGACCAGCCGACCAGGCTCTTTCTGTAGTCAAGAGATGTGGGCAGGAAGTGCGCTATCGCGTACAGTACTCCGCCTATCAGGAAAAGCGCAAGAGCAAGTGCTCCGATTATTGTCCTTACTCCGGAAACGAATCCGCAGAGGGTGGACGAGAGAGAGCTCAGTAGGCTGTCTCCCATTACCATCGAGGCGACGCTCGCCAACGTAACTGTATAGAGCAGTACCTGCAGTTTGCTTATTGCCATATGCACACCTGTTTTACCAGACTTCTATGGAATAAACCATTTAAATAACTATCCCTAGGTTTAGGAAAAGTCCTCTAGCCGAGCGTGGCGAGTATGCCGTCGATTATGCCATGCACGCCTATGCCTCCTGTTGCTCGGACCGCTATGCGGTGGCTGAGCACCGGCCTCGCGAGGAACTTTATGTCCTCTTTGCTCACCTCCTTCCTCCCTTCGAGCAGCGCCTTGGCCTTGCCGCACTGCATAAACGAGATGTCCGCTCGCGGGCTTCCGCCCATGGTCGCGTGGATGTCCTTCCTCGTGGCGTTGACCAGTTTTGTTATGTACTGCACGACGTCATCCGGCATGGCAACCTGCGTCGCCTGCGCCTGCAGGGCGAGCACGTCGCCCGTCCCTATGACCTTCTTGACCTCTACGTTCTGCTCGGTCTCCTTGATCCTCAGCATGAGCTGCTCCTCCTCCATGCTCGGGTAGTCTACGCTTATCTTCATCAGGAACCTGTCGGCGAGCACTTTGGGTATCGGCTCAGTGCCCTCGATTGTGAGCGGGTTCTGCGTGGCGAACGCTGTGAACGGCTTCGGGAGCGGCATCGCGTTTCCGGCTATTGTGACCTGGCGCTCCTCCAGGGATTCGAGCAGTGCGGCCATGGTCTTGGGAGGCGCCCTGTTCATCTCGTCCACCAGGAGTATGTTAGTGAACACCGGGCCCTTGTTGAACTTCACGCTCCTGTCCACGTCCATGTACGTGTATCCGACTATGTCCTTGGGCTCGAGGTCGGGCGTGCCCTGTATCCTCTTGAAGTCAGCCTGTATCGTGCTAGCCAGCGACTTTGTCATCGTTGTCTTTGCAACGCCCGGCACACCCTCCAGCATCGCGTGCCCGTTGGCCACCATCGTTATTATCATCAGCTCTATGGTCTCGACCTTGCCAGCGACGCGCTTTTTCATCTCTGCAAGTATCTGCTTGTAGATCTCTGAAGGCTCCAGAACAGCACCAATTAGTATAGATATACAAAGCCTTTAAATAGCTTAAACGAGCATTTTGCGTTGTGGAGGCATGATTGGGAAGAGCCAGAGCGATAAGAGGCCGGTAACGTCAGCCGAGGCGATGGAGGTGCTCGAAGCCAGGAAGGACGAGGGCGAGCTGGGCTACGAGCAGAAGCTCGCGTACGAGCACATCAAGAAGTTCACGAGCATAAGCAAGGAGGACGCGAAGAAGATGATAAAGGAGCTGATGGAGTACGGGATCGGGGACGCCACGGCAATAAAGATAGTGGACGTTATGCCGATTGACGCTATACAACTGAAGCACATTCTTGCCAGGGAGAAGAAGACCTTCGAGGAGGACGAAGTGGCAAAGATGATGGACATCGTGAAGAGCCACAAGGGCAAGTAGGGTGGGCTATGCCTGTCTGGATGGGACGAGGGATAAAATATGGAGCAAGAAGTGCACGAACACGAGGGTCTGGAGGAGTACGCACTAGTCCTTGACTATCTTTCCACAGGAAAATCCTTCTCGCCAAAGCCGGAGCCGCTTGTGCAGCTTCTGGGCGAGACCAAGTTCACGCTGCTTGAGGCTGTGCCGAAGGTGACGGACATAAAGGTGAGGGAGAAGGTCTACATCGGCAAGGGAGAGCGCGACAAGATAGCGCTCATCAAGGCGAGGATAATGTACAACGACCTGACGCAAGTGGCGAAGAACGAGCTGCCCGGAGCTATCGTCGAGATACTGAAGGGGAACGAGGCGAAGTTTGTGGGAATATTCAACACTGCCTCGCCGCTCAACATAAGAATGCACTCGCTGGAGCTGCTGCCCGGGATAGGGAAGAAGCACCTCAACGCGATACTAAAGGCCAGGGACGAGAAGGAGTTCACGAGCTTCAAGGACATAAGCGAGCGCGTGCCGCTCCTGCAGGACCCGATCAAGCTTCTTGTAGAGCGGATCATAGAGGAGCTGAAGGGCGAGAGCAGGTTCTACATGCTAACAAGGCCGTACGCGCGAGAGCTTGGAAGGTAGTCGTGCCTTCTCCCAATCCTTAAATACCAATGCGTAGAAGTCTGTTGCATTAAATGGCGACCAGGCAGATTCTGCAGCCCACGAACCGTGAGACGCTACTCGAGGTCAGCGACGCGGAGCTGGGGCGCGGGGTCAGGATAAGGGAGAAGGGCATCGATTTCGTGGTCAGGACGGTGCCGCACAGGAAGCAGCGCTACGAGACTTCCGGTGACTGGATACCTGGAGACCCTGCCGAGATACGCGTCTCGAAACTCAAGAACCGCCTCTACGTATATCTCATCGCGGTCCACGAGATGACCGAGTATGCGGGCTGCGCCGGGAAGAAGGACATAGACCAGAGGTCCATAACCTTCGATCTTCTCTTTGAGCTGGAGCGAAAGGCAAAGCTGCACGGGCCTTTTGACGAGCCGGGCGACGACCGCAGGGCCCCGTACTACGCTGATCACCAGGCGGCCACCGAGGACGAGAAGCATGAGGCGGCAAAGCTGGGGGTCGACTGGGACAGTTACGAAAAAGCGGTCAACAGGCTGAGGCGCAACTAAGAACTAGAGCTTCTCGAGGTGCCTCTGCGGCACTACGAGCGTTCTCTTGGTCTTGTTAGATACCATGAACTCGACGACATACGCGCCGCCCCTCTTCGCGGTGACCGTGCCCACCCTTCCTCTGTACCTCGGGTGCGGTATGTCCTTGAAGATTCCCTTAGGCACTATCGCCACCTTGTCTCCTACGCTGAAGCTCTTCATCAGGCTGCTCAGCGAGAGCTTGCTCGGCTTGTGGTGCCTTGCTAGGTGTCTCGCCCTGCCTGAGAAAAGCCCATGGGAACGTTCGGACATGCTAACCACTAATATTTTCAGGATACGAGGATATAGTTGCCAGTAGGTATATAAATACCTTTCAATGCTTATAAAGGAAGTGATCAAATGGCAAAGCGAGTAGTACTCAAACCGCAGTTCAAGATAGAGAACATAGTTGCTAGCGCGGACCTCGGCGTGGAGCTGGACCTCTACGCGATAGCGAAGGCGTCGGCCGATGTCGACTACGAGCCGGAGCAGTTCCCTGGCGCTATATACAAGATAAAGGACCCGAAGGTCGCGCTTCTTCTGTTCAAGAACGGGAAGATAATCTGCACCGGTGCGAAGACCGAGGCGGACATAAAGAAGGCCATAGACCAGGTCATAAAAGTAGTCAGGAACTACATACTCTCTGAGAAGAAGTAACCGCTATCTCCTCCTTCTGCCTATCCTCTTCATCGCGAAGTAGTAGATGAGGTAGAGCACGAGCGCGAAGACGAAGATCGCAGCCACGACTATCGGGAAGCTGCTCAGCGAGAGCGCGTAGTAGCCGAAGCCAATCAGTAGCACGTCCCAGATCAGCGTGCCTGCTATCGAGTACAGGAAGAACTTCTTCACCGGCATATTCGCGAACCCGGCCGGGAAGTTTATCAGCGCGCGCACGAGCGGTATCAGCCTGGTTATGAAGACTGCGAAGCCTCCGTTGACCGCGAACCATTCGTCGAATGTGTCGAGCCTCTCCTTGCTTATCCTGAAAAATGAGAGGTGCTTGTAGACCACGTCCTTACCCAGGAAGTAAGCTATGTAGTAGTCGACGCCCATGCCGATTATCCCACCGATTATGACCGCGGAAAAGGCGATGAGCGGATTCACTGTACCTTGGGCAGCGAGGTAGCCGACAGCAGGCAGCACGACCTCGCTCGGCACCGGAAATGCCGCAGCCTCGAGCAGCATCAGCACCAAGATCGCGAGATATCCGTACTGCGCGATGAGCGCGTTGATCGCGCCCATCGAGAGGTTGAGCAGGCTGACAAGGACCAGGGAAAACATAGTTGTATTTATGCTGCATACTTTTATGAATCATCTGAACGGTGTCAAACGTGCGAGTTATACGCTATAGCGAAACGACCGGGCTGCTGAAGCTGGTGCCCGAGACATTCGATGACCTTTATCTGCTGGCGAGGGTGATCGGCGGCGGGGACAAGGTCACGGCCAGTACCTACAGGAGGTTCAGGCCCAATGAGGGCGACGTGGGCGAGCAGAAGGAGGTTGTCATCGAGCTGCTTGTTGAGAAGGTGGAGATAGACAAGAACGCGCAGAAGCTCAGGCTCATGGGCAAGATAGTCAGCGGAAGGCCGATGGAGTACGTGAAACTCGGCGGCTACCACACGACAAACGTTGGCGAGGGCGACACTGTCACGATATGGAAGCAGGAGTGGAAGGCGTACGTGCTGAGCATGGTCAAGCGCGCCGTGGCTGATTCGAAGAAGCCGAGGCTCGCGGTGGTAGCTATGGATGACGAGAAGGCGACGTTCGCATACGTGCGCGGCTACGGGGTCGATGTCATAAGCGAGATCTACAGCAAGCTAAGCAAGCGCATGAAACAATCGGATTTCGAGAAGGCACGCGACGCGTACTTCGACGACATAATAAAGAAGGCCGGTGCGATGCAGGTCGACATAGTTGTCATCGCAGGACCAGGCTTCATGAAAGACGACCTCAAGAGGTACATGGAGACGAAGCGGATAGAGACGGGCAAGAAGATCGCCTACGCGGGCGCGAGCGATGCCGAGCGTTCGGGAATACGCGAGGCGATACAGAGCGAGACTGTATCCAGGCTTCTTGAGAACGAGAAGGTGAAGCACGAGTTCGAACTGCTGAACACGTTCCTCGCGGGCCTCAACGTCGGGGCGTCGTTCAGCGGCATGGCAAAGATAAAGGACGCGCTGGAGCAGTACCAGGTCGGCACCATACTGGTCAACGACTCCGTACTCAACGACCCGGAGATAAAGGAGGTGCTCGACTCCGCGTACAGGCAGAAGGTGGAGATAGCGGTCTTCAACTCAGACGACGACGCTGGCTCGCAGCTCAGGAACTTCCACAACATCGCAGGAATAGGGAAGGCGTTCATGAAGAAGGAGCGCGCTACTTAGGTATGTTTGTCAGCTGCGCTGCCTGGCCGCCTGTGCCGCACGGGTTCATCCACCAGACCTCGACGTTGTAAAGCCCGGGAGAGAGGGAGATCGTGTTTGTGTACGCTGTCGCACTCTGGCTCTTCCACGCTGCTCCAGCGAAAGTGTTCTGCCACACGGTGCCTATCGCCGCGACTCTGTAGAACACCTCCATCGCGCCGCCGGCCTCGATGTTGACAGCGGGGCTCGCCGAGCCACTGATGTACAGCGTTGTCGAGGCTATGGAGAGCACGGAGTTGTACGGGCTGCCGCACGCTATGTTCCCGTTCTGCAGGTTCGAGAGGAAGGAGGGATACGGGGCCGCCTTGACTCCGTAGTAAGTTGATCCGAGCATCGGGCCCGTGGTTGCGAACGCGTATGTGGTCTTGCTGCTCGTTACGTTAGTGAACCACGCACCGTTCTGCATCAGCGTGTAGTTGTTGGGCTGCAACGGCGTTACCTTGATTGTGTTGAACGGAAGCAGCTGCTGGCTCGGGGGCGCCTGGAGCGCAGCGACGCTGAATATTATCGTCCTGTACCTAGCTGGCATGCCGGTGAACGCTCCGCTGTACTGCACGTTCTCGAAATGGCAGCTGCCTATCGAGAGATTCGAGACGCCGGAGTTGCAGAACTGGGCGTTGAGAAGGTAGAAGCCCTGCACAAGCGTCGTGGGGCTTATCGGCCCGCCGATCTTTGTAGTGCATGTTGACTGCTCCCCGGGGTAGACGAGGTTGGGCGTGCAGGCGCCGGTGTAGCTGCTGCTCTTAACGGTCACTATCGTGTTCGAGACGTTGACGGGTACGCCCTGCGAATTGGTGAGCGAGAAGGTGACCATGGTGTAGCCCGCTGTCTGGTTGGTGTAGATGGATGCAAGGTTGCAGGTAGGCCCCGCGAAGGCGCTGCACTGCGACGGTATCGTGGACGCAGGGGCGCCGGAGATGAAGAGTATCACGAGCACAACTGCGCCTAGCACCAGGAAGAGGAAGCTGTACGTCGAAAGGAACTCGACCGAGGATTGTGAGCGCATGCGAACTGTTAGAATGCTCGTAAAGTCTTTTTATCCTTATCCTGAGGAATAGGATCAGAGGAGAAAGGTGAGCGAACGCTTGAGAGGAGCCAGGTGTTTTTCAAACCGGTAAAATCACTAGGCCAGCACTTCCTTGTGAACAGGGCTGTGGCCGAGGTCGAGGCTGAGCACGCGCTGGGCAAGAGGGTGATAGAGATGGGGCCCGGGCAGGGAATACTGACGCGCGAACTGTGCAAGAGGGCGAAACACGTTGTAGCCGTAGAGCTCGACCGCAACCTCTTCCTCATGCTGAAGGGCGAGATGAAGGAGAAGAACCTCAGGCTCGTGAACAAGGACTTCTTCGAGGCGAGCGACGAGGAGTTGGGGCTCGCTGACACCGACATAATGATAGCCAACGTGCCATACAAGCTCTCCAGCAGGGTCATAGACTTTCTGTTCGACCACAGGCTGCAGGCGGTGCTCTGCCTGCAGAAGGAGTTCGTGCAGCACATGACCGCAAAGCCCGGAACCAGGAACTACTCGAGGCTGAGCGTGATGTTCCAGCTCGGCTTCACGCACACGAGACTTGTCGAGGTCTCCCGCGGGAGCTTCAGGCCCATACCTAAAGTGGACTCGGTTGTGATCTACATGAAGCCGCGCGGACGGGATGTAGATGAGAATGAGAGGCGAGTGATAAGCGCGCTCATGCAGCACAAGAAGAAGACGGTAAAGAATGCGATCGTAGACTCGTGCGGTAACCTTGGAATGGACGCGCGCGCCGCGCGGGGCGAGACTGGGAGGCTGGAGGAGAGGGAGAGCAGGGTCTTCAAGCTAAGCCCCGAAGAGATACTAGCGGTTGCGAAGAAAGTTTCTACTGGAATGAGTAGTAGGGCTCCTGCACCTGCTCGAGAATGATGCTGTTCTTCACCTTCTTCCTGAACTCTTCCTCGGCCTTCCTCGCGCCCTCCTCTCCGAGCAGCGCGCGGTAGTGCATTGGGACAAATGCTTTTGCATGTATGAGCTTTGCTGCGCTGGCAGCCTCGTCGACGGTCATCACGTAGTGCCCGCCAGCCGGCAGCAGCGCTATGTCTGCGCTTACGCTCTTCATCTCGTCGATGACATCTGTGTCTCCGGCGTGGTAAACCTTCACTCCGTTGGCGTCTATCACGTAGCCGACCCAATCGTTAGCTTTCGGATGGAACTCTTTGTTTGTGTTGTACGCCCGCACCGTGCTGAAGCCTATCCCCTCTATCTCATACTCCCTCTCGGGCTCGACAGCCAGCACCTTCTTCCCAGATAGCTTGCTCGCAGTCTCCTTTGGCGCGACGAACTGCGTCTTGCCGGTCACTATCTTCCCGAGGGCCTCCTCGTTGAAGTGATCGAAATGGGTGTGCGTTATGAAGACGATATCTGCCTTTGGCATCTCGGCGCGAATCCTGAACGGGTCGATGTAGACGTTCTTGCCATTAATCTCCATCATGAAGCCCGCATGCTCTATCCACTTGAGAAAACTCAGGTCCATGCTTTCCATACGCTTCTAAACTATAAAATCCTTCTGCTCCAAATAGAAGCATGAACCTAATCGTAGCGGTGCCGGTAGACGAGGCGCTGGCGTCGTTCATGGGAAAGAAGGGGTCCGCGAACAGCATAACCTTCTACAACAGGAAGGAGGGCGGCGACGTCATAGTCGCGCTGCTGCCCAGCCAAGACGAGGACAAGACATACGCGCTTGCTGAATCGCTGCTCGTTGCGTCGAGCGTGGTGCTCAGCACCGCAAACCTTGACAAGAGGTTCGGTGAGGCGCTGGTCGCGTGCTCCCTGCTCGACAAGAAGGTGCTCGTGACTGACGACAACGACGCGTCCGCGCTTCTGAAGGACGCGGGGCTCAGGGATTACTCTATCGTCTCGAGGAGCGACCTGCTCGTCAGGCTGCGCGAGACCGCATCGGCGCAGGCGGATGGCCCTGTGAGAGTGGACATAGACAAGGCCTTTCCGGTCAAGGGCATAGGCACAGTTGTGCTAGGGTTCGTGACCCGCGGCACGCTCAGGCAGCACGACAAACTGTTCCACACTTCAGGCAAGGAGGTGCTTGTGCGCTCGATGCAGAGCCAGGACGAGGACATTACAACTGCCATAACTGGAACGCGCGTAGGCATATCGCTCAAGGACATCGGCGACAAGGAGGTGGAGAAGGGCGACCTGCTCACCACGCAGGCGGTTGCGAAGCGTGGCACGCTCACGATAGAGTACAGGGTCGGGAAGATGGCGAGGGAGAGCGTTGTTGAGGGCGCGCGCTATGGGATCGCGAGCAACTTCTCGTACAGCGAGTGCACTGTCAAGAGCGCGAGCGGGAGTACGCTTGTCCTGGAGCTGACGAGCCCGTTCCCCGCAGAGCCCGGGGACAGGGTGCTGCTCATCCGGAAGCAGCTTCCGAGGATATTCGCCGCTGGCAGTGTGGGCAAGGCTTAAAATATCTGCTAGACAGAATAGGTACATGGAGGCAGTCTGGAAAAGATTTTTCGCAGTAGCACTGCCGATGCTGCTTCTGGCGCCTCTGCTCATACACGGCCTGCAGTTCGCATGGACCGACATATTCTCTAGCATATGGAACAGCATCTGGAACGCCATCTCAGGCATCCTGCACATCTCGACCCCTAACGCGCAGCAGCAGTTCGCGAGCAAGCTGGAGCAGCTGCAGACGAACGAGAGCCCGCTGACGCAGTTCTACCTGGCAAACGCGGCCAAGTACGCAAAGCAGTTCAACGTCAGTGCGAACACCAGCTGGTCGGTGCAGGTAACAGACGTCAACTCGAGCACGAGCCCGGTTGTGGGCCAGCTCACCGCGGTTTGGAACAACACTGCCAAGAGCCTCTTCATCTACAGCGGCATAGTCAACACCACAGGCATGCCCATCTTCGCTGTGAGCGTGACGCACAGCACCTTCCTTGCGCTCTCCAGGGACGCCCTGGCGCAGAGCATAAACGGCGCGATAGCAGACTTTGGGATAGCAGAGGCGACGCACGCCATCTCCTTCAGGCGCATATCCTAGGCGCTTAATCACGAGAGGCGCTGATAACAAAGTATAAATAAGTTGTAGTCGAGAGCATATCCGGTGAATTGAGTGGACAAAAACCTGATGTACATTGCTGGAGCGCTCGTAATAATCATAGTTGCTGCGCTGATCATACTTTCCGGATTCACACTGCAGCCCTCGGCACCGACCACAATACCCAAGAACCTCACTACGGTTACGATAAGCAACATCACGACCACGATAGTCCATAACATAACCACGGCCACGGGCCCCAACCTCGCCTCGTGCAACGGCTACAACTACTCGATCTCGCAGTCGTACTACAGCGCTGTCGGCTCGTGCAACTGGAGGGGCGGACTGGTTAACGTGACGCTTTACGGAGGCAGCTTCAACAACGTAGTGATACAGATAGTGGAGCAGAACGTGACAACGACTCCGTTCAACACGAGCATAAGCGGCGTACCGTGCTCGCAGCACTCCCCGGAGGTCACTTACATGCCTCCTGGAAACTACAAGGTCACGTTCTCGGCAGGCTCGTCCTACACGACAAGCTGCGGCAGCGCGACAATGAGGATAAGCCACTGATTGGCTACTTCTTCAGCAGCCTTGTGTACTCCTTGCGGAACTTCGCCACCTTCGGCGCTATCACAACACGGCAGTAGCCCTGCTCAGGGTTCTTCTTGAAGTAGTCCTGGTGGTAGTCCTCGGCCTTGTAGAAGGCCTTGAACGGCTCCAGCTTGGTGACCAGCGGCCTGTCCCAGAGCTTCTCCTTCTCGACCTCATCCATGACCTCCTCTGCAGTGCGCTTCTGCTCCTCGCTGTGGTAGAAGATGACCGAACGGTACTGGGTGCCCACGTCCGCGCCCTGCCTGTTCATTGTAGTTGGGTCGTGCACCGTGAAGAAGATCTTCAGCAGCTGCCTGTACGAGATGACCTTCGGGTCGAAGGTGATCTGGTTCACCTCTGCATGGTTTGTGAGGCCGGTGCAGACGAGCGCGTACGATGGATTGGGGATTATGCCGCCGGAGAACCCTGACACGACTTTCTTCACGCCCTTTAGCTCGGTGAATATGGCCTCTGTGCACCAGAAGCAGCCGCCACCAAGCGTCGCTACCTCCTCGCTGCCTTCAGGCTTTGCCTTTTCGTGATTATCTTGGCGCTGCGTTTTCAGCTTATCACATCGACATATGCAACAGAGGAGTTAGCCGATTGGGAAGAGGAGTCGGAGACGTGCAGCTTCAGGTAGTAGATTCCAGGAAGCAGCGTGTTGTATCCAGATACCGTCTGGAAGTTGCAGGTTGTCGACTGCGCCGTGGCGTTGAGGCAGACGAAGTCGCCGAAGCTGGAGGTGAAGTTTGAGGATGTGTTCATTACGGCTGCGAACCACTGGTAGCTGTATGGCGGTATGCCGCCTTGCGCCCCGGCATCCGAGATTGTGGTGTTGGCGCCCATCCTGACTATCTGCGATGACGGCTGCGGGGCCGGCTCGCTCAATTGCGAAGAGGAGCCAACAGAGGTTGTGGCCGCTGTGCTGGTTGTCGTCTGCGTTGCGCCGGACCTTATCGAAGTTGTGAGCGTAGTGGATGCGGTGGTGGTTATTGTGGAGTTGTTGGGGTTCGAGTGGCGAGGCGAGAGAACGTAGAGGGCGCCGGCTGCAGCTATCACGAGCAAGAAAGCTACAGCTAGTATAGGTATGACTGGAATCTTGTGCCTCCTGTGCATCGGCCCACCGCCAGATTACCGATTGGTTGCAGCTTAATTATATTGTTTTTGCTGCGCTTGGGGTTGCTGGTTTCCGCACATTATACCGCTACATTCTCGCTTACGCCCTCTCTATTACAGGATTAGCAGTTTTGGTATTTAGAGCGAATGAGCAATTAATGGGCATACTCACGTTCTTTTTAGGACTGCTGTTGCTTTTGCTGGAAGCTTATCGGTTCAGCAACCCCCTATCTTTGAATTCAAGAAGGATACCAAAGAAGCAAATAGTAAAGCCTACAGCGAACACAGCCCCGTTATTGAAAATTGCCGCTGCGATTACAAGAACAGCCCCAATCCCGAGCATACTATCTGAACTCGACACTTTAATGCCCAGAAACTCCAATTCCATGTTTCTCTACCGCAATTTAAGTTTTAAAGCTATTCAGTTTGGCATAAAGCTTAGGCAAGCCATTCAATTCGACGCATTCCCACACTTTGTTCTTGAGTGCTCAGGCTCGCTTGGGCGAGCCTTCGCTATCTTGCAAGCGCATAGAAGCCCAATCACAGCGAGCACGCCTGCCCAATCGACGCCGAAGGCGTCTTGGGGGGCAGGCGTGCGAGCATTCACTCTCCATACTGATAGTATGGAGTTTCTCTGCTCGCCTGATTATCAAGTCAACTTCTCCACGCTCCGAGCCCTTCGGGCTCGGCCAGAGGAAAGCGTGGAGCTTGATAGATGATGATATGGTGTTCGAAACGACGCAATCTCAAGAGGTGTCCATTATGATAAACGAGGACACCAAACTTGATGAGCTTGAGCACGTCAAAAAAGAGTTGCAAGCCCTTCTACCTCTACTTAGCAAATGGAGAGTTGAAGAACTTCAACAGATAATCTCTCACCATTACACGACGAAGTGGAAACACAGAAAGTTTAGGAAATATGGAAGCTTGAGCAAGGCATTCAGCCAAGAGGAACTCGACAAGTTTTTTGCAGTAATCAAAGAAGATCGCTTTAGATTGCTGTATTCCTATCAAGCTTATTGTGGATTGCGAGTAGGCGAAGTTTGTCAGCTCAACGTCAAGGACTTCGATTTTAACATAAGAGAATTGAGAGTAAAGACAGAGAAGGCGCACACACTCGACACTCTGCGAGTGCCCCAATTCCTGTTTGAGCAAACTTTAGAATATATCAGAGAGCACACAATAGAAATCGACAAGGCGCAAGGCTATTTGTTTTACGTCGATAAGAGGCACAGCCGAACCGACAAGCCATACATAGACTTGAACTACATAAGAAACACATTCCGCTATTACATCTCGCTCGCTGGCTTGAACGAGGTTTATGATGAGTCAGAGGAGAGCGTGCAGGGCAGGACAAAAAGAAGCCTGCACAGATTGACCACGCACAGCTTGAGGCACTATGCAATAACGAAATTCAATCGGGCTGTCGGGGGCGACATTATGCTGACGAAGGCATTCGCTCGGCATAGAGAGATTTCTTCGACGCAAGTTTATGTGCATACATCAAGAGAGGAGTTATATTCGGCGATTGAACATGCGTTTGCTATAGACAAGCCAATTATGAAGGAGATGGTGTAATCAGAGGAAGACATAAAAAATCTATTTCAGAAGATGAAGATATGAAAGCACAAAGAGGAGGAGGCGGAGGATTCATTTTACTTGTGATAATAGTATTAGTGGTGGCTTCCTTATCTCTTGCAAGTTTTCAAACAAAACAAGTTTTAACTATCTCTCTTGTTAAGAACAATACCTTTTACGCTGGAGGGAATTCATGGAACGTAGAAGTAAGCACTGAAAACGTTACATATCTGCAATTTCTTAATTATTCTACAAAACCGCCCTCAATCAATGATGGAACTATTTCAGTATTAATTCAGATACAAAATTCTTCGATGCTTCTGTTCAATAAGACCTATTATGTTAGCACATTGAGGGCTTACGAAATACACACATACCAGCCTGTGATTGCGGGTTCTTACCTTAACATCAGCATTCCCTCTTCTGCTTTCCAAAGGTCGATTCAAATTGGCAAATAATCGAGAATTATATTTAGAAAAAAGATTTCGTTATTGGGAGATTTTGGTGATAATGCACTCTTTTGTAGGCACCGTTCTAATAGAGATAACGAATGTTAGCAGCCAGCTTGTTCTGCCATATGTGCTTTTAGTGGCAATGTTCTTTCTGAATTTGCTATTTCTTGGATTTGCCTATGATTGGAAATACAATACGTTTAGGAAAGCTCCGTATCCTTCTTTAGAAATTATGTTTGGTGTTTCAATATCGACAATTTACGGTTTTATTTTCCTCAAATTCGGACTTCTGGGCATAATTGGGCTTATCCCCGCAGGGATGTTTCTGCTTGGGGTTGCTGGGATTTGAACCCAGACATGCAGGTTACGCCCATCACTTGGATCAACGCTCCAAATCTAAGTCATCGCCGAAGCTCTAAATTTTCAACATCTGGAGCCTGCCGCGCTGCCAGGTTACGCCACAACCCCTTGCACGTAGAGCATAAGATATTAATCTTAAAATACCGAGCAGTAGAGCTGGTCCTGATGATAAAGTGCATAATATTCGACCTAGGCGGAGTTGTCGTGGACTACTCTGACAAGCGCGACTACGCTCCATACCTCTCGCGCCTGAGCGGGGTCGCGATGCGCGAGGTTGTGAAGATCTTCGACAGCAATGAGCTGAACCTGCTTGAGACAGGGAAGATGAGCCAGTCGCGGTTTACCGGCTTCATCGCTAAGCGGCTTTCCATACCGAAGAGCAAGGTCATGTTCGTGCAGAAGAGGAGGAGCAGGGCGCGGCTCGACATGGGCGTGGTGGACATAGCAAGAAGGGCATCGCGCCACTATGCCGTCGCATATCTCACAAACGAGTCCAAGGGCAGGTATGCGGACGTGCGAAGGATGCTCAGGTCTCTGGACAAGACCTTCAGGCACAGGTTCGCATCGTGCTATCTCGGCCTTTCGAAGCCCGGAGCCGCGGTATATGTGCACGTGCTTTCGACGATGGGGCTCAGAGCAGGGGAGGCGCTCTTCATAGACAACTCAGCGGACAATGTTGCCGGGGCCAGGAGGGTAGGCATAAAGTCTATATTGTTTACAAACGCTAAGGATTTGGAGAAGGAGCTGAAGAGGATGGGAATAAGGTTGTGAGATGGCGAAGGAAGAGGTTGAGAAGAAGGGAATAACGGTCAAGAAGGCCGAGAACTTCTCCGAGTGGTACACCCAGGTCATAGAGAAGACCGAGTTCGTGGGCTACACCTCTGTTTCCGGAGGGCTTGCGTTCAGGCCGGACGGCTATTTTGTCTGGGAGACGGTGCAGCGCGCGATTGATTCAGAGTTCAAAAGGATTGGAATAAGCAACGTCTACTTCCCGATGCTCATCCCGGAGCACCTGCTGGAAAAGGAGAAGGAGCACGTGGCGGGGTTCGCTCCCGAGGTCGCTTGGGTCACGCACGCGGGCAAATCAAAGCTCGAGGAGCGGCTAGCGGTGAGACCCACTTCAGAGACGATAATGTACGAGAGCTTCGCCAAGTGGGTAAGGTCGTGGAGGGACCTGCCACTGCGCACCAACCAGTGGAACTCTGTCATTAGATGGGAGTTCAAGCACCCGACGCCTCTGCTGCGAAGCAGGGAGTTCCTGTGGAACGAAGGGCACACAGTATTTGCGTCGCGCAAGGAAGCAGATGCGGAACGCGATCAGATACTCGGCATATACGAGAAGGCGCTGAAGGACTATATGGCACTGCCGGGAATACCGGGCATGAAGACCGATTCCGAAAAGTTTGCGGGAGCCGAGGCGAGCTACAGCATAGAGCACCTGGTCCCTGACGGCTGGGCGATACAGGGGCCTGACTTCCACAGCGACGGGCAGAAATTCGCAAAAGCGTTCGGCATAGAGTTCATAAACAAGGAAGGAAAGAAGGAGTTCGCGTACCAGAACACATTCGCGTTCACCACAAGAGAGCTGGGAACGATGATCATGATTCACGGAGACGACAAGGGCCTGATACTTCCGCCTCCCGTTGCGAGGATACAGGCGGTGATAGTGCCGATCTACACGGATGCAAACAAGGAAAGCGTGATCAAGACGGCGCGGGAGCTGGCGAAGAAGCTGCAAGGTTCGGTCAGGGCGTACGTTGATGACAACGATGCCTACTCTCCGGGCTGGAAGTTCAACAACTGGGAACTGCTCGGAGTTCCGCTCAGGCTGGAGATAGGCGAAAGGGACATCAAGGCCGACAAGGTCGTCGCGGTGAGGAGAGACACATCTGAGAAACGCGACGTTAAAATGAAGGAGATCGAGAAGGAGGTCGCCTCCCTGCTTGGCGAGATACACGAGAATCTCTACAGGCGCGCTAAGAAGTTCATGGACGAGAACACGCACGAGGTCAATACGTACGCCGAGCTGAAGAAGGTGGTCGAAGGCAAGCACGGGGGTATCGCGCAGGGCGGATGGTGCGGCGACGCCGAATGCGAGGCCAAGGCGAAGGAAGAGATAGGAGCGAAGATAACGAACATGCCCTTCGACGCGCAGCACAAGGCAAAGGGAAGGAAGTGCGTAGTGTGCGGCAATGCCGCGAAGTTCATGGCGAATTTCGCAAGATCTTATTGAAGCATCAGACACGAAGTTTATTCATCACAGATCAGAAATACCTCGTGTCATCACGATACTATTCCTCACTTCAGATATTTAACGTTAGCAGGTAGGCGAAGAAGACGAGCATGAGGGCAAGCGCCAGCTTCTTTACTATGCCCTTCTCGTTGAAGAGCGAGCCTGCGAAGACGACTGTTATGACCACGTAGAAAGTGTTCCTGAGCGGCTGCGCTAGGCTTACCGGAGCCACGGTCAAAGCCACGAAGTACGTGGCCCTGTAGCCGAGCGTTAGTATCGCCTGGGCAACGAGAGGCAGCTTGTACATCTTCAAGCTGCTCACTATCTCCTTCACGCCGCCGTACCTCACGGTTATGAGTATGGTGTAGCTCGCGGACATGAAGATGCCCGTGAGTATAAGGAAGGTGTACGGGTTCATGCTGATGAGCAGGTACCTGCTGATTATCGTGCCGACGGCCGAAAGTACGGAATAGAAGACTATCATGTACCTGTACTTGTTGCTGTCGAATCCTGGCGCCGCGGACTTCTTCACCCTGAAGACGAGCATGTACGTTGCTAGTATCATCGCAGCTATCACTATGTACTGGAACGGGCTGAGCACCTCGCCGAGGAATGGGAATGCGAGGAGGACCACGAAGAGCGTGGGCAGGCTGCTGAAGGCAGGAGACGCTATCGATATCTCGCCGTGCTTGAACACCCTTGCCGAGAGAAGGAAGACGTAGGCGTTGAGCGCGCCGAGAGCTATGAGAATTGCGAGCTGCTGCGCGCTCACGTCAAAGTTTGCCCAGGGCAGGAAGACGAGCGAGAAGAGGGTGACGAGAGGTGCGAGCGCGGAGCTGAAAGCCGTCGCGTGCTCTATCTTGAGGGAGAACTTCTCGACTATCGTAGCTACTCCCATCAGTACAGAGGAGAGCAGGACGAGAAGGTACCAGTAGATCGTGTGCACACCGTGCAGCGGTCAGCGCTGCATGCTGAATACAACGTATATGTTTTTAGTTACCGTTGCCGTGCCCGCGAAGAAGGTCTGGTTGCTCGCGGCGTTGGCCGCGGAGAAGACGCCGTACGGATAGTAGATGTAGCCGTTCTGAACCGTTATGTTCTGCACGTGCAGAATAGCTCCGCTAGAGAGCGCGGTCGCCTGGCTTGTAGCGTTCTGGATGGCGAGCGTGAGCGCCTGCTGGCTTAGGCTGGTCTGCTGCTGCGCGGACAGCTTTGCTGACGCGTCGCTTATGCTGACTCCGCCTATCCTGCTGATCCCGGAGATTGCTGCGCTGGCGCTCGACGCCTGCGGCAGTGTTATGAGCAATGATTCGATCGCCGAATAGAACCTGCGTTGCGAGGGACAGATTGTGGTTGTGCTCGGGTATATGGGATAGTAGATTGGAGTGCAGTTGCTAGCAGGATAGACATTGTAAGACTGGGTCTGTATAGCGCTCGCGTTACCGTTGAGGAACGGCAGCAAGGTGGTGTTTAGCGCCGCGGCTATGGCGCTTAGGTTCGAGACTGCGCTTGCGGCGTTAGCGCCTGTTGCGTTAAGAACAACATAGATCTGGGCCTCGCTTGGTACAGCGCTTACCGAACCGCTTGCTGATACGCTTATCAGCGAAAGGTGCTGCGGCGCTCCCTGCAGTATCGCATAGCCGACGAAAGCGAGTGCGAGCGATATGAGTATCGGGAAGATTAGGAATCGCGCGCTTGGGCCCACGTCAACTTCTGTCCTTGCCATTCTATCATGTGCTATACGCAGCCAACATTTTAAAGAGCTAGCCCCGATCGGATTCGAACCGGTGTTCGCGGGTCCAAAGCCCGCTGTCCTTGGCCACTAGACGACGGGGCTGCACGTGGTATAATGGCTCTTTTATTATTAACGTTTTGTTGCCAAATGTAAACGATGACCGTCAAGCTGTACTGGAAGGACGCGTACCTGAAGGAGTTCGACTCTGTAGTGGAACGCGTTGACGGCAATAGGGTGGTGCTGAAGGAGACCGCTTTCTACCCTACCGGCGGCGGGGTGCTGAACGACACCGGCACGCTGACTGTGAACGGGATCGGCTGCAGGGTCGCTGACGTGAGCAAGGAAGACGACGTCATATTCCACCATGTCGAAGGCATACCTCAGATCAAAGCAGGAGATTCGGTGCACGGAGCCATAGATTGGGAGAGGAGGTATTCGCTGATGCGATACCACACGGCCGTTCACCTGATGGACGGCATAGTGGAGAAGAGGTACCAGAACGGTGGCATAACCGGCGGCACCATCTTTCCGGACAGGGCGAGGATGGACTTCGCGATGGAGAACCTGAACAGGGAGCTGGCGCAGAAGATAGTAGACGAGACGAACTCTGCGGCAAGCGAGGGGCACAAGGTGTCATCGAAGATAATAAGCCGCGACGAAGCTCTCTCCATGCCGAACCTTGCCAGGACAGAGCCGGGCAGGCAGCTGATAATGAGCATGCCCGAGGTGAGAATCGTCGAGATAGAGGGCGTAGACGTGCAGTCCGACGGCGGCCTGCATGTCGCGAACACGAATGAGATAGGCAGACTTGCGCTCTCCAAGTTCGAGAACAAGGGGAAACACAGCAAAAGGATCGAGATTACGCTTGGTGGATCGAATGAGAATTGAGAAAAAGGTTTGGCCGGAGTACTTCCAGAAGGTGTCCTCGGGAGAGAAGAATTTTGAGTTCAGGCTCGCGGATTTTGAGTGCAGTTCGGGTGACGTGCTGGTCCTGAAGGAGTACGACCCGAAAACGAAGAGTTACACCGGGAGGAGCGTGGAGAGGAAGGTAACCTACGTGACCAAAATTGATGCGGAGAAGTTCTATGCGAAGGATGCGATAGCGAAGTACGGTTTGCAGATAATTTCTTTCAGACCGGACTAGAGTTCTTTCGTTGCAGTGTCCACGGGCTTGTGCTCGAATTCGAACGCGGCCTTCTTCAGCGCCCTAAGCGAGAGCGTCGCGCAGTGCATCCTCACGGGTCCCGGATCTATGTTGATTATCTTCAGCAGGTCCTTGTAGCTCATCTTCTCAAGCTGCGCTAGCGTCTTCCCCTTCAGCTCGTCTGTCAGCATGCTCGCGCTGCCCATCGAGATCACGCACCCGCTCCCTTCGAAGCTCACGTCCTCTATCGTGCCGCCGTTGAGCTTCAGGTACACGGTTATGACGTCGCCGCACGAGACGTTCTCCTCGCCCATGCTGATGCTCGCGTCATCCATCGCGTGCTTGTTGCTAGGGTGCTCGTAATGGTATATGAGCTGCTCCGCGTACATGTCCAAGGACATTTTCATCCACCTATTCCCGTGACTATGCTTATGAGCCCGCTCGCTATTGCGATTACTCCAAGCGCCGCAGTGAGATAAACGATTTTCGACCTGCCCGCGACCTTGATCAGGAAGTCTATCAGGAAGAGGCTGACCACTATCGACACGATTATCGCGACGCCAAGGCCTGCGATGCCGATGCTCGCTATCGCGGTTGAGACGTTGACGTTTGTGGCCACGAGCGTGAGCCCGAATGCTGCGACGGATGCGAAGATGCCGGTTATGAACGAGAGCCTGAAGGCCTCGTCCGCTTCTACGTTCATGATTAGCATAGTGCTTGTCGTTATCCCGGACCTGCTGACCCCTGGCAGCGCGGCTATGCCCTGCGCTATCCCGATCAGCACGTAGTCCCATATCCCAAGGTTTGCAAGCTTCTTCGTGTTAGCCATCTTCGCCTGCCTTCTCGAATATCTTATGAGGAGAGCATCGCCTATCAGTATCACGCCTATGACAAGCATCGGTATGCCTATCGAGAAGCCGGTTATAGAGTCGGCAAAGAGGTAGAGGGGCGCGCCGATTATTCCAGTCATTACTATAGTAACTACAACAAACGCGAGCAGCCTCCTGGCGTGCGCATCCCTAGATCCGAGCAGCACGTTCACCAAGGCAGCGAGCTCCCTCCTGAAGTAGATGACCGCTGCTATGACCGTGCCTATCTCCATGAAGAGGCCGAACGTGTACGCCTGCTGGAAGCTGAGGCCTAGGAGATAGTTCGAGGCCACGAGCACCTGGGTCTTGCTGCTTATCGGCAGCCACTCGCTTATTCCCTGCACTATGCCTATGATTGCGCCTATCAGCAGCTGGTAGAGTGAGGTCATTGAAACATACCACTCTGGTTGTTATACTTATAAAATAGGGCACGCTTTTATAATACGCATGCAGTCGATAATTGTTGACACGAGCGCGATAGTCTTCGCGGCCGAGAACGGCGTGGACATCTTCGCTACGATAGAGCAGAGGCTGCCGGGCTGCACCATGGTCGTGTCCACAGGCATAATAGAGGAGCTTGAGAGGATCTCGGGCTCTGCGCTTGCGAGCAAGAAGGCTGCGCGGCTCGCCCTCGAGATGATGGATGCGCACAAGATAAAGGTGCTGAAGGGCGGGAACGAGGTAGACGCGTGGATAGTGAAGGAGAGCTCTGCTAGGAAGTGGAGCGTCTGCACCAACGACATAGGCCTGAAGAAGGAGCTCAAGAAGAGGAAAGTCGAGGTTCTGAGCGCCTCAAGCAATGGGATTTTAAGATAGTACCTACCAATATCTCATGTTCAATCCTCAGGTGAGAGTCTGTACTACACATACACGATAAAAGACTCGGTCAGCGTGCCGCCGAAGTACATCGGAGAGGACATAAGCAAGGCGACCACCGAGATACTGCGCACAAAGTACGAGCGAACGCTCGACAAGGAGATGGGCGTAATGCTTGTGGTGCACAACGTCAGGGACATAAGCGATGGCTACATCCTTCCTGCGGACCCTAACATACATCACGACGTCACTTTCGACGTACTCACGTTCAAGCTGGAGGTGGACGAGGTGGTGCTCGGCGAGGTATCCGAGCTCGCGGACTTCGGTCTATTCGTAAGGCTTGGACCTATAGACGGGCTGGTGCACCTCTCGCAGATAACGAGCGACTTCATAACGTTCGACAGGAAGGCCGGGGTGTTCGTGTCGAAGAACACGAAGCGCACGGTCAAGAAGGGAGACATGGTTTACGCCAAGGTCTCGACGATAAGCATAAGGAACACGATACAGGACGCGAAGATAGCCCTGACGATGAGGCCCGAGGGCTTCGGAAAGCCCGAGTGGGTCAAGGAAGAGAAGATCAGGGAGATAAGGCAGAAGAGGAAGAAGGGAAGGTGAGAAGATGGCAGAGAAGGCTTGCAGGACCGATAGGCTGATAATCTCTCAGGGGGACACGTGCCCGATATGCGGACAGAGCAACCTAACTAGCAAGTGGTCCGGTTACATGGTCATACTGAATGTCGAGAAATCAGAACTCGCGAAGAAGATGGGGCTTAAGATAAACGGCTCGTACGCGCTGCACCTGAACGACTAGCTCTCCTTCTTCTCCAGCGGCTTTGTCCTGGAGAACTCCTCCTCAACAGTAAGCTTCACGGTCTTGTCCATGTACCTCATGACCGCATTAACGAAGTCGCTCTTGTTTATCAGGTACTTGCTGTCCTTCTCTGTCTTCTCTCCGAAGACCACCTTGATGTTGCCGTTCGAGATCGAGACCGAATCTGGTGCGAGGTTGTACACCTGCGCCACGGCCTTGACCCTCTCCTCGTCCTTGTCTATCTTCTCTATAACCTTTATCTCATAGAGCATTTTCTCGCCGGCGAGCGGGTGGTTCGCGTCTACGATGACCCTGCCTGAGTTGACGCTCTTTATCGTCGCCACTGCGCCGTCTATGTCTAGCTGCATTCCAGGCTGCGGCTCAATGTCGCGCTTCTTGAAGTCAGATAGCGACATGACCTTCACGAGCGTTGCGTTCCTGTCGCCGAACGCGTCCCTAGGGTCTAGCTCGACCTTCTTGGTCTCGCCGACGCTCATGCCCTTGACCGCCGCCTCCACTCCCTTTATCGCGTTGCCCTTTCCTATGACTATCAGCTGCGGCTCGTACTTGACCTCGTCGTCAACGTCGCCGTTCTGCTCGGCCACCTTCTTCAATGTGGTGTATATGAGCTTGTTGTCGGCCACGCGCCAGGCGCTGTAGTCGACCTTCACAAAATCTCCGTCGTTAAAAGGCATAGGCTCAGCTTGTTAGATTTTTAAGTATTGCATGTGTAGTTAATAAAGGTTTTCGCTTTGGAGAGAAAAAAACTCATAGAGCTCATAGGCTCGGTCTTCGTGGCCCTGATCTTCCTCAGCTCGTACGCGGCCTTCGGCAACATATCGCAGAGCGGGAGCAACGCCACAACAACGGCATCGACGCCGCAGACCTTCTACGGCAGCGCGATAGGCAATGCGACGATAACGTCGTACAGCAACGCGATGAGCATAAACATCACGTGCAAGAACGTCAGCTCGGTATCGGGACCCCTCAATAGCGCGCTCACGAACCTGGAGAAGAACGGCTCCGTAAGCACATTCAGCTCGTTCCAGGCGTCGCAGATCGCTGTAGACGCTGGCAGCCTGAGCACGTATCCGCTCTTCCTGCAGCTCGCGGGCGACGCGGGCCAGGGCGAGTCATGCACAGCGTTCACCACGTCAGCTAACATCAATCTGCCAAGCAGGATGTCCTTCCACATACCCCCGCAGCCAGGAATCACCAACGGGCAGAACATAACCATAACGATACCGTCAAGCTTGCAGACGGGCTCCATCGCCATAACGCTCGAGCGCAACATGAGCACCAAGCTCAGGGTGCAGGTTGACGCGGCAATAGCGGTAAACGGAAGCATATACGGCGGACTGAGGGTAGCGCAGGTGTAGCATGCTGGCCAACAAGATAAGGGATGAGGCAAGGAAGTTCGCGCTCAAGAACGCGCAGGACTACGGCAAGGCGGATCCCGGCGCTGTGCTAAGCAAGGTGCTCGCGGCCGAGCCCCGGCTCAGGCAGAGCATAAAGGAGCTGTCGCTGCTCGTCAACGAGGTAGTGCAGGAAGTCAACAAGATGAGCGAGGCGCAGGTGCAGAAGGAGTTCGACACCCATGCCAAGGAGTTCGAGAAGAGGGAGAGGGAGACGCAGGAGAGGAACGCGAACCCGAAGATGGAGCTCGACGGAGCAGTCGCAGGCAAGTTCGCGACTCGGTTCCCGCCGGAACCGAACGGCTACCTCCAGCTCGGCCACGCGAAGATAGCCTGGCTTGAGAGGGAGTTCGCCGACAAGTACAAGGGAACTGTAGCCCTTTACTTCGACGACACAAATCCCGAGAACGAGAAGCAGGAGTTCGTTGAGGAGATAAAGAAGGACCTGGAGTGGCTCGGAATAAAGTTCGAGCGCGAATATTACGCGAGCGACCACATGGGGAAGATATACGAATATGCGGGAAAGCTCACGGAGCACGGCGACGCATACGTCTGCATGTGCGACAGCGAGAAGATGAAGAAGATGAGGTTCGCTGGCGAGGAGTGCGAGCACAGGAAGCAGTCCAAGGCCGAGAACGTGAAGCTGCTCAGGAAGATGCTAGACAGGGGGTTCAAGGACGGCGAGGCCGCGCTCAGGCTGAAGCTTGACATGAAAGCCGAGAACACGACGATGCGAGACCCGGTCATACTCAGGATAATAACGCACGAGCACTACAGGCAGGGCAAGAAGTACGCGGCGTGGCCCACCTACGACTTCAACACGCCGATCGTTGACTCGCTGGAGGGCATAACCGACGCTATACGCTCAAAGGAGTACGAGCTGCGCGACGAGCTGGACATGAAGATACTGGACCTGCTCGGCCTGAGGAAGCCGAGGATAAGGAGCATCGCGAGGCTGGAGGTGAAGGACAACATAACCTCGAAGAGGAAGACGAACGCGCTGATAGAGGAGGGCAAGCTCTCAGGCTACGACGACCCGAGGCTCGTGACGATAGCCGCACTCAGGAGGCGGGGCGTGCAGCCGCAGGCGATCAAGAAGTTCGTGCTGAGGTTCGGCATGAGCAAGACCAACAGCGAGGTCAGCATAGACATGCTGCTCGCAGAGAACAGGCAGGTGATAGACGGCATAGCGCGCAGGCTCTTCCTTGTGCAGGAGCCCACAGAGGTTAGGATAGGCGGCATGCCGAAGGAGCGCAAGGCAGTCAAGCTGAACCTCCATCCGACGAACGAGATGGGGCAGAGGGAGAGCAGCGTATCTGACGCGCTGCTGATAAGCGGGAGCGACGCGAAGACGCTTAAACCAGGATCCGTCTTCAGGCTGAAGGACCTCTTCAACGTCAAGGTCGAGAAGGCTGGCAAGAAGGAGATAGAGGCAAAGTTCCTTGGAAACGAGAGCGTAGATGCCCCGAAGTTCCAGTGGGTGGACTCTAAGAGAAAGGTAAGGTGCGAGCTCGTGATGGTGGGCCCGCTGCTTGTCGGCGAGAAGTTCAACGATAAGAGCCTAATCAAGATGGAGGCGTACGCTGAGGAGTTCGTCAACTCGCTCGAGAAGGACGAGATCGTGCAGTTCGAGCGCGTTGGGTTTTATAAGCTTGACGATGTCAAGCAGAAGACATTCATTGCACTCTGAGGCGACAAGCATTGAATAACAAAGAGGTAGACGCTAGCAGGCTCAACACGCACGACGAGCCGCGCGCGGGCTTCTCAACAATAGAGGCGAGCGCTGTCAAAAAGATAGTGCGCGAGAGCTGGGAGTCAAAGCTGAAGGAGAGGGGCACGACACTCGACATACTCAACGAGCACGCCGAGTTCATGACCAGAGAGTTCAGCGCACTCGATTACGAGACCCTCTGCATGCAGAACATAGCGGCTAGGGCGAAGCACATGTCCAAGGGCGAGCTGCTCGCGTACACGAACGCGATAGAGGCGCTGGCCATCGGATACAAGGAGAGGTTCGGGGCAGACCTCGGGAGCCTGCTCATCGCTGGCATAACCTTGGTTGCGAAGGACTTCAAGACAGTGAGCAAGCATCTCGACTACTTCCTAGCGCACGTGTCTGAGAGCGCGAAGGCGTACGAGACCGCTATCGGGCGCGAGGTGAAGCGCGTGGAGCGGCTGGATTCCCGGCTAAGGAGCAAGAATTCCGGAATACTCAGGTTCTTCAGGAAGAAGGAGATAGCAGAACTTAACGCCAGGATAAGGTCGAGGCAGGCGAGGATCTCCAGGCTCTCGGCAAAGAAGGCGAGGTACGCGAAGCTCGGGGACGATACGCGCTCCAGGGCAGATCCCAGGAAGCGCTGACCCCTGTCTAGTTTTATAAGCCTGAAAAGAGCAGTGGTTGCATGGCTGACAAGAAGGTCCTGGAGCAGAAGCTGGAGGAGCTGCAGAAGGACTACTCGAAGACCAAGTACAACAAGGCCACGAACACGTACCTCGGCCTGCTGAGGCACAAGATGGCCCTGATAAGGAAGACGCTCTCGGAGAGGAAGAAGAGGAAGGGCACAGGCTTCGCTGTCAAGAAGACCGGAGACGCGACAGTGGTGATGGTCGGCTTCCCCAACGCGGGCAAGTCCTCGCTGCTCGGCAGGCTGACCGAGGCCGAGTCAAAGGTAGCGGATTACGCTTTCACAACACTTGACGTCATCCCAGGCATGCTCGAGTACGAAGGGGCGAGCATACAGCTGCTAGACGTGCCAGGGCTGATAGAGGGCGCGCACGCTGGCAAGGGCGCGGGAACGCAGATAGCGAGCGTGATGCGCGTCGCTGACCTTCTGCTCTTCGTGGTGGACGCGACCGAGCCTGAGCAGATACACAAGCTGATAGAGGAGCTGTCGCTTCTTGACATAAAGGTGAACAGGGAGAAGCCGAGGGTGCTGGTCGAGGCCAGGAAGGGCGGAGGTGTCGATGTTGAGTCGAACAGGCACAAGGTTCCAGGCAAGAAGGAGATAGAGGCTGTTCTCCACGAGATAGGCACGTACAACTGCAAGGTAATCTTCTACAACGACATGGACATCGATGAGCTCATAGCCGTGCTTGTCGACAATGCGGTGTACACGCGGGGCATAATAGCGCTGAACAAGATAGACCTGCTCGCCGATTCGAAGACCGATCAGGTCAGGAGAGAGCTCGAGGCCAAGACGCGCATGCGCGTCGTGCCTGTAAGCGCAGAGCACGGATCGAACATCGACAGGCTGAAGGAGGCGATCTTCGCGAACCTGAGCCTGATGCGCATCTACCTGAAGCCCAAGGACGGCGAGGCCGATTACGCTAAGCCGTTCGTGCTGAAGGATGGCGGCTCTGTCTCTGACCTCGCGAAGGGCCTGCACTCCAAGGCCGCGAAGAACCTGAAGTGCGCGTTCGTCACAGGAAGGAGCGCTAGGTTCGCAAACCAGAAAGTGGGAGGCGAGCACGTGCTGCGCGACGGCGACGTCGTTACTCTGGTCTACGACAAGTTCTAAGCCAGGGAAGTTATTATAAAAACAATCGAAGGATAGTATCATGGCACGCAGGCCCTATTTCATAAGAGTCTCATCGCAAAAGGGCGGAGTCGGCAAGACGGTCGTATCTGTGAACCTGGCCGCGGCGCTCGCCATAAGGGGCAAGAAGGTGCTGCTCGCCGATGCGGATTTCTCGAACCCATGCGTGGGCATACACCTCAGGTTTGAGAAGGTGGAAACTGGGATCATGGAGGTGCTGGAGGGCGATGCGAAGATAGAGGAGGCGATAGTCAAGTACTTCCCTGCTGGTCTGAGCGTGCTGCCCGGCTCGCTCATGGACCTGCCCGGCTCGCTGACGGACGAGAAGATAAAGCGGGTGGGGGGGCCGCTGCAGCAGATGGACTACGACTTCGTGATATTCGACACGGCCCCGGGCATACTCTCGGATGCGGTGCTCAAGTACTACGACGAGGCGCTGCTCGTGATAACTCCGGACCTGCCCTCGCTTACATCCGTGATCAGGCTTGCGGAGATCTACAAGAAGAACGGGGTAAAGAGCAACTTCGTAGTGAACAGGGTCGCTGGCGAGAAGCACGAGATAAGCGTAGAGCAGATAGAGGACGGGCTGGAGAAGCGGGCGCTGGGCGTGCTTCCGGAGGACAGGGAGGTTTCTGTGAGCGTTGCGAAGCAGATCCCGATATTCATCGCTAACGAGGACGCGCCGTTCTCGCAGGCGATAGCCAGGCTCGCGGACCACTACCTGCACGTGTGAGCGCTGCAGAATCCGCACGAAATCTATAAATAAAGAAAGCTCTTAGCATGAAGCAGGGAGGAGTGGTGGAAGCGGTTCAGGAGAAGCTTCGTGACGCTGACGGAAGGCGCGGAATTAGGGAGACGCTTGCTGGAGCGCTACGCGTTGACAGGCTGAAGGAGAGCCCGTGGACCCAGATACTACACTCTCCGCTCAGGTATGCGCTCGGGATGTCTGCCGTGGCCTTCGGCGAGGGCTTCGCTAGATACTTCAACCACACAGTCCTCTTCCCTGCGTTCCCGAATGTGCTTGACTCAGTGGGCATGGTTTCCATAGGCGCGTTCCTGCTGATCGACGTTGTTCGCGACGTGAAGAGGCGCACGGAAGTCAAGAACGAGGCGATGCTTCTGCTCAGGCGCGCCGCGAAGCACCCGCAGCAATCGAAGCTTGACCCGTTCGTACGGGGCGGGCGCGACAAAGGAGACTGAAAACAGGGCGTTAGCAACACTATAAGTATGTGGAAGTCCAATGCATATGCAGGCGAACCAATGACAATGGAGAAAAACACCGGCATCTTCGTACTTCTCATGAAGAACACGAACAAGATGGAGCTCGACAAGTCGATAATGTCAAAGCTGGGGCTGAGCAAGATAGGCTACGTGCTGAACAAGGACTACCTGATGACAAGGCGGGAGGACCTGAAGGGCGCGATCAGGGAGCTGAAGGGCTGGCACCTAATCTGAGGAGTGCCGCATAATATTGTCTCTTAAACTCTGCGTTTCTAAGTAATATTGAATGTGATAGAATGAAGGGAAAAGTAAAGATGTTCAATGCCGCACGCGGCTTTGGATTCATCACTGGAGATGACGGAAAGGACGTATACGTGCACACCTCGGCGATTGCAGGGGGCGCTGCGCTCGCTGTCGGAGACGAGGTAGAGTACGAGGTCGAAGAGGGTGAACGCGGACCGCGCGCAAAGAACGTCAAGAAGCTCTGAGATCGCTAAACCTACCAAGTAGTTATAGCAGCTAGCCGCGGCTGGAAGAGGAACGCTAAAAGTGATAAGATGACTAAACCTATAAGGGAACTGACCATAACGCGCACGTTCGATGCGCCACGTGAGATTGTCTGGAAGGCGTGGACCGACCAGAAGACTGTGCAGAGGTGGTGGGGGCCGAGGGGCGTCAGCAACCCGACATGCGTCTGGGAGGCCAGGCCGAACGGCAGGATAGAGATAGTGATGCTGGCTGGCAAGGAACTGGGCCCTGCTGCAGGCCAGAGATGGCCGATGAACGGCGTGTTCAGGGAGGTGAAGCCGATGAGCAGGCTCGCCTTCACATCGAATGCGATAGACGACAGGCAGGAGGCGCTGCTGGAGAACGAGGTCACGGTAGACTTCACGGACGAGAACGGCAAGACTAAGATGGTACTGCGCGTTGCGGTCATGAAGGCTGTAGCCGGCAAGACGGAGATGATGCTCCAGGGCATGGAGATGGGCTGGAACCAGCAGATAGACAAGCTGGGCGAGGCTGTAGAAGGGAAGAGGGCATGACGTACAAGGCGTACATTGACAACGTAAGGAAGCAGACTGGCAAGGGCCCGGAGTACTACGCTGCCGAGGCGAAGAAGAAAGGACTGAGCAAGTACAGCGAGCTGCTCAGGTGGCTGAAGGCGGACTGCGGCCTCGGACACGGGCACGCGAACGCCATCATCCTGTACATACGGAACCCCGAGATGGCCAAGAGGAAGATCTCCGAAGACGCCAAGAAGCAGAAATGATGCCTGGATTGAAACTGCCGGATAACAGAGTTATATAAACGTTTTCTTGCAAATATTCTGCAAGGGGGTATAGTGGCAAACAATGGACTACTGTTAGGTGCGGGCGTACTGGTTGTGATCATAATAATAGCGGCCGTGGCGCTGCTCGGAACTGCTCCGAGCACCAACACAACTACGGTTCCCTACCAGAGCCAGAGTTTCGCGGCTCCTGTGATGATAACAGACCCTGCGCAGGTCCCCGCAGGCACATCCGCACTGGTCTTCACCTATTCTAACGTCCAGATCAACGTAACGGGCCCTGGAGGGCCTCACTGGGTCAACGCAACCGGCAGCGGCAGCGTGAACCTGATAGCGATAATAAACAAGACGCAGGTCATGGGATACGCTAACGTGAACGGAAGCGTGCAGATAACGCAGGTCAGGCTGCTCGTGAACTCTGTGCAGATAACGGTCAACAATACAGTGTACGTTGTGCCAGTCGCGTACGCGCAGCTCACTCTTCCGATAAGCGGAAATGCAAACGCGAACGCAGGCTCCGGAGTTCTGATCGACTATGCGCCTACTGTATCGCCCGCCTTTAACGGCAACGCGACCGCGTTCGTCAGGGTGCCGTCGGGAAGGGCGGTAGTTACAGGCAACATAAACAGCTCGACAAGCACCAACGTCGGCGGCGTCTTCCAGATAAGTACAAGCGCGAGGGCTTCGCTCGCTGCGGTAACCCCGACTCTCGTGATAAGCAACGCCTCGTTCTCAGCATCGGGCAACTCCACAAGCGTATCTGTCACGGTCAAGAACAACGGGAACCAGAGCGTGACCCTTAGCAACCTCGTGCTCTACGGGGCGCAGAACGTCAACACCACAGCGTCGTTCAACGCGAGCGTGGGCGCCAACATGGCGGCCATGGTGAGGGAGAGCATAATCGCAGGCAGGGCTGTCGCAGGCCTGCTGAACGCCAACGTGATGGCGCTTGTGAGCGTGGGGCTGAACATGCGCGCGTTCGCGATGCAGAACTTCGCGATAAGCTCCGGAGGCTCGCTGAACCTGGTCACCAACTATACCGCATCGCAGACTACCGGCGCCACGGTGGCCCCGGGATCGAGCGTTACCTTGACGTACAGCGGAGTGGCGCAGTACAACTCAGGCACGTTCACCACAACGCCGGTTTCCGGATCGCAGTACAGGATACTGGTCGGAAGCAAGACCGGAGCTAGCGCGTACGGAACAGTGACGGCCACGTAGTATGAGCCGGGATTAGCGTTGGTGCAAGCGCTGAAGCGGGGTCACTTCCACTGCTCCCAGTCCTTGGCCCTCCAGCTCTTCATCTGCTTCATGTAGGGCGCCCACCACAGTATCCAGAGTATGCTTATCAGCGCGCACGCGGCTATGAGCACGGCTATGACCACTATTATCTTCTGGAAGATGCTGAAGCCATTAGCGTAGAAAGCTACGAAGAGCAGCGAGCCTATCAGCGCTATCGAGCCGATCAGCACCGTGGCTATTATCTTGCCGACCATCTTCTTGAACATCTTTCCTGGCTGCTCCATGATACCATACGCATGCGCAGCCGTAAAACACTTTCCGTTGCGCGCCTCTCAGTTGAGCATCCATATGGAGAAGTTCAGCAAGGTGGCGAACGCGACCCAGAGCAGGTAGGGGATCAGCAGGTAGGCCGCTGACCTGGAGACCCTGCGGAACTCCGCGATTGTGAGCAGTATAGCCAGGAACAGGAGCACTATGTCGACCAGGCCGTAGAGCGGGGAGTGCAGGCCGAAGAAGAGGAAGGACCAGAAGACGTTGAGCGCTAGCTGGAGGTCGAAGGCCTGTAGCGCTACGCGCGCCCTCTTGTTCTTCTTTCTCGCCTCCCAGACCAGATACAGCGCTATTCCGATGAGCGCGAAGAGTACGGTCCAGACCGGTGCGAAGACCCAGTTCGGGGGATTGAACGCCGGCTTGACCAGGCCTGCGTACCAGGTGCCGATCGCCGGCAGGGTGAAGAGCGTGCCTATGTTCCCTATCAGCTCCACTATGACTATCGCTGCAATAAGCCCTATGGCCTGTTTCGCATTCATGCCTTGCCCACTGCCTTCTTCACGAGCGCTGCGATCTTAGCCTCTTCGGAAGCGGTCAGCTTCTTCACAGCGTAGGAGATGGGCCACATGTTGCCCTCGTCTAGGTTCGCCTTGTCGCTGAAGCCCAGGGTCGCGTACCTGGCCTTGAACTTGCTCGCGTCCTGGAAGAAGCAGATGACCTTGTCGCCCTTCGTGTATGCAGGCATCCCGTACCAGGTCCTCATCGTAAGCTGCGGCGCGCTGGCCTTGATTATGGAGTGTATGCGTTTGGCCATGGTGCGGTCCGGTTCAGGCATCTTGGCTATCTTCGCAAGTATGGCGCCCTCGCCCTCCGTTCCGGACCTTCGCTCCTCGAGGGTCTCCTTCATCGCCTCTATCTCCTCGCGGGTCAGCCCTGCGGACTTCGCGTTTGACTTCTTCATCTTATCCCACTCGTTCTATGCGCATCAGTACGGCGCTAAAAGATATATTCCTTACTCGCCCCTCCGCATGCCATGGTCATTATCGGGGAGTTTGGGATTTGAACCCAAGTCATGTCCGCCCGAGGGACATAGCCTACCAAGCTAGCAGAACTCCCCTTGATTTGAATCTTAGCACAAAAAAGTTAAATAGGTGAGAAGAAAGTCGGTTGTATGGAGAAGGCAAGGTCTAGGTCCGGACTGGAAGAGTACTTGAAACATTACGGTTACGATCCGGGGCCGTTGGGACCCATCAACTACGGAGAGCACGTACCTCCAGATCTGCTTGATTTTTGCGCCGAAGGAGTGTTGAAGATGGAGGCGCTGTCGAAGCACAAGAGGCATATTGAAGAATGCGAGACCTGCCGGAGAAACTTTGAAGCGATTTTCCGCGTGCCTTACGGCGAAGGTCCTGGAAAAAAGAGCATACCTGAAAGAGGTTTGCCTGCTAGAAGGGTTTGATTAGAGCCTTTCTTATAACCTTCAGGATGAACTTGGGATCGGCGAAGACGTTCGTGTATAGGCGCCCGTTCTCTATGTCCGAGAGGCTGGCCCACCTGTACGCGGTGTTCTCGATGTTCTTCCTCACTGCTTTGGTCCTGGACCTGAATAGGTATAGGGTGTTGTAGAACTTCCTCTCGTGCTTCTCGTCTATCTTCAGCACCTCCGCGTATCTCCCTGCGAGTTCCAGATCTGCCCTTGCGATTCCTGCCTCCTCGAACACCTCCCTGTAAGCTGTCTCGTCCTCGCTCTCCCCCTCTTCCCTGTGTCCAGCCACGAAGGTCCAGACCCCTGGGTAGACTATGAAGGGCAGCCAGAGCCTCTTCATCACCAACACCTTATTGGAATTGAGTATTATGGCTGTTATTCCCTGCATCCTGACCAGTTTGAACCCAGGGTATGCTTTCCGTTCGGACATCATAAATATTTATCATGAAAACGTTATAAGAGGTGGCGATAGTGTTCGAGGCAGAGCAGCTTTCGGTCAGGCGTACGCCGATCGCTTACCTCAACATGAGGAACCCGCAGCTGCTCAAGTACTACTATAAGTTCAAGACACTGAGCCTGATAGACAAGGAGGAGATAAGCGGGTCAAGCCCGCCGGACATCTTCATAGGCAGGATAGGCTATCCGAACGTCTACGTGGGGCCGCTGGTTCCGCCCATACTTGGCGACACGAGCGAGATGGGAATGCCGGAGACCTGGGTGAACAAGACCATACCGGAGATAGTAGAGGCGAGGAGCATGCTCGTCAGGGGCATGCTGAAGGAGAACATACACAACGTGGAGAGCGGCAGGGTGAGCGGCATGCTCCAGGAGCTGGCCATAGCTGACAGGTACGCGGGAGTGGACATGAAGCTGACGCACAGGCCCAACCTCACGGTCAAGTTCGACGAGAACAGCCAGCCTTTTGGGCCAAGCGCGCCGCTCAGGGAGATGGCGATAGGGAACACGAAGGCGAACAGGCAGATGGAGAAGGCGTACTTCGACACCGCTATGGGCGCGGCGACGGGCATGGTGGAGCTCTACGAGAAGGGGGTGGAGGTGTCAAGGATACAGAAGATCCTGGCCGCGGGCGGGCTGGGACTGAAGAACAACAGGAAGTTCGTGCCCACAAGGTGGAGCATAACGGCAGTGGACGACACGCTGGGCAAGTACAAGCTGAAGGAGGTGAAGCAGAGCGACAGCATAGAGCAGATAACGGTCTTCGAGGACGTTGCATTGGACAACAGGTGGCTCGTGCTCCTCTTCCCAGGAGCCTGGAGCTACGAGCTGGTTGAGGCGTGGTACCCGAACACGATCTGGAACCAGGACACGAAGAACATAGCCATATTCTCGAGCAGCGAGTTCTTCGCAGGCAGGAAGACCTACGCAGAGATAGGTGGGTGCTATTACGCGGCGAGGCTGGCCACGTCAGAGTACCTTGACAAGATAGGAAAGCAGGCGAGGGCGGTGATACTGAGGGAGACGCATCCTGGCTACATCATGCCCGTAGGCGTGTGGAACGTGCGCGAGCACGTCCGCGCAGCGCTGAAGAAGGAGCCGCTGCACTTTGACTCTCTGCAGAGCACGCTGAACTTCGTTGGAGTAAAGATGGCGATACCTGTGAACGAGTGGATAAAGAACAGCGCGGTGCTGAGAGACATAATTCATCAGCGCGTTTTGGCGTAGACACCCTCTCTGTCGCAAATATAGAAGAATATAAGAGAAGAAAAGGAGAGTAAGATTTATAACAAAGTTGGGGAAATTGGCTGATTGAAATGATACTAAAGTATATAAACTCATACTTACATAAAAGAATTACGCAAAATGCGTTCTGGCAACGCTATACAAGAAGCCAACTGCTTCTGGGTGACATTTCAATGTTAGCGAAGCCAATGCAATGTGGTGCTTAATATGACAAAGAATAGCTCCAAATTTAAAGTTATGGACCTGTTTTCTGGAGCCGGAGGCTTGAGCTTTGGCTTTCAAAAAGCAGGATTTGAAATTTCTGTCGCAATCGACAACGATCCAAATCTGATAGTAACTCACCAGAAGAACTTCCCTGACGCCGCAGGGGTAACCCAAAACCTATTTGCTTTTGGGCCGGAATCTTTTTCAAAAGCATTCGGATTCGGAAAGGGGGATTTAGAAGGGATAATAGGCGGCCCACCGTGCCAGGGATTTTCGCTTGCAGGTCCAAGGAATTTCTATGATGAAAGGAACAGACTATACGTGTCTTTCATCGAGTATGTCAAATTCTTCAGACCCAGTTTTTTCCTTATAGAAAATGTTCCCGGGCTCGCTGGCTTATTCAATGGCCAGGTAAGAAACAGGATAGTAACAGAATTCACGCGGATGGGCTATAAAGTAAATTCCAAGATCTTACTTGCATCTGACTACGGGGTGCCTCAAGATAGAAGGCGAATCTTTTTTGTGGGTATGATAGAGGAAATGTTTAGTTTTCCAGATCCAACATATGTTTCCCTTCAGAACAAACAGAAAAGAATAGCATCCAAAAAGGAAAAAGTAACTGTGAGGGATGCGATAAATGACTTACCTCTGTTGAAAAATGAACTCGGAGCCGAGGAAATGCCGTATCCAACGGGTCCTAAAAGCGATTATCAGAAAATGATCAGGGTGAACTCAGATATGATCCACAATCATGTTGCAACCAAACATACAGAACAAACAACGAAGATAATCTCATTAGTTCCTCAAGGAAAGAATTACAAAAGTCTACCTAGAGCTTTGCAAAAAGTCAGAAATTTCCATGTGGCCTGGACAAGGCTTCACTACGATAAACCCTCCCCGACTATCGATACGGGCCACCGGCATCACTTCCATCCGGAAGCAAACAGAGTGTTGACGGTCAGAGAATCGGCACGAATTCAATCGTTTCCTGATACATTTATATTCTATGGAAGTAAGACATCACAGTACAAGCAAGTCGGAAATGCTGTTCCGCCGTTGCTTGCCCAAGTAATTGCTGAGGAAATAAAGAGGAGGTTGTGACCTACGACGAGATATAGCATTCCACACGAATATGACTTCAGACTCCACCACATACGACCCAGATTTAAGGGGAATGTAGAAAGGGTGCTACTGTTTTTGTCGAATGAAATTGTAAATCTTCCAGAGCTTCCCAAAGCCGAGTTCATAAGACGCCTCAATCAATCCATAAAGCTCTTTCCAGGAAACGCTTCAAAGAAACTCAAAACTATTAATAACTGGAGAACTGAAATATCGGCTCTTTTTGCGCTGGTAACTTACGATCCAAAAAGCGATCTGATGGCTCCTGGTGCAGTAGCCCAGAAACTTGCAAAAACCCAAGATCTCGTACAGTTTTTTAAGATATTTCTTTACTCGTTCCAGTATCACGGCGGACACCTTAAACCCCAAGAAACTAAGAAATACATAGAAAAGGGCATAAGATTCAAACCTGCAAAATACATCCTGCAATTGCTTATTGAATCAGAGAAAAATGATGGCAAGCGTGCATACATCAATAAGGCAGAGGCGACGTATTGTATTTTCAACGATTTACGAGTCACAGCGAGTGGTAGGAGCGTTAAGAAGACATTACAACTTATAGTAGATAATAGAAAGAGAGAGCTTGCATATGATTGGGCCGGAGACAAAATACGCTATGCCGGAGACATCTTAGACTATCTTGTACTGGGCAACCTGTTGAAAAGAAATGGTGACAAGTACTATCTCAACAAGGCAGAGTTTGAAGCAATAACGACGTTCATAAGGAGCAAAGAATGGTATTCTGGATATGATCGCTTTTATGCGAAGAAATTTTCTGTGCAGAATTTGAGATCGGTACAGAATGAGTGGTTTAACTATGCAAATCAAATCGCAAAAAGGATTTCGTTCGAGACCGACGTTCTATCACTTATCGGACAAGAACAAAAGACTCTTGTTTCTCCGAAAATCATAACTCCGGAGGCAATTGTCGAAATGCTCCAGAAAGTGGAAGCAAGAGTCGAAGTCAAGACCAAGGAGATAGGAGATAAAGGCGAAGGTCTTGTATACGGCCATGAGTGCATGAGGCTCAAGTTGGGCGGAAGGTCAAACTTGATAGCAAAAGTCGTATGCATACCGAACCAATTCAGCATGGGCTTTGATATCCGCTCATTTGAACTCGACTCTCAGGCAACAAACAGGTTTATCGAAGTAAAAACCTCAATAAGCAATGTTGCAATAGAGTTCAATCAGTTTCACTTAACAGATAATGAGTGGAACGCCGCGCAGACCCTAAAGGAAAGATATTACGTTTATCGTTTGGCGATAAACAGGAAAGGCATTACACTTTTCGTCATAAGAGACCCAGTAGATATGTATAAGAAAAGTTTATTGGTAATAACACTATCAAACGGTGCAGAAGTAAAATTCTCTGATAAATCGGGAAAGTATGAAAAGTTGATGTTATGGGAAAAATAAAGGTCGCTTCAATCTTTTGTGGAATCGGGGGAACTGATGTTGGGATGACAGGTGGCTTTCATTTTCTGGGTAAATTTTATCCAAAATTACCTGTAGAGATAGTATATGCAAATGATAACTATGTTGAGGCATGCAATATTTTCGAATCTAATTTCAAGCTCGATTGCGATCGAAGAGACATTAGGGGTGTGTTACCAGACGAAATACCAGACCACGATGTACTTACTGCCGGATTTCCTTGCCAATCATTTTCGATAGTCGCTCAAAACCCACCCCGGCTGGGATATACGTCGGTGGAAGGAAAACTTTTCTTTGAAATAGTCAGAATCCTTAAAGACAAACAGCCGAAAGCATTTATTGCAGAGAACGTTAAGGGCATTCTTTCTGCCAATAAAGGGCAGGCACTTCCGCTGATCCTGCAAGAACTAACCGATGCCGGTTACAACGTAACGTATAGGCTACTTAATGCGGCGGAATGGGGCGTGCCTCAAAAGAGAGAGAGAGTATTCATCATAGGAATAAGAAAGGACATAAAGGCAGAACTTAATTTTCCAGTGCTGAAAAAGATAAAGAAGGTGATTCCACTAAAGAAAGTGATATTGAAAAGTTCCGAGGTGGAAAGCAGGTACTTCTTCAGTAAAAGAGCGGTAGACGGACTAATCAAATCCAGTCCTATTATGAATAAGGGCAGGGCACAGAACATTAATGGACCGTGCTCAACGGTTACCTCGCACCTCTCCAAAGTCAGTTTGAACAGCGTAGATCCCGTACTGAAGGTTGGCAAAAGATACAGGAGGTTCACTCCAAGAGAAGTAGCTAGAATCCAGTCCTTCCCGGAAAGCTTCAAGCTTGTAGGAAGCGATTTTCACCAGTATAAAGGAATTGGAAATGCGATACCGCCCGTATTAATGTGGTACGTTGGCAAAGAAGTCATTGAGGTCATAAAGGAAGCCGGAAGAGCAAAAGCTAAAGCTGATTCACGCTATGCTCCCATACCCGTATTACTCTCCAACCAGTAGATCTTAAGTGTTTGTTTACTTGTCTGTCTCTTTCCATATTCTTCCTTATTTTCGGGATCCAATAACTTTTGCGAGATTTTGGAGCTGTGTAGTGCTCTAGACATCCGTGCCAGAAGCAGCCGTCAATGAAGATTACTATTTTCGCTTTTTTGTTTGCAAAATCAGGGTTGCCATATATTCCATTTGGTTGATGCGCAAAGCCTAAAATTCTGAGAGGTTTTTTAAGTTTAAGTTCAGGAATTGTATGAGATCTTTTTATTCTAGACATGTTGTAGCTTCTTTGTTTGGCAGTCAGAACGTCCATGCACTAAAGCCCCACATTTTCTACTGTTTGAGCCGGCATAGGATGATTTTCTAGCCATAGTTTAAATTCTGATATGAAATTTTCCGCGCCTTTATATAGTTCGTAACAGTCTTCAAGGCTCTTGTCAAGGCTGCCGGACAAGTACCCTTTGTGTAATATCTGATTTCTGGTCATGAACAGCTGCATAAATGAGACGGCATCATCTTGCAAGGATGTGTTATTTTGTATCTCAGAGAAACAGGCATCTTTAAAAGTTTCGCCCCATTTACCGAGGAATCTTTTAATTCCTGGATAAGATAACTGCCGTTTATCAATATCAAGCAGCCTAAACAACCCTCTTTCTAGAATTTCGGTATTCACTAACTCAGGAACTGCGGCGCTTTTAGACTGTGCTCCGATAAACTCTTTTATTATGCTTTTTAGCTGCACTTCGATTTGACTTTCGCCACTTATAATTAGCATCTTTTTTATATTGTCCTCAAGATAAATAGAGAATGACGGTTCTGTTTTTTGTACGTTAGATAGTACTTTGCTAAAGAAATCGTACAGATCATCGATATTTTCTAGAGGCATACTCTCGCTCTACTGAAAGAGTTCAGATAAGTAATTCTGAAGCTCTTCTAAGCCGCGTTTGCACATTTTTGATATCGGTTGTGCCGGTGGTGCTTGCTTGCTGGAACTCACCATCATTTTTTAAGTTTTGCAGTTTCCTTGCATCCATATCGTGTACTTCTAGGTTTCTTTTCTTGAAAGCTTCGTTGCAAGCGGCAAAAAATACGGCTTCATAAATGGAGATGCTGAAACGGTTAGATAATGCTGAGTTGAATGGTTTTGCTGGTAATTTTGAAGCTTTGTCTACGAAGGTCTCGAATAGTTGCTTAAGATATGTGATATCTTCTTTTTTATAATCTTTAGAAAACTGAGCGAATTTATTTAAGAATGCAATCATGGATTTCTTCTTATACTCTTCTGATTTGGCTAACATTGCAAATCCTCGAAGTAGAATTTCAACGTCTCTCATTCGCAGATCCGGCTGCTCCGAAGTCAATTTTCTCCAATTTTCATTTAGATTAATTTCTGAAAGCATATGCAAAAACGGAGAATCAAATAAGCTCATTCGGATCTCTTGCGGAGTTAAGTTTACCCCTCCTGTGTTTAACCTGTAAAATATTTCATATATAGCTGACTCATTTGGAGGTTCTATCTGTCTTACAATTATGCTTCTTATAGTTCTGAGATCGAAAGTTTTCTTGTCGTTTGTTTCTAGAGTTGAATAATTTTTGCCATTTAATCTGCTCTGGTAGAGGTTTGATTCCAACCTTAGATTGAAATCAATAAAATACTCATTATTTGCAAATATCTCTTCGGGTATTTTGCCGTGTTTATCGAATATGCCTCTTAGTTCTATTCTTTTTTCGTCTCTCGGAAATCGCTTAGAAATGAAATAATAAATGCTTAAAAGGCGCTGTTGGCCGTCTATAACAGAAAATTTATCTTTCTCGTTTTCATAAAGGAATATTTGAGGTATGGGAATTCCTATGATAATTGATTCTATCAATTTTGATGCTCTTTTGATATCCCAAACAAAATTTCTTTGAAATTCGGCTATATCTATGTTGCCTTCTGTAATGAAGTTGAAAAAGGTTGCTGTATTAAAATCGTTTGCAGAAACGTTGAGTTTAAAATTAGGTGGGTAAAGATCCTCTTCTTCCTCTTCTGTTTTAATATCTTCTTTATCTATCCATTCAGAATTTTCTTCTGTCATGAATAAGATATGTCACTCAACAATTAAGAAAGTTTGTAATCAGGTCCATAACTGCTTTGGCATGCGTGTAATGCCTCACATGCCTCCCCCTGCACAATCTCCAGGGTGCTTCCCTTGATGTACCCGTTGAATATAGAGGCGTACTTTACCAGCGCTTCTTTCCATAGCAAACAAAAGCCTTTTCTTCCCTATATCTCCATGCTTCCGGACTGGCTTGCCATCAAGCCCGCCAACACAGAGAAGTACGGCGAGATAAAGGATACTATAAACAACCTCGGCCTGCACACGGTCTGCGTCGAGGCGCACTGTCCCAACATAACCGAGTGCTGGAGCGCGGGCACAGCCACGTTCATGATACTCGGCGGCACCTGCACCAGGGGCTGCAGATTCTGCGCTGTAAAGAAGAGCGCAATCGGCGAGGGCATAGACATGCTGGAACCCACTAAGCTTGCCGCGGTAATCAAGAAGTGGGGCCTTGACTACGTGGTCCTCACCTCCGTATGCAGGGACGACCTGCCAGATCAGGGCTCCGGCCACTTCGCGGCCTGCGTCAGGGAGATCAAGAAAGTACGCGCAAACACACTTGTAGAGGTACTGATACCTGACTTCAGGGGCGACGTCTCGTGCCTGCAGCGGATCGTAGACGCGAAGCCTGACGTGATAGGGCACAACATAGAGACTGTAGAGCAGCTTTCGCCACAAATCAGGGACAGGAGGGCTAATTATTGGCAGTCGCTGAAGGTTTTGCAGACCTCCAAGCAGCTTGACAGGCGCATCTACACAAAGTCGGCCATGATGCTTGGCGTGGGCGAGACAGAGGAGGAGATAATCAAGGCGCTGCAGGACCTGCGCGCCAACGGCGTGGACTTCGTTGCCATAGGCCAGTACCTCAGGCCCTCGCAGCACCACTACGAGGTGAAAGAATACGTGACCCCTGAGAAGTTCGAGCGCCTCAGGAAGAAGGCCCTTGAGCTTGGCTTCCTCTACGTGGCCGCAGGGCCGTTCGTCAGGAGCTCGTACAAGGCAGGGGAGTACTTCATTAAGACTCTTATGAAGAACAGATGAGCACGCAGCTTGGATAGGGAATCATTAATACAAGAACTATTTCTTGAACTAGTTTTGTCGATAAACTTATTGAAGAACTACATGATCTGTATGTGTGTAAGGTCTGTATTCTAAATCTGAATAAGTGATCACAACATCTATTCCAGTGGCTATTTCAACTCTATCAATATCATCTAGATAAAATTGTGGAGTTTTAAAACCAGATTCTATACTACCCAGATGTTGTTCGAGATTTTGTTCAATCGGAGAATTTTGAACCTGTTGGTTAGTTTGAAACTGCATGTTTTTCCTGTACCATTTTATCTGAATTAAAACATTCAAAGCTTTGCCTCCTGAATTTTCAACAAACCACTCGTACCTATCGATTAAACCAAGGAACTTTGTTTCTATTTTACGAAAGTTGAGTTTCGGTTTGAGACGCTCTATTGTTTGGAAGCGTTCCGCCCGGTCTTGAACGTTTTGTTTTGCTAATGTATCTGAAATCTCTTGAAGTTTTGATGTGGTAGCATCAAGTTTCTCTGCTACATTTCCAATGTTCTGATTAAATGATTTTATCTCGTCTTGGCTTGACTGATATATTCGTTCGTTACTTGTGGCCATGATTAAAGCCAGAACATATATTGTTAGAAGTAGTGTCGTTATTTGCAGATAAAATTGTTCAAAGGCAGAGTTGCTGTATAAAAAGACAAACAAATTTGTTATTAAATAGAGAGATAGAAAACCTGCAAGAGCGAACCAACCGTTCTTGATGGTTAAATTTTTGTACAGTCTGTCAAAATAGCTCATTAAAACACATTCCCTTCTGCCAAATTGAGTAATCATTCTTAGTTTGACAAGCCTTATTAACAAATAAGTATTATTGTTTCTAGCTCTAGCAATCTATTTTGGCGAATGCGGTGATATGAAAGTCAGCATTGCAGGAATGCGTGATTTACGCCTAGCAGCCACGCCTAGGGGTCTGTACTCAGACAAGAGACGAAATGGCCGTATACTCGTGATCGGCGGCAGTTCTCGGTTCCACGGAGCTCCTGTCCTTGTCTCCAACGCCGCTTATCTTACCCTTGCCGCGATGCGCACCGGAACTGGCTACGCGATAACCTGCGTGCCCAAGAGCATCGTCTCACCTGTGCGTAAACTTTCACCTAACCTGATAGTCAGGCCGCTGAGCGGCGAGAATCTGAACAGCAGGGACCTGCAGGAGCTGAAGGGCGAGGCGCAGCGTGCAGACTGCATAGTCATTGGCCCGGGGCTGGGCAGGTCCAGGGCCACGATCAGGACCATAGCCAGGCTGATCTCTTACTGTCTGAAGCTCGAGAAGAGACTGCTGATAGACGCCGATGCCATACTCGCTGTTGGCTCAGTGCACAGGAAGCTGGGCAAGAACGTGCTGATAACTCCCAACGACTCCGAGTTCCACAGGCTGAGCAAGGCAGAGCTCGTGGACAGGGAGGCGCGCATAGAGGCTGCGAAGAAGCTTGCGATCAGACTGAACGCCAACGTCCTGCTCAAGGGCCACGTTACGATAATCAGCGACGGCAAACGCGTCAAACTCGTCGAGTCAAGGACAGCTACGCTTGCCACGATGGGCACAGGTGACGTGCTCTCTGGCATAATAGGCGGCTACATGACCCGCAACGGCAACGCGTTCGTGTCAGCGGTTGCCGGAGCCTACCTGCAGGCCAGGATAGGAGACCTGCTCTACAAGGAGAAGGGCTACCATGCGATTGCGACCGATGTACTTGACTATATTCCTAAGATTCTGAAGAAATTCGACAGGACTGCCTGAACGAGCCTGTTTAAGCGTTGCCATGCCAATGTGAGCGGCGATAAATATGGAAAAGGGATACGCATTCCTCTGGAACTGGCTGGACACAAGAAGCGCATACTTCTGGGGAGTTGGAGTTGGGCTGATAATTGCCTGGGTAACAAGCGGCATAGCCTATTTGAAGAGCTATCAGTCTCCGGTGCTACTAGACTTGGTTATACTTGAGTTTGTTGTAAGCGTGATAATGATGGCGGTGGCATTTCTCATAAATACCAAAAGAAGAAAGTAGAAAGACTACCTGCTGAAGTTCCACGCATCTGTGGCGTAAACTGTTCTCGCAAGTTCGCTCGCCCTGCTCTCCTCCTCTCCGCTCAGGCTGCCTTGCTTGTACTCCTTGCCCTTGGTGAATCCCTTCAGCAGCGCCTCATACGTCTCCTCTATAGATGCGCTCGAATACTTCGATACCGATGTCACCCTCTCCTCAACGCTCTTTATCATCTTGTCAGAGATCTTCTCTGCGCTCACGTTCAGCAACGAGAACATGCGCTTGACATCGGTGCTGTAGAGCACCGTTCCGTGCTGCAGGAGCACGCCCTGCTTCCTTGTCTGCGCATTTCCTGATATCTTCCTGCCCTGCACGAGTATGTCGTTTATCGGGACGAAGGTTGCCTCAATGCCAAGAGTCTTCAAGCCTGCGATTATCCAGTCGCAGATGAAAGCATAGCTTTCTCTTATTCCGTGGGGAAAAAGTGACTCAGGAGCTATGACGCTGTATGTTATCTCGCCGTCAAGGTCGTGATATACGGCGCCGCCACCAGTTATGCGCCTTATGTAATTGACGCCGAGCTCTCTGCACTTTGCCGTGTTCACTTCCTTCTCCATGCTCTGGAAGGTGCCTATGGAGACTGCGCTGGGCTTCCACCTGTAGAACCTTATCGTTGGCTCAGCCTTTCCGTCCCTCACGTGCTCCAGTATGGCCTCATCTGTGCCCATGTTCGTGTACGCGTCGTGTATCTCCAATGGGATTACTCGCCACTTCATCTGTATCCGTCCTCAGTGTTCTTTTTCATTCTTGCCTTGACGAGCCTCTTTATGAGCCGGACAGGAATCTTTTTGTCCAAAGGAAGGTGTATTGCTGATTTTGTAGTAGTGTAACCTGCAAGTTCCTTCCTGTGCTCCGCAATGATTGGCGGTCGCAGGTAGAGGCCGATGTGCGTCTTCATGAGGCCGAACCATGCCACATTGCCCCTGTCGTAGCCTGGCATCCCGTAGCCTATGCTTTCCGCGGCATCAGGCGCCACCTCCCTTATCGCGGCCCTCACCTCCCTGAGCTTACCCTGAGCGCTCTTGGGCGCTCTTGCGATGTATGCGTCTACGCTCTTTGGTCCGTTCTTCATGCTCTTCATTTCTTCACCGCCATCCTTATCGTCTCCGCGATCGCGTCAGGAGTTACGCCTATCAGCTCCGCGTTGTTCATCGCGAGTACCTTCGCTATCTTGCCGGATATCTCGTCCTTCTTCGCCCTTGGGCTCGTTCCTACTAATGCCTTCTCTATCCTTGGCAGCGTCTCCTCCGGATGTAGGAAGAAATCGCCAAGGATTTGCACGCTTCTTATCTTTGGCCCGTAGACCAATCTAACGCTGACCATCTTTCCCCCTGGAACCTTCTGCTCTGCGAAGCCCTCCACGTATGAACTATCCGCAAAAGGTATTTAAGAATTAGGCGAGCATTCCGTGCATGGCATTGCAGAAACTTGGGATAAACAGGAAGGACCTGAAGGAGGACTCGCCCACTGGGGCTGAGGCCGGCGGGAAGAAGCTTGCCGTTGTGCTGCACAAGGGCAAGGTCTTCGCCATATACGCTGTCTGCACGCACGAAGGCGGCCCGCTTGAGGAGGGTTCCATGGATGGCGACGAGATAATCTGCCCTTGGCACTCCGGCGCATACAACATAATGACCGGCAAAGCGGACGAGAATACGAACTGGGTCCACGACACGCCTGTGTACAAAATAGTTGAGGACAAGGCGAGCGGAGACCTCTCTGTTGAGCTTTAGTCCTACTTTCCGTAGAAGTAGTGTATCGACCTGCCGAGCGCAGCCTCCGCTGCCTCCTGCAGCGCCTCGCTGTACGTAGGATGCGGGTGTATCGAGTCTGCGATGTCCTCAAGTGTCGCGCCCATCTCTATCGCCACCACAGCCTCCGCGATTATATCGCCTGCATCGTCAGATACTATCTCCACACCCTTCACTATATTGTCAACATCAGCGGCTATCTTCACGAAGCCGTTGGTCGCATTCAGGGCTATCGCCCTTCCCAGCGCTGTTAGCGGGAACTTTGTGACCTTTATTCCCTCTCCCTCGAGCGTGCCTGCTATCGCGATCTCGGGATCCGAGAAGATGACAGCTGGAACCACTAGGTTGTCGTAGCTCGCGTTCTGCCCTGCGGCAACCTCCGCAGCCACTATGCCCTGACGCATCGCCTTGTGCGCGAGCATAGGCTCGCCTATCACGTCGCCTATCGCGAGTATGTTCGGATCTGTCGTCCTGAGCGCGTTGTCGACTTTGATGAACCCCCTATCGTCTAGCTTCGCCTCCGTGCTCCCTATCTCCAGGCCGTCTGTGAACGGCGAGAGGCCCACGGCCACGACTATCAGCTCCGCATCGATCTTCTCTCCGCTGCTGAGCGTGACAGACGACGCGTCATGCGACGCCGGGGTCGCGCCGGTGTAGATCTTCACGCCCAGTTCCGCCATCTTCTTCTTCACGAGCTCTACGGCATCGCGGTCGAACTTGGAGAGCACATCAGACCTTGCGACTATGCTCACCTTTGTCCCGAACTTGGCGTACAGGGTGCCTATCTCGACCGAGACGTAGCCTGCGCCGATTATCGCCATGCTCTTCGGTATGTGGTCGAGCATGAGCGCCTTCTTGTAGTCTATTATGTTGCCCCCGAACTCGAAGCCCTTCAGCACAGTTGGCTCTGAGCCAGTCGCTATTATCGCCTTCTTGAAGTCTATGCTCGATCCTCCGCCTATCTGCAGGGAGGTCGAGGACATGAAAACAGCTGTTCCCTTCACCACTTCAACGCCGTTGGACTTGCACAGGAAGGCGACGCCGTCCTCCAGCTTCTTCGACGCGTTCATGCGCCAGTTGTAGAGCTCGCTTCCGTTTATGCTCACGTTCCCCGCATGTATGCCGAAGTTCTGCGCGTGCTGTATCTCGTAGAACATGTCCGCGACCTTGATCATCGTCTTCGAGGGTATGCAGGCGTAGTTTAGGCAGTGGCCGCCGAGCTTCTCCTTCTCGATCAGCGCCACGCTCTTGCCCAGCTGCGCAGCGTGTATCGCGGCGAAGTAGCCGCCCACTCCTCCGCCTATGACCGCTATGTCAACAGCTTCAGGAAGAGAGCCCATTACCATTGCTAACCCAGCTTTTTGAGGAAGTCGCCGTCCTCCAGGTATTTCATTATCGCGTTCGCGAACTTCACAGCCTCTGCGCCGTCCACTACCCTGTGGTCGAAGCTGAGCGAGATCGGGAGCACCTTGCCTGCCGTCACCGCCCCACCCTTCACCACCGGCATGTCCTTTATCATGTGTATCCCGAGTATCGCCACCTCCGGGTAGTTTATCATCGGCACCGAGAGGAAGCCGCCGCCCAGGCTGCCTATGTTCGTGATCGTGAAGGTGCTGTCGCGCATCTCGTCTATGGTTATCGTCTCATCGAGTATCTTCTTGTGAAGCTCCTGCACCTCATTGGCTATGTCCATCACGCCCTTCTTGTCCGCGTTCTTTATGACCACTACCTTGAGCCCGTCCTTCGCCTCTGCTGCGAACCCGATGTTGTAATACTTCTTTACTATTATCTCCTGCTTCTCGTGGTCGTAGCTAGCGTTGAAGTGCGGGTTCTCCTTGAGCGCCTGTATCACGGCCTTCGTTATGTACGGAAGGAATGTCAGCTTGACGCCCTGCTTCTCGGCGTCCGGCTTCTTAGCTGCCACTATGCCGACCAGCTGCGTCGCGTCGAGCATGTCCATGTGCACCGCCCTCGGTATCGTCCACGATAGTTCCATGTTCTTCGCTATCGCCTTCCTTGTCATAGACATCGGCTCCCTCGCCACCTCGCCGCCGTGCTGCTGCTCGAGCTCCTCGGAGAACTTCGGAAGCGGCCTTGACTGGAGTTCTGCTCCGTGCGCCATTCCGCGAATATCATTCTCGAGTATGCGTCCGTTAGGGCCGGTTCCAGATATCTTGCTGAGATCAACGTTGAGGTCGTGTGCCAGTTTCCTGACAGACGGCGTGGCCATCGGCTCCTTTGCCGGAGGAACGGCCTTCTGCGGCTGCGCTATGGCTTGCTTCTGTACCGGTTTTGCTGTGGGCTGCGCCGCCTGCTGCGCGGGGGCCGCCTTGAGCTCATCCGGCGTCCCAATCTGCGCAACAAGATCTCCGACATGAACTGTCGTGTTCTCCTGCGCTGCTATCTTAAGAGTGCCTGATATCGGTGCTGGCACGTTGACCACTGCCTTGTCTGTCTCAACCTGAACCACAGACTGGTCCTCCTTCACCTGGTCCCCGTCCTTGACAAGCCACTTCCTGATGTGGCCCTCGGTTATGCCTTCGCCGACGTCCACGAATCTTATCTCCTTCATTTGGTCATTCCTTCATTATCTTGTCGATCGCTTCCGCGACCTTCTTCTCTGTCGGAACATAAAACCTTTCGTATCCAGGGTCAGGATATGGGAAACTTGGCGATGCCACGCGCATTATCGGGGCCTCGAGGTCATATATCGCCTTCTCTGCCACCCTCGCCGCTATCTCGGCTCCCACGCCGAAGCTGAGCGGCGCCTCGTGGACTATCAGAAGCCTTGTCGTCTTCTTCACGCTCGCGAGTATCGTTGCCTCGTCCAGAGGGTTTATCGTGCGCAGGTCTATTATCTCGGCGTCGGTCTTCTTGCTCTCGATCACGTTCTTGACTACCGGCACCATCGTGCCGTAGGTGACGATCGTCAGCTTGCCTCCCTCCTTCACCACGTTCGCCTTGCCTATGGGCACATCGTAAGCGCCATCGGGCACCTCCTCCTTGAAGAGCCTGTATAGTTTGGTTGGCTCAAGGAAGAGCACTGGATCCTCGAGCTTCGAGGCCGCGATCAGCAGGCCTTTCGCATCGTACGGCCCAGATGGCTCGACGACTATGAGCCCGCCGATATGCGCGTAGAGCGCCTCGGGGCTCTCGGAGTGGTGCTCCAGCGCCCTCACCCCGCCGCTGACCGGTGTCCTGACGATCATGGGAATCTTGAGCGTGGACCTTGTCCTCATCCTGTACCTAGCCGCGTGGCTGACCAGCTGGTCAAAGCCAAGGTACATGAAGCCAGCGAACTGTATCTCGGGTATGGGATGCATGCCGGCCATGGCCATGCCTATTGATGCGCCTATTATCCCTGATTCCGCGAGCGGAGTGTCCATCACCCTGTCCTCGCCGAACTTCGCCTGCAGGCCGTCGGTCACCCTGAAGACGCCGCCGTCCTTGCCTATGTCCTCTCCGAGCAGCACGCTCTTGCTGTCCTGCTTGAGTATCGTTGCCAGTGCGTCGTTCAGCGCCGATACCATGTTCATCTGCATAATCGTCATCTATTGCCAGAAGTCCGCAGCAACTCCCGCGTCGAGCTCCTCCTTAAGCGTCTCTGGAATGAAGCTGTATACGTTCTCGAACATGCTCTTTGGATCCGGCTTGAACTGCTCGGCCTTCTCTACAGCTGCGTCTATGAGCTTGAGCTGCTCGTCAGCGGTCTGCTTCTCCATCTCGTCGTTCCAGAATCCCTTCTTCGTGAGGTACGCCTTCACCCTTGCTATCGGGTCCTTGAGCTTCCATGCCGCTACCTCCTCGTCGCTCCTGTACTTCGTAGGGTCGTCCGCGGTCGTGTGCATGCTCATCCTGTAGGTCACGCACTCTATCAGCGTCGGTCCAATCTTGGCATTAGCTATTGCCTCGCTAGTGGCCTTGTATACCGCAATCAGGTCGTTGCCGTCAACCTGCACGCCCTTTATCCCAGCAGCTATGGCCTTCTGTGCGAGCGTCTGCGCTGCGGTCTGCTTGCTCCTCGGCACAGAGATCGCCCACTGGTTGTTCTCTATTATCACGACCACCGGCGCCTTCCAGACTCCTGCGAAGTTTAGAGCTTCGTAGAAGTCGCCCTCCGATGTTCCGCCATCGCCAACGTACGTGACAACAGCAGCGTCCTTGTTCATGTGCTTGAGCGCGAACGCGATTCCGGTCGCGTGCGGCAGCTGCGTTGCCACCGGAACGCAGACCGCTGTGCCGTTGAAGTTCTCCGGTATCTTGCCGCCGTCCTCGTATCCCTTCCAGTAGATGAAGAAGTTGTCGAGCGGAAAGTTCCTGACTAGGAAGACGCCGTGCTGCCTGAAGTTAGGCACAAAGACGTCCTGGTTCCTGAGCGCGAACGCGCTCCCTATCTGCGTAGCCTCCTCGCCGATGAGCGGGGCGTATGTTGCTGCCCTTCCCTGCCTCTGCAGGCTGAGCATCTTAGCGTCAAGCGCGCGCGCGAAGAGCATGTACTTGTACATCTCCACGATCTTCTGGTCGGTAAGGTCCTTTGGGAAGTTCGCCTGGTCGACGTTCCCCTGCTCGTCCATAACCTGCAGGTTGTCTATCGCTCCCTCGAACACTCTCTTTATCAGAAACACACCCCATTACACGTTGCAATAAAAGAGATATATTCGTTTCCGTGGACAACATACCTTATTGGAGGCAGTGCGGTGAGGGGGATTGCGCTTGTAAGGGGCAGCGGAGGTTACACGCTCCAGCTTGAGAAGGCGCGCTTGCAGGCACACAGCTTTTCATTCTCGTCCTCTCTGCCGCTCGCGAACTCTGTGAGAAAGGGGATAGGCAGGGTGCTTTCCAGGCTCTCCTCTTTCGGATACTCGGATTTCTCGGAGAAGGAGCTCTTCATTCCAGCGGTCTACACGCTTCGCAAGCCTGGAAAGATGCTCAGGCCAGCACTGGTCTTCCTCGGAGCGCGCATAATCGGCAGGGAAACTAACGATTTCGTCGATATGGCCGCGGCCGCTGAGCTGCTGCATACGGCCTCGCTTGTCCATGATGACATAATCGACAGGGACACGGTAAGGAGGGGCATGCCTGCCCTTCATTCGAGGTACGGGCACGAGACAGCGCTGCTTGCTGGCGACGCGCTGATCGCAAAGGCGGTGTCGCTCGCCGCAAAGTATGGGCCGAGGGTCGTCAAGACAGTCGCTGACGCATCGCTCGACATGTGCGCGGGCGAGCTGATCGACTACACGTTCCAGAGAGAGCAGAGGATGCCAAGCGTGAGGGAGTATCTGAGGATCGCGCGTCTGAAGAACGGGGTGTTCATGGGCACGTGCTCAAGTGTCGCTGCTACATACGCGCGAAGCAGGAAGGCGAGCAAGCTCTACGCTTTCGGGCTCAACCTCGGCGTCGCCTTCCAGATAAGGGACGACATAATAGAGATGATCGATATGGGAGAACGCGTCAGGAATGGAGGCGCGGCGAAGCGCTCGCCGAATCTTGTCAGCATATTCGAGCGCCAGTTCGGGATAGGGACTGAGGAGGCGCTGGGCAAAGCCGTAGGGCTCAACAACTATTTCGCTGACAGGGCGCTGGGCTTCGTGAAAGGCGAAAAAGCTGGAGCTGAGCTCGCTTCTTACATCGACTTCGTCAGGATAAGGAATCAATAGTTACTTCTCTGCCACAAGCAGGTAAGCAATGCCAGAAGGCAGGGACCTTATCCTTATCCTCTTGAACCCGGTCGCCTTCGCGCTCTTGACCAGCGCGTGCTTGTCGAACTCGCTTATGCTTTCAACCAGCCAGGTGTAAGCCCTGTCAGAAAAGATGCTCGCGAACCTTATGAAATACGAGTAGAGATGGAACTTGGTCCTCTGCCACGGGTCGTCCGGCATCGCCATCTCCAGTATCACGAGCCTGCCTCCGTGCTTGAGTATCCTGTGCGACTCTGCGAGGAACCTCTCCACGCTGTCGAAGTTCCTGAGCGAGAAGCCGGTTGTTATCACGTCGAACGTTCCGCCCTTGAACCCTGTCTTGAGCGAATCTCCGATCCTGAAGTCTATCTTCCTTCCAGAATCCCTTGCCTTCCCAACTGCAAGGTCGAGCATCTCCTTTACGAAGTCTGTTCCAATTATCCTGACGCTCTTGCCCCTGGCTTTTGCCAGGTCATACACTGCGAACGCGAGGTCGCCGGTCCCAGTGGCCGAGTCAAGGACTGTGAAGCTTCTCTTGTTCAGCATCGCCTCCCTTGCCGCCTCTTCTCTCCACTTCCTGTCCACTCCCATGCTGAGGAAGTGGTTCATGAAGTCATACTTGCCAGCGATCCTTACGAACCTCTCCTTCACCTCCCTGCTCATCAGACCACCGGAATGAAGATGACAATCGCCTCTATCCAGAGCACGTGCGTGACTATCGAGGCTAGCACGCCCGCCTTGTGGGCCACGATACCGGCTACAAGGCCAACGACGAGCGCAGCAACAACGAGTATCGGGTTCAGGGTGGAGATGTGCACGAAGGCATAGTATGCTGTTGACGCGATCCACGGCGCCTTTGCAAACCTCTCGAGATTTGCCTCGGCGTAGCCCTGCACTCCGCCTCGCCAGTAGATCTCCTCGAAGATTCCGATCACGGCCAGGAGGATTATGGTGAGCGTGCCCTTGCCCTGCGTGCCGTAGATCGAGGCGTACACGTTCGAGACGTACGAGCCCAGGCCGAGCGCGGTTGTAAGCATGCCGCCAGCCACGAAGATCAGGTAGAGCACTATGGCAGAGGCGGCCCCGAAGGCAAGGACAGCTAGCTTGCTGCTGCCCCGCGTCCACCTCACGTTCTTCCTGTAGAACAGAAGTGTAAGCGCGGCAAGAATCGCGGTAGACACCGCGAGCGCGAAGATGAACTCGCTCTGCAGCACCACGAAGGAGATCGGCCAGAGTACGAGCGGAAGGCCAAGGTACACTATATCCAGAAGGCTTAGCTTCATTCCAACACTCAGAGGCTGTACGCCACGACCAGGATAAGCAGGTAGACGAATATGTTTGCTACGTTCGTTGCCATAAACCTCTCATAGCTCTGCGGGTTCCTGTAGTGGAGCATGCCGACTGCCACGTAGCTCGCTGCAGGCAGGGTCAGCAGCGCGAGCAGGAAGAACGGATTGAGCAGAGACCTCGCCACTCCGAATATCACGAGCGCGTACGTTACAGCCATAAGGCTCATGTAATACGCGGAGAGCTTCCTGTTGTTGTTCAGTATGATGACCGCGTGCCTCCTGCCGAACTTCTTGTCTATCTCTGCATCCGGCACCTCGTTCGCCAGGAGGGCTATGCCCCCGAGCATCCCCGCGGGTATTATTGTGAGAAGCGCTGGAGCGATTCCAGAGAAGGAGCCGTGAGCGACCACGTAGCTGCCAACTCCCACCAGCGCGAACGCGAACATCACGAAAGGCTCCGGAAGGAGGGGGAACTTGGTAATGTACTTAGTATATGCGAAGATCGCCACTGCCCCTACGGCGATCAGCACGAAGATCCACAGGCTTACCGCGAATGCGAGGTAGAGGCCTATGAGTCCACCGATGACCGCTGATGCGACCGCCATGTAGAGAACGTGCCTGTGCTTTACCGCACCGCTTGAGACGAGCCTGCTGCCACCGCTGAATCTGGTCTTCGTGCTCTCCTTGTCTATGCCCGATGAGTAATCGTGGTAGTCGTTGACCAGGTTCACTGACATCTGCGCCAGCACAGCGCCAACGACAACCAGGAAGGAGTTGGCGTAGCTTATCGTGCCGTAGCTTGCCGCAGCAGCTATTCCGACAAGCGATATGAAGAACGCGAGCAGGAGCGTGGGCTCGAGCGCCTCGGATACGTAGTCCTGGAACCTCGGTTTCATGCTCTTAACTATCAACCCACGTTTATATTGGTTTTGAAGAATGAGTGGACCCTGCGGGATTCGCACCCGCGACCTTTTCGTTGCGAACGAAACGCGCTACTGCTGCGCTAAGGGCCCATACGTTAAATCCGTCGCTGCAGTATTTATCCTTTACCTTATCTCTTCTGCGCCAGGAGGATGCCGGCAGCCCCGTTCAGGTAATCCTTGACCTTGTCCAGGTTCATGACGTCGTTTCCGTACTCCTCGCCCAGCTTGTCGCGGAGGCCTCCCTCTGCGTCTATCGAGAAATCAGTGCTGCCGAGGGCTCCCCTCAGCCACAGAGTCTTCTCCTTGACGTTCGACCCGGTAAACCCGCCTGCGATCACCATCCTGGAGCGCACGCCTCCGTTTCTGAAGGTTTCGTACGTCGAGACTACGCCTTCCTGATCAAACTCTACTCCCTTGCCGTGCGATGAGTCGAGCAGTATGTAGTCTACATCCTTGTACTCTTTGGCCAGTTTTTCCGCGACCTGCGCATCTGTCATCTCGCCGGTCACGGCCTTGGACATCTGGAGCGTTATCTTCATCCCGTGGAACCTGTTCTTGAGCTCCCACATCTGGTGCTCCGTGGGCCAGACCCTGTTTATCTGTATGCCGCCGACCAGGTCAGCCTTGTAGATGCCATCATACTTCAACAGGGCCGTCAGCTCATCCACCAGTCTCTCTGGCTCCTTGGTGTAGTAGTGTATTGTCGGGAACGTGTCCCTCCTCACAGCGCTGAGTATAGGAGCAAGCATGTCCATGTGCGGCACTCTCCTGTTCCCCTCGCTGAACCCGTACTTCAGGCTCTTGTACGACGCCTGGAGGCCGATCATCGGCACGTGCTCGCTTCCCATCGAGAAGCCGGCGTTGCGCGCTAGAGAGGCCACGCTCTTCGCCTCCTCCACTGATGCGACGCCGCTCACCCCAACATAGTTCTTGCTGGTTTGCGGCATATCCCAACACCCGTTTTGCAGCGTATAAGGAGTGCTTTATGCTATTTAAGCTTGCTTATTTTATTAGATGTGTTTGCATGAAGCCGGGCGCGGAGAAGGCCGCAAGGGCGGTCTTCGTGAGGGAGCTGAAGGAGATAAAGCCGACGAAGCAGGAGCTTGAGGAATCTGTATACAGCATAAACAAGCTCACATCTGCGCTCAAGAAAGTCGTTCCTAAGGACGTGGAGATCCGGGTCGTGGGGTCTGTTGTGCGCGGCACGCAGCTTCGCGGCGAATCGGACGTTGATGTCTTCCTCCTCTTTCCAAAGAAGTACAAGAGGGAGAGGATAACCAAGGAGGGCCTTGACTACGCGAAGCGCATAGTAAAGGAGAAGGGCGACACCTACGAGGTAAAGTACGCTGAACATCCGTACGCGAGGCTCTACCTGGGCTCGCTCGGCGTTCGCGCAGACATAGTTCCCGCGTTCAACATAGACAACATAGAGGACATGAGCACCGCAGTGGACAGGTCGCCGATGCATGCGGACTTCATGAGCAAGCATCTCAGCACTGGTCAGCGAGACGACGTCCGCCTGCTCAAGCACCTGCTCAAGGTCCAGGGGCTCTACGGCGCAGAGGTTATCACAAGCGGGTTCTCCGGTTATCTTTGCGAACTGCTCGTGTACCATTACGGCTCGCTAACAGCGCTGCTCGAAAAGGCCGCGGACTTCCCGCTGCCCATACTCCTCGATCCGAAGAGCAAGGCCTCGCTCAACGACCCCTCGCTAGTGAAGAGGTTCAACTCGCAGTTCATAGTGATAGACCCGATAGACAGGAACAGGAACGTAGCCGCTGGAGTGTCGCTCGAGACTCTTGCGAGGTTCGTGATGCTCTGCAGGGCGTTCACCAGGAAGCCGGACATAGGCTTCTTCTACGGAAGGGGCTTCGATTCCGGGAAGGCGCAGGGCCTGCTTGCGAATTTCATCAAGAAGACCGGGCTTGACATGTACGTGATAGAAACGAAAGTTCCTGACAAGAGCGAGGACATCGTCTGGCCGCAGCTTCGCAAAGTAACGGAGCTTGTGGAAGGGCTTGCGCAGAGGTCCGGTTTCAGCATTTATCTCTCCATGTCGATAATCGTCGGCAGGAAGGGGCTGATGGTCTTCTTCTCGCCGAAGGAGATAATGAAGACGCGCATGCAGAAGGGGCCCAGCGTATTCATAAGGAAGGCGCAGGAGGCGTTCGTGAAGGCGCACAGCGGCTCGATCGCGATGACCCTGCGGGGCGACACGATCTACGCCCTGGAGAAGAACGCGCACGAGGACATCGGGCAGTTCATGAAGAGCGCGGCCTCGGGAAAGATAGTCGGGAAGAGGAAGGACGTCGATGTGCGCGGCTCGCGCCTCTTTGTCAACAGCCTGCCAAAGGAGTACGCCGATGCCGTCTACGCGGAGCTTAACGAGAAGGCGCCGCAGATCTCATAGTGCTATCTCCTTCCTGTGCCTCAGGAGTTTGTCGAACTCCGGAAGCAGATCTATCTCCTTGGCTTTGGGTTTTTTGCCTGAGATGAGCGCTAGCGCGTAGCTTTCCAACTTGCTGTCACCGGAAAAGGCCTCGAGCACAGTAGCATAGTTCCTCTCCGCGCGTATGCCGCAGTAGTCCGTGGCTTCTGAGACTATGTTCGCCTTGATCTTGCCGTTGGAGTAGCCGCGATCCTGCATCCTCTTTGCCAGCGTGGCAAGATGTTCCCTTAGTACCAGCGCGCTCGCGCCCCTTATCTTCAGGTCGCAGAGCAGGTGGCTCTCGATTATCACGTGGCTCTTCCTGCTCGACCTTGCCATGCGCTCTAGCTCGTTCTGCAGTCTCTTCATCTGCACTATCTTGGCGCCGTCCTTAGAGTAGGAGGTGAAAAACCTTTTCCTGTTAACGACGTCGGTTGCGTGTATAACCTCCGTGTCCCCGATCCTCTTCGCCAGGAGGTTTGAGAATGAGGTCTTTCCCGTGCCCGGAACCCCGGTTATGACGAGTATGCGCTTGCGTGGTTTCATTTGGCTGCCCTGGTCTCTATGTCGCTGAGCATGTCGTTGATGAGCGTCCTGCTGTTCTCGATGCTGAGCACGGGGCTTGCAGGCGGGTTTATCGTAAGCACGTGGTTCTTGGCGCCGGAGAAGATCCAGGAGCCGAGCGTGTACTGCTTGTACGTTGCCGACACGTCAGCCACGTAGTTCGATGCGTTGACAAGCTTGCCTACGAAGGCCTCGAGGCCGTCATCGTACTTCTCTATGACTATGCTCTCCTCTTTGTCCGGTACGCGCGATACGAAGAGCGGCTTGATGTACGGCACTCTCGCTGCCGCTGCCTTTGTCGTTATTACCGAGTCTATCTCCCTGTACTGCGCTGTTGCGCTCTCCATCTCGGATTCGAGCTTAGTCTGCTCGTCCTTGAGGTTGTCGAGAAGCGCGTTGAAGTACGCGTCTGCATCGGACCTTATCCCTGTCAGCGTCGTGCCCAGGTCCTTCTTCGTCAGGTACCTGTTCGGGTTCATCAGCAGGCTCCTGAGCGATATTCCGCGGCTCTTGCTGACCGTCTCGTCAAGGTCTGATACGAAGCCGTCGGTCTGTTCGTCCCACGGGATCTGCTTGGCCATTTTTGCACCGAGATAATCAGCAGCATAGATATAAAATAAGAAAGATATAAACCTTTTGAGTTGCTTTTGTGGAGGAAATTGCCGACAGGATTGCCAAGGACATAAGGAAGTTCAACGAGAACGTGAAGATACTGGATGAGCACAAGCTCGGGCCGAAGGAGATAGAGGTGATGAGACTGGCGAAGAACTACTGCGACGACGCTGGCTCGTGGCTGGAGAAGAAGGACTACTACACCGCGTTCGCGAGCATCTCTTATGCGCACGGCCTCCTGGACACGCTCCTCAAGCTCAACAGCGAAGAATGATCTAATGCGCACAGTCAGGGAAGGCGCCGCAACCCTCAAGGTCGGCAACGGAGTGTTCTACAACCCAAGGATGAGCAAGCTCAGGGACATATCCGTGATCTTCCTGAAGGCTTCGGGCCTGAGGAAGGCGCGGCTTCTCGACACGACCGCGGCAACTGGCGTGCGCGGCATAAGATACAAGCTCGAATCACGTGTCGGAGAGGTGACGATGCTTGACATCAACGACTCTGCGTACAGGAATGCGAGATCGAACGCAAGGCTCAACAGGATAAGCGCGAGGGTGATGGGCAAAAGCCTGCAGGAGTTCGCGGGTTCGGCGCACGAGGCTTTTGACATAATCGACATAGACCCCTTCGGCAGCCCTGCGCCGATGGTGCACGACGCCCTCAAGGTATCGCACAACGGCACGCTGCTGATGGTCACGGCCACAGACACTGCCACGCTCTGCGGCGCCGAGGCATCTGCGTGCCTGCGGATCTACGGCTCGAAGCCGATACACAACGAGCTCTGCCACGAGTCGAGCGTGCGCATACTGCTCTCGTTCATCGCGCGCGAAGCGGCGCAGTTCAACTTCGGGATAGTGCCTCTGCTGAGCATAGCGGATATGCACTACGTGAGGGTATTCCTCTCTCTTGAGAGGGGCGCGAAGGCCGCCGCAGAATCTGCTGACACTTCGGGATTCCTCTCCTACTGCGACAGATGCCACAACTTCTCGTTCAAGAAGGGCATCGCGGCGATTGCCGGCACGAAGTGCGGCAACTGCAAGGCGAAGATGCGCGTTTATGGGCCGATGTGGCTAGGCGACACGCGGGACAAGGCGCTCGTCTCGAAGATGCTCAAGATCTCGGGTTCGTACCCGCGCGAAAGTCGGGGGCTTTTAGAGACGATAAACGGCGAGCTCGACATCCCCTTCTTCTACTCGATACCCAAGATGACATCGCGGCTCGGGCTCGGATCTATATCTCCGGACCTTGTGGCCAAGGCGCTGGGCAAGACGCACAGCGTCAGCAGGACCCACTTCGAGAAGGACTCGCTGAAGACCACGGCAAGCGTCTCGCTGGTGGCTGGCGCTGTAAAGAGATTGGGTGGAAAGAAATAGGAAAGGAGGCAGCGGTTGGGTGGGTTTGGAAAAAGTAAACGCAACCTCCTACGAGATAATATGTGAATATTGAGATTTAAATAGCCTCCACTTTTTTTAAATTTACCGCTTACTTTTACGTATTTTGCAAATCTCTCCCTCGAAAGGTTTAAATTGATTCAATCTGAGGCATAAGCGTGGAACTCAACAGGCAGGACAAGGCCCTGCTCCAGGAGCTGTGCACCGACTCCAGGGTGAAGACCCTCGCGCTCGCGAGCAAGCTGCAGTCGTCGAGGTACAAGATCTCCAAGCGGGTCGAGGAGCTGGAGAAGCAGCTCGACATCTACTACACCCTGGACCTTGACTACAAGAAGCTCGGTTTCAGCACGGTGCACGTCACGTACATCAACTTCATCAAGAAGCCGAGCGAGCGGGCGCTTGAGGAGATACTTGGCAAGATAACTGCTGTGCAATTGGCCATCCTTACCAAGGGCGACTTCGAGCTTGTCTGCTTCATCATCACAAAGACGCCGATAGAGTATTCGCAGGTGGAGATCGCGCTGCAGGTCCTTCTGCAGGCCTACGGGGCGAGCGTGAGGTCGAACGAGGTCACGCTTATGCGCCACGGCTTCATACCGTTGAGCAACGGCCTGATAGAGAAGACGGAGATAGACGATACGTACAAGAAGATACTGCTTGCGCTTAACACAAACTCGAGGAGCAAGCTGAGCGACGTCAGCAAGAGCACAGGGATAAGCGAGGACCTGATCCGGTACCATCTTGCGAAGATGGAGCGGGAGGGCATCATAAAGAGATACACCGCTATCGTCAGGAACACGAACACCAAGTTCACGGTGATCTATTTTGCAAACTTCTCGGTTACGGAGAACCTGCAGGGCAGGGTGGACAAGGAAAGGCGGGATACGATCTTCGCCAACGACGAGCGCAGCGTAATCAACGACTTCCAGATGATGTTCGTCACCACAGGCGCCGAGCAGACATTCAACCTCGCAACCTACATGGACAAGAACTACGGCATGGAGCACAGCGTGCACGCGCACAACAGGATTTATGCGGCTGACAAGCCGGAGGTGAAGTATGCGTCCGTGGTCAAGACAATAAAGGGCGTGCTGCCTTTCAGGAACATAGACGTCAGGGCGCACTACGACGGCACGAACTTCCCGCTAGAGTTCTCTTGAGCCGCTGATGTGGCCCTTGAACTCGGCGAACTTTTCCTCGACTGCGAGCGGCTTCCCTATTCCTATGAACACGGTCTTGTTCTCGTCTGTGCCGAGTATGTCTTTTATGAAGTCTATCTCCGCCTTGGCCACCTCCTTGTGCGGCCTCTTGTCGGTAAACACAAAGCAGTCCTCGCCAGAGTAGCTGAGCTCGCTGGGCTTTACCGCCTTCCCGAAGTCCTTCGTGTCAACGAAGAAAGCCAGAGCCCTGCTCTCGCCCTTTATCCCGTTGTATATTATCTCGCTCTTGCTGTTGACGAAGGCGCTGGTCACGTCGAATATCGTCATGTCCCTGTTCTTCGAGATGTAGTTGGAGCTCTTCGGCTGCATCTGCTGGATCAGTATTCCGAAGGCCACACCGGCCGCAACCACCAGGTAGTAGGGCTCTATCGGGGTGTTGAGGAAGAACGCGCTGAGCAGCATCGTGAAGAATGGGCTTGCGATAAGGACGTTGCTCGCTACCGATGTCTTGACCCTCCTGAATGAGCCGACGAAGAGGAACCCGAGCAGCACGTTCTGCACCGCGCCGAGTATCAGCACCGCAAGCGCGGTATTCATCGTGAATCCTGAGAAGGCGATCGATCCTGAGAAGAACGCCAATGGCACGAACACCGCCAGTGCCACCACGTTGTAGGCGAATACCGAGCTCGTCAGCTCGTAGTTGTACCTCTTCGAGACGCCGGATCCGAAGGCGTCGAAGAAGGCGCCGAGCAGCAGTAGCAGGACGAACGGCAGGTACTGGACCGGTATGCTTATCGCAGTGCCCCCGATCAGCGTGACTGCGAGGCTTGAGAACCCTACGATGACTCCGAGCGTGTCATACTTCGTCATGCGCTCGTGCATCAGGACCGGGGCCATCAGTATCAGCATGAGCGGCCATGACCTGTAGATGACTGCGACAAGATCTGCGTTCACGTAGTGCGTGACGTAGCTGAAGATCAGCGAGAGGGCAACGTAGAGCAGCAACGAGAACGAGAGTATCGCGTAGAGCCCGCTCCTTGTAGTGAAGTAGGTCTTTACCTGATTTAGAGTGCCCTTTGCGTACGCGATTGCGAAAGATATTATCGTGCCTGCTATCGATACGAGCAGCATAAGCGCGATAGGGTTTATGCCGTTGCCCAGCACGTATGCTATCGGCGTTATCGCCGTAACCATGAGTGCGCTGAACAGCAGCACGTATCCGTAAAGCTTCATGTCCATGATCCATCATTAGACGCTAGGGGTTTTAAAGTATTCCAAAATTAGCAAAATATCTGTATAAATTTCGTATTTTGTAAATGCACTACTTTGTGACCTGCGTGCCGCTGCGCGACGCGAAGACGGCATCGGCTTTCATGAGGCTGCCTATGGCCGCGCGTTTCCCTGTTGCGCTGACGAACTCTACGCATGCTCGCACTTTCGGCAGCATGCTGCCAGCCTCGAAGTGCTCGTGCACTGCTAGCCTACGCAACGCGCTTGCGGTCGTGCGCCGCAGAAGGTGTGAGCGCTTCGTATGGTAGCCGAGGAAGACTCCGTCGACATCCGTGAGTATGAGCAAGCGGTCTGCCTTGATCCTTATCGCGAGCAGCGCCGAGGCAAGGTCCTTGTCTATAACAGCATCCGCGTATGCGAGCCTGCCGCCCTTCTCTATAACAGCTATTCCGCCGCCACCTGCGGCTATTGCTATCCGCCCGCTTTCCAACACTTTCTTGATCTCGCCGAGTTCCACTATCCTAACGGGTCTCGGCGAGGGCACAACGCGCCTGTAGCCCTTCAGCAGCCTCTTCATCACGAATCCACGCCTTGCCAGTTTCTCAGCCTCTGCTCTTCCATAGAATTCGCCTATCGGCTTCGTGGGATTGACGAACTCGGCATCGTCCCCGTCCACGACCACCCTTGTGAAGATCACCTTGGCTCCGGTGCCTGTCCTTTTGTCGACGTGAATCAGGCTCTTCCTTATCTCGCTGCCGATCTCGGCCTGCGTCACCCGGGTCAGCGCCGCGAGGCTCTTCTTCCCGCGCATTGCAAGCCTGCCGACCTGCGGCCCGTTGCCGTGCGTTATGACTATCTCGTTGCCCCTTGCCGCGAGCTGCGCAATGCTTGCGGAAAGCTTATTAAGCACCTTGCCGCTTTTCAGCGCATTTCCTCCGACGGCAACCACGTACCTCATAAAAATTCATCGACGACAAGCGTGTATGATATATGATTGTCATATTAAAACATAATTAATAAATACCAGGACAAGCATAAACACAAGTACAGGGGAAGACGGAACCCAAAAGAACGGCATGTGGGTGTCGGAAGGGTGGGAAACATTCAGGTGGGGAGAATGGACAAAATAGAAGTAGAGGGAGTGCCAGCTTTCGCGCGCAAAACTGCTGCGAGCGATGGAGCTGAGTACGCGGCCGAAGTGGCGGAGGACAAGGACCTCGTATACCTGATAGAAAACACGTGCATACACTGCAACAGACTGATGAGCAAGAGCGAGGTCAAGATACTGCCGCCGAGCTACATACAGGAACGCGACCAATACGTGAGCGGAGGGGTGGTGAAGCGCAGGCTTATGTGCCTGCAGTGCTACAACACACTGAGGTCCACGACAAGGGAGAAGGTCAGGTTCGATAGGTTCAGGAGCAGGAACAGGATGCAGCTCGTAAGGACCGCGATAGTCAGGATGCTGGGCAGCGAGCAGTAGGCCTAGCGGCAAACCGCGAGGCAGAGCTAGACTGCGTACCGACTAATTTTCAGAAAATTTGTTTGATCAGTGGCGTGCGAGAGCCATCAGTTTCGATTCCAGCTCTTCGAAGGAGGTAGAATTGTCGCATTCCGCAACCCACGGATGGAAAAGATTTTTCTCGAGCACGAGCGTGTATACGGGCATCTTCCTCTCGTGGTACGCGTAGAAGACCTCCATCGGTGCTCCGAACGTGTATCCCATGTTGAGTATAGCCACAACGCCGTCTGTTCTGTCGATCAGCCGCAGATCATTGTCACGTATCTCGAGCGCTTGAGACTTGTCTTTTATCCCAGGCACGGCCTCGCCCCTATCGATAGCGAGTATGTCGGGCCTTGGCACGTCGTAAAACGGGTTCAGCAGGCTCACGCCGGATCTCTTTTCAACGCCGAGTTCCCACTCCCTTATCTCTTTTCTTTTGTCAAGAGGATGAGCCAGATAAAGTTCGGCCATCTGATCCCTGGCGCTACTTCTTGCCGTTCTTCGAATGTACGGCAACCATGTGGTAGTTGTCCTCGAAGCCAAGAGCCGACTTGAAAGCGTTCGTGTCGAGGGTTATCGTGCTGTCCGAGTAGGGATCGTTGATGTAGAAAGTGTCCTTGTCGTATCCCTTGACCACGACCCAGTGCGGCATCGAATCAAGGTATGAGTTCACTATGCGCGCGTCTATCAGAACGATGGGTATGTGTCCTGAGGAAAGCGCCTTCTTTATCGAGGTCAGAGAGACCACGCCGTGGTCCTCCTCTACGCCGGCGTTCTCAGATTTCTGCTTTATCTCGTTGAACGAGGCGGTGAGTGTGTCGAGGTTCACGTTCTCATAAACAGCCATCTTCCTCTCATAGCCCTCGTTCTTGGTGTTGCTGACTATGCCGACGTTTGCTCCCCTCTTCGCAAGAGCGTAGGCGAGCCCGTACTTGCTTCCGTACCAGACGCTGCCGTTTACAGCTTCCTGCCAGATCTCGTACTCGCTCTCCCTCTTGAACTTGAAGCTCGGTGTTATGAACTTTAGAACCATCATCGCGCACGCTGCAGAGCTTGTGAAGTCCTCGGTCTGCGGGTAGTGCGGTATGTCGAGAAGAACCTTGTCCTTCAGCCTTGCCTTCTTCAGCTTGCCTATGACAGACTGCCTCGGGGCGCTGCGCTTTGCAGACCTGTGCCTCTGGGACTTGGCTCTGCTCGCCTTCGCCTTTCTTGATTTGGTTCTCGTCTTTGCCATGTTATCCACCCTAAGTGCCCTATAATCGCAAAGAGGTGCAGGGGGAGAGATTTGAACTCACGCAGGCCTATGGCCAACAGATCTTGAGTCTGCCGCGTTTGACCAAGCTCCGCCACCCCTGCACCTTATTGATTGTCAGGGATAACTTAAAATGCTTACAACCATATTGTATTTAGGTTATATTTAAACGTTGATGTTAAAAACGACGATAAAATATAGCGCGAAAAGCCGTTTTCGGGCCTATTTATGGACTTTGAAAAGCTGAGCGATGTCAGGTTCAGGCTGAAGAAGGACGAGTCAAAGGGAATGCGCACCGGCGTGGTGGTCTACGCAACGGAGAGCATGCTGGAGAAGATAAGGAGCGACAGGACTATCCAGCAAGCGGTCAACGCGACTACGCTGCCTGGACTGGTCGGCGACGTGCTCGTGATGCCTGACGGGCACGAGGGCTACGGGTTTCCTGTTGGAGGGGTTGCGGCGTTCGATGCGAACGATGGCATAATCTCTCCTGGAGCAGTGGGCTACGACATCAACTGCGGGGTCAGGCTGATAAAGACGAATCTCACTGACAAGGAGGTGAGGCCGAAGATAGGCAAACTACTTGACGCGCTCTTCAAGAACGTGCCGACGGGCGTGGGAAGCAAGCTCAAGACCGGCTTCTCCGAATCTGACCTGAAGAAGATAGCAGAAGAGGGTGCCGGATACGCGATAGGAAAGGGATTCGGGTGGAACGAGGACGTAGAGAAGATAGAGGAGAACGGAACGATACTGGACGCTGACTTCTCCAAGGTCAGCAAGGAGGCAAAATCAAGGGGGCTGGAGCAGTTGGGCACTCTCGGCGCCGGAAACCACTTCCTTGAAGTGCAGAAAGTTGACAGGATTTTTGACGAGCGCATCGCGAAGGAGTTCGGGCTCAGCAGGAACCAGGTAGTGGTCATGGTCCACTGCGGATCGCGAGGGTTCGGGCACCAGATATGCAGCGACTACCTGCGCATACTGACAGAATATCAGGCGAAGAACAACATACAGCTCATCGACCGCGAGCTGAGCTACGCGAAGATCGGTAGCAGGGAAGCGGACAACTATCTCGGAGCGATGAACAGCGCAGTGAACTACGCGTTCGCGAACAGGCAGATGATAATGCACAACATAAGGAGGAGCTTTGAGGAGACTTTTGGCAAGAGCGCGGAGGAACTTGAGATGCATCTGCTCTACGACGTGGCGCACAACATAGCGAAGCTGGAGGAGCACACGGTCGAGGGCAGGAGAAGGGCCGTTTACGTGCACAGAAAGGGCGCGACCCGTGCTTTTCCTAGGAACAGCGAGGGCATACCCAAAGAGTACAAGGGGATAGGCCAACCTGTGATAATACCAGGAAGCATGGGAACCAGCAGCTACATACTCTGCGGCGAAGAAGGCTCGATGAAGGAGACGTTCGGCACTACGTGTCACGGTTCAGGCAGGCTGATGTCAAGGCACCAAGCGCTGCGCGAGATACCTGCAGAAAAGACTTTCGAGTCCTTGAAGAGCAAGGGAATAGAGATTCGCGTAAGGACAAGGAAGCTAATCAGTGAGGAGGCAGAATGGGTATACAAGAACGTCGATGAGGTTGTGGGGGTCGTTGAGAAGGCAGGCATATCGAAAATCGTGTCAAAGAATGTGCCGATGGGAGTAGTGAAGGGCTGATGCCTACATCTTCGACGCTTCCTGCGTAAGTTTTATCCTGTACAGCAGCTCCTGCGACATGGAAACCTCGGAGATCGTGCCGAGTTTTTGGAGTATCGCCTCGGCCTCGGCTAGTTTGCCGTGCTTTGCAAGGTATTTTGCGAGATAGTAGTAGGCGTTTATCTCCCCGTTCTCGAGCGCCTTGCCCAGGCTCGCATCAGCCTGCTTCGTGTTCTTCTCTGCGCTGTAGACCAGCAGCGCGTATTCGGATACCGCGCCGTTCTTGTCAAGTATCTGTATGCTCCTGAGCGTGGACGCCGCGTCAACCAGCTTCTGCAGCCTTATCTCGGACATGAACTTTACGAAGACGAGCTCGGGATCGACCTGCATGTTGCCCTGCAGCTCCGTGCCTATGACCTTTATCGCCTTGAAGAAGTACTCCTTCCACTTCATAGTAAGGTCGAGACTCTCCCTTATGTTTCCCGCGTTCTGCTCCATGAAGCCCATAAGGTTGTAATCCTTGCTCTGGAACTTCGCTGTTGAGGCGTTGCGGTAGAGCACTCCGAGCAGGTAGAGCATCATCGGATCGTTGTTGCCCTTTGCAAGCTGCTCCGCGGACTTGAGCGCCGCGGCCCAATCGCCGGACTCGACCTGCGCCATAATCGGCGCGAACTGCGACTCTGCTGTCTGGCCTCCCTGCGAGAGGTTTACCGGCTGCTCGCAGAAGTTGCAGAACGTGAGCCTGCCGCTCGACGAGTAGGTGCTTGCGCCGCAGTGCGGGCATCTCTGCTCCACGAGCCTGTAGCCAGAGAGAAGCCTAAGGTACCTCTTGCCGTCAAGCATCCAATTCCCATTTCCCTTCTCTTTTAAGGTTTAAAGCAGTTTTGCCGCTCATCTCTTCCTTAGCACCAAGAACAGGTGCATCTTCGTGTACGGCGTTATGTCTATCTTCTCGAGCACCTCGAACTCCTGCGCGATCCCCTCAATGAATTCCTTGAATACGCGCTCCGGGCTCTTTGTCACGTCTATGCTCTGCGACTTCACGGCGACGTACGCGTAGCCGCCCTGGCTTATCAGCGCGCTGTTCCTCGCGAGTATGTCCGCCTGGTCCGGGGCAGCTATGTCCTGGTAGAGCACGTCGCAGATCCCGGTGTCGCCAGAGTACGAGTCCACGTCCCGCGCGTCCTTGAGCATCGGAAGCATGTTCGGCCTCGATTCGCACGCCTTGACAAGGTCGCGCACGCTCCTTTCCGATATCTCTATGCAGTAGACGATGCCCTGCTTGCCCACTATGTCGCTCACGTGGCTGGCTGTCGTTCCGGTCGCGGCACCGAGGTAGAGCACCTTCGACCCCTGCTTTATCTCCATGTGCTTCATGCCCTTCATTATAGCAGCCGCGAGCTTGCTCCTGTACGGGGTCCAGAGCCTGTACTGCTTGCCCTCGATCTCGACCAGCTCCTCGCCGTACACCCTGTTGCCCTTGACCAGGTTCAGCGTGGCGAGCTTGCTCTCTATCTTGAAAACCCCACCGAAGATCTTCTTTGCCTCCATCTCAGCGCCCCTTTGCGCCTGCCCTGAGTTTCTTGAAGAGCATCAAGGCCTCGAACTCCATGCCGGGCGCGAAATCCTTCCGCTTCCTCGTCTCGGCCTCCGTCAGGTAGATGAGCTTCTTCGCCCTCGGCTCCTTGTCGAAGAGGCAATAGAAACTGAGCACGACCTTGCCGTTCGGCAGTGTGAGCCCGAGGAAATACCTCAGCTGCTCCTTCCTTATCCTGAGCCTGCACTCCTCGAAGAACTCGCGCACAGCGCAGTCCTCTACCGAGAAGTACATGACATCGTGCACCGGCCTGCCGTCCTTCCTCTCAAGCTTGCCTCCCGGAGCTACGAGAGTTCCTGGCAGGTACGAGTCGTTGGGGGCCCTTCTTACAAACCCTATCCTGTACCTGCCCTTCGTGCGCACCACCGGCATGACGGTAACTGCGCACCTTATCTCCCTCTTCTCCACAAATACCCCCAATCTCTTTGGTTTCGGTGCTGTTGTAAGTGATTGCGAGCTAAACGTATATAAATTTGGCAAACGTTCCGTATAATGCGACCGAAATGCAGGAAACTGTGACCGTTGAGCAGCTCATTTCAGAGATCTTCACGATTGCAAAAGAGAGCAGCGGGAGCGCAGAGATGCTCAGCAGGTTCTCTGCGAAGGTGAAGGAAGCGGTGGGCATAGACTACATAATGATAAGCGACGCCTACCAGGAGAAGGGCGAGCTGTCGGGCCTCGAGGAGTTCGCGATCAACACCGGAAAGCCCTATGTTGACAACAGGCTCAGCGGCTACTCCGCGTTTCCAGAGCTGATAAAGCACTACAACCTCGGCTTCAGGAGCTGCATGCTGCTGCCCGTGTCTGTGGAGGGAAAGCCTGTGATCGTGGCAACGTTCCTCTCGAGGCAGGAGGACAGGTTCGACACCTCGCTCTCTTCCAAGCTCACGCTCTCAACAGAGATACTCGCGTACTTGTCTGTTGCGAAGACCGAACGCGAGAGGAGCATAAGCCTTGCAAGGTATTTCGACGCCGCATTCAACACCTACGCGCCGCAGATGCTGATAGACAAGAGCGGGGCTATCGTTAAGGCGAACAAGAGCTCCGCGGGCCTGTTCGGCAAGACGCAGAAGGAGATGATTGGAAGGAACGTGAGCGAGTTCTTCAGCGTAGATGCCAACATGCTCTACTCGCTGCGCGACGGTTCAGCAGCGGAGGTGAGGGAGAACGGGGATGGCGGGAAGATCTACAAGGCGACGTGCGGCAAGATAAACGACCGTCTGACGCACCTTCTCCTCTACGACGTTACCGAGCTGAAGGAGCTGGAGGAGAAGGTCAGGCTCTCGGAGAGGAGCACGAGCGAGGCCTTCATGCTTCTGGCAAAGGACACGACGGTGCTCTGGTCAAGCCAGAACGTGGGCAAGATACTCAAGATGGACCGCGATGAGCTCGTGGGCAGGAGGCTGCTCGACCTCGCATATGAGGACAAAGAGTTCGCGGGCGAGATAAGCGCACTGTCCGACACTCTCTCGAAACCGCTGCGCCTGAACGTTGGGAACGACGTGATAATAGACACGAAGGCCACGCTGATGAAGAACCAGTTCGGGGGCTTCTCGTGCGTGCTCACGCACAGCAACCTGGAGAAGTACGTCGCGACTATGCAGGGCGCGCTCGAGGGGCTGATCGGAGACGCAGGCGACGCGATATTCAACATAGATGCATTGGGCTACATCAAGTCCGTGAACAGGAGCGCGGAGAAACTGCTTAATTACGCGAACAGCGAACTGAACGGCAGCTCGCTAGTCTCGCTCTACGCCGACGAGGAGAGCCAGCAGAAGCTGAGTTCCTCGCTCTCCCTTGCGAGGAACAGCGGCGTAGTTGAGAATGTTTTTGTCAGCCTGAGGGCGAAGAACAGCGACGAGCCTCTGCCGTGCGAGCAGTCGATAAGGAGCATGGTCGACAGCGACAACAGCCCGGTGGGCTACATGATAACCACGCGCGAGCTAGCGACCAAGATGAAGCTCAGCCAGCTGGAAGAGGACGCGGAGGAGCTGGGAGACCAGCTGAAGAGCGAGAAGGCGGAGAGCGACCTCAAGACCCAGTTCTTCTACAACATAAGCCACGACCTCAAGACGCCGCTCACTAGCATCTACGGCTACGGGAAGCTGCTCATGGGGAGCAGCGAGGGCATGAGCGAGCAGAATAGGGAGTATGCCGGCATAATCGCCAACGAGGCTGACCGCCTGCTGCAGCTAATCAACCAGATACTCGACGTAGCCAAGCTCTCGTCGGGAAGGATAAAGCTGGACATGAAGGATGTCAGCTTCAACGAGCTTCTCAAGAACCCGGCCATAGGCTCTCTCGTTGAGTTCGCGGAGAAGAAGGGACTCACTTTCAACGTTGAAGTGGACTACAGCGTGCCCACGATACAGGCGGACCCGAACAGGCTGATACAGGTCCTAGTAAACCTGATCGGCAACGCGATAAAGTTCACGGAATCTGGGAGCATAAGCGTCAAGATATCGAGGGCCGGAAAGAAGAGCAAGTTCGTGCGCGTGGAGGTGACGGACACCGGCACGGGGATAAGCAAGGAGGACATGAAGAAGCTGTTCAAGAAGTTCTTCCAGCTGCAGAGGAAGGGGCTTACAGTCCAGGAGGGCTCTGGCACAGGCCTCGGGCTCTCGATAGCCAAGGAGATAGTGAACCTGCACGGCGGAAAGATCGGCGTGAACTCCGAGCCCGGCAAGGGCAGCACCTTCTGGTTCACGCTGCCGATAGTCGCAAGGGCGAAGAAGGCGGCGGCTTCAAAATAGCAAAGTACTACGGAGGAGTGATGTAGGCACCGCAGTCGTTGAGTATCTTGCTCTGGAACGAGTAGGAGCTGTTAAGCGTCGAGTAGTTCAGGCCCGTGTAGAGTCCGGTGTAGGTCAGCGAGCTCAGGAAGTTGGACGATGACGTGTTTATTATAGCCAGGACGGCCTGTCCTGTGGTGTCTGGAGACGGCGAGATCGTTGAGTAGGTTATCAGCACGTTGTTCTTCGCCTGCAGCGTACTCTCGTTTATCGTTATGTCTGTAGGCGTGTGCGCGCTAATATTAGCAAAATCCACCGGTGCAGGAGGATGTTTGCTATAATAAGTGGCGTACGTCGAGTTGTAGACTCCTGAGGTGCAGCCCGCGTCCTTCTCGTAGAGAGTCCTGTAGCCCTTCATAAGTATGCCCGTTCCCGTCTTGTTCATGAGAGTGAGCGCCTGCTGGAATAGGAGCTGCGTCGAGTTCTGGGCCACGGTTGTCGTTGACGTGGAGAGCACGGAGGTCGTTGAGACGGTGAGCCCCAGTCCGCCGCTGCCGCTGCCTATGCTGCTGAGGCTTGACGGGTTGAGCAGCGTCACGCTCGGACTCGGCTTTATGCTGAGCGCAAGTATGAGGGGCGTTATTTCCACTGTTGCGCTTGAGTTGCTCTCTGTCAGGAGCCTGATGTTTATGTCTGCGGTCTGCGAGCCGTCGGTGCTTACGTTGAGGCTGGAGACCGGGGAGAGCGAGAACGAGACCACTGATCCGTAGAGCGCGGGCACGTGGGTTATGTAGAACGACGCCCCGCTGACAGACGATGCGCGTAGCTCTAGGGCCGTGGTGCTCCCGTTGTATATGCGTATGAACTGGGTCTGGTTTGGCGAGAGCGTTATGCTCCTCGTGGCCGTTATTGTGATCACGCTGGGGACGAGCACCCCGTATACTATGTATATCACTATCAGCGCCGCCACTAGCGCGAGTATCTGCCTTCCGGAAAGCCGCCATGCTGGAAGAGTGAACTTTTTAGGTACCTGCATCTACCACTGCCTCTGAAATCGGTTGCGACAACAAACAATATTATACTTTCGTTGCCCATTACTCTCGCGCGACCAGGGAATCAGATGAAGGGCATAGAGGACGTCGAGTCCGACATCATGTCGTTGATAAACGACAAGCAGGAACTAACATACAACGAGCTCAAAGACTATGCGGGCTCGATGGAGATAGACAACGACACGCTCAAGCGCGCGCTCGCAGAGCTCGTGAAGGCGACAGCCATAGCATCAAGGAGCAGCGGGGGCATACCCACTTATTACATGCTTCAGGAGCCGCAGCACATCAAGCGCATCTTCGTGATAGAGGACGACCAGAACATCAACAAGCTCATGGCCGTATCTCTCGGGAAGGGCTACGACATAACCCAGATATACGACGGCAAGGAGGCGATAGAGAAGATAAAGTACCAGAAGCCGGACCTCGTCGTGCTTGATCTCATGCTCCCCGGGGCCGATGGCCTTGAGGTCTGCCAGACGATAAAGAAGGATACAAACCTCCGTGACATAACGGTCATAATAGTGAGCGCTATGGAGGCGAGCACGAACAGGTTCAAGGGCATAAAGTACGGTGCCGACTACTACATCAAGAAACCCTTTGACCCCGACGAGCTCCGCAGCCTGGTCACCATCTTCCTAAAGAAGAAGGGAAAGAAGTTCGACCCGCTCATAGATCTCCCGAACGAGGACCGAATATCGGACAGCGTCGAGAAGTCGCTCAAGGAAGCGGATTCTGGCTATGAGATTGGCAGGCTGCGCGTCGAGGGGCTCGCGAGCTTCGCGAGCAAGTTCGGCAACGACGCAGGCATAACTATACTCAGGCTTGTGTCGCAGCTGCTGCAGGACAAGGTTCGCGGCAAGGAAGTCGAGGGCACTTTCGTCGGCTTCCTGAACGGCGACGATTTCGTTCTTGCAGGCAACCAGAAGAACGTCGACAGGATAATCGAGAGCATAAAATCCGAGTTCCAGGCGGTGCTTCCTTTCATCTACCAGAGCGAGGGCTACAAGCCGATAGAGAAGGGGATAGACGACCTCTATGCGGTGCAGAACCCGACGCTGTCGCTGGGCTACACCGAGATAAAGCGCGAGACTCTGATGGCGAGACGCGCCGAGGTCATCAAGGAGAAGAGGAAGGAGGAGATAGGATCTTACACGTACGACGAGCTGCGACGTATGCTCGGAAGCGAGAACCTGGACATAACGATAACGAGGGACACGAACGGGGTTAAGCTCTCTGTAGGGAAACGAGTACAGAAGGAGGATTAGCCGCTATCTTTTGCGCTTCTTTTTTGCGTGCTTCACTTGGCGCTTGGCCGTGGCCCGCTTCGATTTCCTGCCCTTGCCGCTTTTGCCTCCGGACATCTCCGACCTTGTGAACCTCTCCGACTCGAGCAGGTCGACAACGTGCGTCTCGTCCGCGGGCCTGCTCTCTCCTGCGCTGTCGAGGAGCGCCTGACTCTGCATGCCGCCTATCTTAAGCAGCTCGTTCATCTTCTGAGCGCGCAGCAGGGCTTCTAGCCTCTTGCTGCTCGATGAACGACTCGGTCTTTTCGCCATAGAATCGGGATTAAGTATTTATGGCAGCAATATTTAAATGATAGATAGAGACGGTCTGTGGGGGCTGTTTATGGCAGTTGAAAAATCGGGATTGTACTCGTGCCCCGTCTGCGGGCTCCACTACGATGACAAGAGGACCGCCGACGCGTGCTACGCCTGGTGCTCCAAGCACAGTTCGTGCAATCTCGAAGTTGCGAGACAGTCCGTGGAGGCCAGGAAGGCAGGAAGGAAAGGCTAGCGGTGCGCTATGATAGAGTACTACAAGAAACCATTTAGCAGAGAGGAGAGCCTCGGCTCGCTAAACTTCTACATACGCGACTGGTTCGAGAAGAGGTACAAGAATCCGACCCCGCCGCAGCTCTACTCGTTCAAGCTTGTGCGCGAGCAGAAGAACCTGCTCATAACTGCGCCGACCGGCAGCGGGAAGACATTCTCTGCTTTCATGGCCATACTGAGCGACCTGATGGACATGGCCGAGAAGGGCGCTCTTGAGGAGAAGATCTACTGCGTCTACATCTCTCCGCTGCGCGCGCTGAACAACGACATCTACCGCAACCTGAACGAGCCCCTGGACGAGATATACAAGAAGCTGGGGGAGAGCGTCAAGAAGATAAGCGTGGCGATACGCACAGGAGACACGCCGCAGGCAGAGCGGCAGAAGATGCTCAGGAACCCGCCGAACATCCTTGTCACCACTCCCGAGAGCCTTGCGATACTGCTCAACGCGCAGAAGTTCTCCGAGAACCTGAAGAGCGTAAAGTACGTGGTCATCGATGAGATACACGAGCTCGCGAACAACAAGCGCGGAGTGCACCTCTCGCTCTCGCTCGAGAGGCTTGCGGACCTCGCCGGCAGGGACTTCACCCGGGTCGGGCTCGGGGCGACGCTCTATCCGCTGGAGACAGCCGCCGGGTTTCTTGTTGGCTACGGGGACGACGGCAAGGAGCGCGACTGCTACATAATAGACGCCACGTGGGACAAGAAGATGGACTACACCACAGTGTGCCCAGTCAGCGACATAGTAAACGCGGCCGACGAGAAGATCGACGAGTCGATATACAAGACGCTTAACGAAATAATAGAGAAGAACAAGACCACGCTCATCTTCACGAACACGAGGAGCGGCACCGAGCGGGTCATATACAACCTTATGCGCCGGTTCAAGTACGGAGAGGAGAACATAGCCGCACACCACGGCTCGCTCTCAAGGGAGCTGAGACTCGGAGTGGAGGAGATGCTGAAGAAAGGAAAGCTCAAGTGTGTGGTATCGTCCACGAGCCTCGAGCTGGGAATAGACATAGGGTATATAGACAACGTGGTGCAGCTCGGCTCGCCGAAGAGCGTCACGCGTGCGATCCAGCGAATCGGCAGGAGTGGGCACAGGTTCTCTGACGTTGCGCGCGGGGAGATAGTTGCCATAAACCGCGACGACCTGGTCGAGTGCGCAGTGATGCTCGACTCTGCTAAGAAACGCAGGCTAGACTCGTTCACGATACCGAAGAACGCGCTGGATGTGCTCGCGCAGCACATTGTCGGCATGGCGCTCATGAAGAAGTGGAAGATCGACGACGCTTTCGCGCTCGTGAGGCGTGCCTACTCCTATCACTCGCTCGACAAGAAGGACTTCATGATGCTCATAGAGTACCTGTCAGGCAGCTACGTGGGCCTCGAGAGCAGGCGCGTCTACGCGAAGATATGGTATGACGCGAACGAGGCTGTGATAGGGAGGCGGGGCAGGTTGACCAAACTCATCTACTTCCTCAACATAGGCACGATACCGGACGAGGTCTCCGTGGACGTATACCAGGACAGGAAGCAGATAGGGAGCATACAGGAAGAGTTCCTGTCGAGACTCAAGCCCGGAGACATCTTCGTTCTCGGGGGCAAGCTGTACAAGTTCGACCACTCCCGCGAGATGAAGGCGTTTGTCACCGGCACCGAGAGCAAGATCCCGACGATACCGCCGTGGTTCTCCGAGACGCTGCCGCTGACATACGAGCTGGCGCTAGAGATAGGGAGGTTCAGGCACGAGCTAGCCGACGCGATAGCCAAGGAACTTCGCGGAATCAAGGGCATAAGCAAGCTGCTCAAGGCGCGGAAGTTCACCGGAGGCAAGGATGCGGAGGCGATACTCGACGCGATGCCCATGGACAAGAACACGCGCAGCTCGATAACCTCGTACTTCACCGAGCAGCTGCTCTTCGCGAAGCACGTGCCGAACGACAAGCTTGTGCTGATAGAGAAGACGAGCGACGAGAAGGGCGAGCGCAACTACCTGGTCTTCCACAGCCTCTACGGCAGGCGCGTGAACGACGCGCTCTCTAGGCTCTTCGCAATAGAGGCGAGCGACATGTTCGAGACCGATGTCGGCCTCATGATAAACGACAACGGTTTCGTGATAGTGACCGATGCTGCCCTGAAGATCGGAAAGGAGGACATCTCAAGGCTTGTGTCGAACGTGGCGAACAGCGACGCGGCGCGCATAATAAGGGCCAACGTGAGGCGCACGGAGATGATGAAACGGAGGTTCAGGCATGCAGCGGTGAGGAGCTTCATGGTCCTAAGGAACTACAAGGGCAAGAAGATAAGCGTGAAGAGGCAGCAGATAAACTCCGAACTGGTGCTCAAGGCTGCTGAGGAGATAAGCCCGGACTTCCCGGTCGTGAAGGAGACGTACAGGGAGATAATGGACGACGTTATGGACCTGCCTCGCGCGAGGGAGATACTGAAGAAGCTCAAGGAAGGAGAGATCGCATACGAGATAATAGAGACGCAAGTCCCTTCGCCTTTCTCGCACGTGATGGTGACCTTCGGCGAAGCTGACGTGGTCATGATGAAGGACAGACGCAAGCATCTTCGCGAGCTGCACAAGCACGTGATGCAGCAGATAAGCAAGAGGTATGGATGATGAGGCTTACCAGCGACATCGAACTTGCGGACGGCCTGCCTCTCCTCTACATTAAATCTCTTGACGCGATCGTATGCTCGGACCTCCACCTCGGATACGAAGGCGTGATGGCCAGCCGCGGGAGCTTCGTGCCCAAGCTCAACTTCAGGAAGATAAAGGAGACTATGATGAAGGCCGCGAAGGCCTTCGGTGCGAAGACCGTGATTGTCGTAGGCGACATAAAGAACGAGTTCGCGGATGTGCACGTGGAGGAGTTCAACGAGTTCCGCGAGTTCATAGGCTTTTTGAGGAAGGAGCTTGGGATAGGCAAGATAATACTGATCAAGGGAAACCACGACAACTTCATAGACAGGTTCAGGCAGGCGCTCGGCTTCGAGATATTCGCGCAGGAGGCGCTGCTCGGCGACTATCTATTCTTCCACGGCGAGGAACTGCCGAAAAGCAAGGGCGGAAAGACCCTCGTGATGGGCCACCTGCATCCCGCGATAGCGGTGTACAACAAGGTTGGCGTGAAGGAGAAGATTAAATGCTTCCTTTACGGACAGACGGCTGACGGAAGAAAGATAATAATCCTGCCTGCCATGAACTATTTTGCAGAAGGCGTGGACGTGAACCAGGAACATCTCGGGAAGATGGCGCCGATCTTCGACCGCATGCTCGATGTTGACGAGATGAAGGCGCTCTGCCTGGGCGAGGACGAGATACTCGATTTCGGCAAGGTAGGAAAGCTGAGAAGCGTGTGACCATGAAGCTCTATGTTTACACAGACGGCGCCTCTCGTGGCAATCCGGGTGAGAGCGCCTCCGGCTACATGATAATGGACACCTGGCACACGCCGCTCTACAGGCATGTGTTCTACAACGGCAGGTGCACTAACAACGTCGCCGAGTACAAGGCGATAATCGCCGCGCTCAAGAAGGCGCTCGGGATGGGCAAGGACGGTGTCGAGCTTGTGCTCGCCTCTGACAGCAGGCTGGTCATAAACCAGCTTGCCGGAAAGTACAAGGTGAAAGACAGGGAGTTGAAGAAGCTGAACGCCGCGGCTAGGTCGCTGCTCAAGAAGTTCCAGAAATACGAGCTGCTGAACGTTCCAAGGGAGAACAAGCACGTCGCCTCTGTCGACGCCGAGCTCAATTCCTTCCTCGATTCCGAGGTACAAGATAAAGTATAAATACTCGGGAAAACAACAGGTTGTTGCACAGTGTTGTAAATGGCGAGCAGCAAGGGGAAACCGGTCAATACGCCTCCAGCAGACGCGAAGGAGGTCTACGACCAAGCCGGCAAGCTCTTCGAAGAGAACAAGTTCGACGAAGCGATAGCTCTGTACACACAGGCAATTGAGAAGTATCCCGATTATTCGAGCGCGTACTTCAACCGCGCACTCTCGTACGCGCTGCAGAGCGAATATGAGAAGGCGACGAACGACGCGATGAAGGTCATGGAACTGGAGCCGAACGCTCCGGATGCACCTTACGTGATGGGCGTCATAAGCGAGTATCAGCAGGACATGGACGGCGCTAAGGAGTGGTACGAGAAATCATTGAAGAACAACCCAGAGTACGCTCAGGCGAAGGACAGGCTGAAGATGCTCAAGGAGAAGATGAAGGGCGCACAGCCGGGCCTGAAGGCCAAGGGCGAGGAGGTCACGCAGACCGTGGTCGAGGAGGGCCAGATAAAGAAGGTGGCGTGGTTCACCTCCGACATTACCTTCAAGGACATAGTGGGCATGGAGAAACAGAAGCAGCTGATACACGACAACATAATACTTGCGATAACTAAACCGCAGCTGCTCCAGGCATACGGCAAGAAGCTAGGCCTGGGAGTCATCTTCTACGGCCCGCCTGGAAACGGAAAGACGCTGCTGGTGCGCGCCATAGCGGGCGAGACCAAGGCCAAGTTCATAGTCATGCACATCAACGAGATAGTGGACATGTACGCAGGCAACACTGAGAAGAACCTCCACGCGGTCTTCGAGCAGGCGAGGAAGAACGCACCGTGCATCGTCTTCGCAGATGAGATAGACGCGCTTGGCACGAAGCGTGAGGGCGAGCAGCAGGGCAACATGCGCATGGCCGTGAACCAGTTCCTGCAGGAGCTCGACGGGGTGGAGAAGAACCCGGAGGGCATATTCATAATAGGCGCAACGAACCAGCCGTGGGACATGGATCCGGCGCTCAAGCGACCCGGCAGATTCGGCGAATCTGTATACATGCCCGCGCCGAAGTACAAGGACAGGAGAGAAGCGTTCAGGTACAACACCAGGAAGATGCCGCTTTCGAAGTTCGTGAGCTTCGGCAGGCTGGCGCGCGCTACGTGGGGCTTCTCGATGGCCGACATATTCTCGATATGCGACAAAGCCGCGCTGAAGGTAGCGGCTGAGGAGGACAGGACAGGCAAGAAGAGGCCGATAGGCATGAAGGACCTCATGGCGATGGTGAAGGAGGGCGGCAGCTCGCTGGACGAATGGTACGCGATGGTCAAGAAGGAGGTCATAAGCAAGACCGAGACCACGATAGTCGAGGGCAAGAAGCAGGAGACGATAAAGGAGGGCAGGCTCACGCCTGAGGAGAAGCAGCGCTACAAGCCGATGATCAAGGACATAAAGAAGAACCTGAACCCGGTAAACATATTCGTGAAGAAGGTAATGAGGTTCTGGGCCGTTTACCTATTCTGACGCAAGATGCGCGCCTACTCTTCGCGCTCTTCGCCATCGGTCTCCTGCGCGGCACGTTCAACATCGACGATTGCTTCCATAACGCCCCTGCGCGATTCCTCGAGCACCTCCCTCTTGACGGATTCGGGGATCGGTTGGTCATTCACCCTGACCAGGAACATCAGGTGCTTTATCGCGGTTATGTCGGCTAGCTCGTAGTCGTATTTTGAAAGGTCGAACTCCTTCTCCTGGATGTTAACCGCAGCGAGCGCGGTGTAGAGCGTGGTCTCGTATGCGCGGTCGTGGGCCTCCTTCTTCAAGAGCTTCGCTGCGCCTTCCGCAAACTTCTCCGGTGATTTATGCATACGATTCAGAGCAGCTCTTCAAGCCGCAAATAAAAAGGTTTTGTACAGCGTAAGTCATGCGTCGTGCTCTCTACATGCCCGCCTTTATTCCCCACTTGACGAGCAGCCAGTTCGCCGGGTAGCTGGTGAAATGCCCCAGAAGCATGCCAATCTGCATCATGAACCAGTAGACTGCCATGCTCGGGTTTATCACCCCGTGGTTGAAGAGAACGAGGTTGAAGAACGCCATCCAGCCGAAGAGGCCAACCTCGAAGGCGATCAGCGACAGGCTGTCTGCCTTTATCGCATGGCTGAGCGCACGGCTAGGGGGTAGGGAGGGTGTCGCCTGCCTTATGGGAACGTACTGGAAGAATATGCCTAGCGCGTAGGCGAGAACGAAGTCAACGGCATACTCTGTGTACAGCAGCGACCCGAATATGACGGGAATTATCAGGAATACGGCCCACTCGCCAACGAAATCGCCTATCTCGCAGCCGGCTCCACAATGCGTGGCCGAGACGAAGATGCTCTTCCAGAATGGCTTCGCGGAATGCATGTGAGACATATGCTGCATGTGCTCTGAGGTCATCTGCATGCCCTTCATCTGCATCGAGTCAGGCCTGCCCATGTCCCAGTACGCCCACAGGCCGAAGGCGTTGAGGTACATGGCGGTTATGGGCCAGACGTAGTCCATTATCGGCATCATCTGCCTGTGACCCCTGACAAAGATGTCATAGATTATAATTAGCGAACAGATTGCGGCGCTGACGATGTAGACGTAGGCGAGCACGTCAAGCCAAAGAGGAACATAGTCGAGTATCATGCGCTTCTTCTCACCAGTTTCAGAAGCAAAGGCCTATGCCGGGAGTCGGACCCGGTCCTTAGGATCCACAGTCCTATATGCAGCCGTTACACCACAAAGGCCATGCGCTTTTATATGCAAAACTTAGTATTTATAGATAAGTATAGTATACACAGCATGGCGGGGTAGCTCAGCCTGGTTAGAGCGCTAGACTCATATGCTAAGCACTATGAGTGGCGAGCAGTTTTGCGATGAGCGCTAAGAAATCTAGAGGTCGAGGGTTCGAATCACTCCCCCGCCAAACAAAAAGCATACACGTAAAAGTTTTCGAACGGATGCATAAACATGGAGAAAGAGTTTTTCGGCAAGTTGCCTTTCCACCTTAACCAGGGCGAGAGGATTGTCGGGAAGGTGAAGCCGATATGGAGGGGCTACTACCAGAGGATGGTTGTTAGGGGGCTGCTGATCGGGGTCATATACGCAGTGGTGTTTGGATGGACAGCACCTAGTTTTACCACGATTCCTGGCGTGGGTGTGTTTTTCGGAATACTTGCCATAACAGCGCTGATATGCCTGATAATCGCGAAGATCGGCTACGGAAAGTTCCAGGTCTGGCTCACGAACCAGAGGATCGTGAGCTCAGGCGGCTTCATCGGCTTCCATACAGAATCGATGCCACTGGAAAACATAGTGGACGTGGTGATGAACAGGGGCGTAATAGACAGGATTCTTAGGATTTCGTCCATAATGGCGGTGCCGATGGGAGGGGCGATGTCCTACGGCAAGAGGTCAAGTTTCAGCACTGTGGGGTTCATACCCGCGTTGCACCCAGATGACGCAGTGAAACTGCAAAAAAGGATATTCGACCTCAGGAACGCGAAGAAAAAGGCTGACAGGATAGCAGTGATGTAGAGAGAGCATAAGTGTTAAATATTTGCTTGCGGATAATAGCATTAGCTCACCGGGTGTGGGAATCAAACCCACCAAGGCCTTGTGGACCAGTAGTTTTTTCAGACTACACCGCTTTCATAGCGGTTTAACCCGGCTTTGAGCTACTATCTGATTCTAATCAGCGTCAAGATCGATGCCTGGACGATCTGCGCGCTTCTCGCATACGCTGCAGATACCCACGAGACGTAGTTTACCTCGCTCATCAGCGTGAGCAGGTAGAACGAGATGAAGAGCACGGTCAGGATCAGCACAAGGCCGTAGAACGACATTTTATCACGCGAACGAGACGCACACCTCGGCTGTGGAGTTTGCGCCAGCGAGAGGCACGCTCGAGCATGCGGAGCCGCCCTGGCCTATCCCTATGCTTATGCCTCCGATTCCGAATATGGCGCTGAGGTTCTGCTCGATGCCCGACACGCATGCGGCCTGGCCGCCGTCGTAGAGCTGCAATACGCAGGAGTTGTACGTGGAGTTCTGCCTGAGCGCGTTGAAGATGTCGTAGACCGCGATGCTCCTCTGTAGCGACGCCGATTGTGAGGCGAGGTTGGCTGTAGAGGAGTTTACAAGCGAAGAGGCGAAGCCGACAGCAGATACCACCAGCGCCAGCGCGATTCCAGCCTCGACTGTTGCGAACTGCGCCTTCATGCGATCACTTGCTCCTTATGCTTACCACGCTGCCGAGGTAGTAGACGGTCTGGTTCACATAGCCTATGCCCTGCGACAGCGTGACATTTATCAGGTAGGAGAACGGGGACATCGCCGTGCATCTGTACTCGCCCCCAGATACCGAACATGGGAGAGTTCCTCCCTCGCTTGAAACTAAGCGTAACTGGGATGCTGAGAAGGCGTTGACCGCCTCCTGTATGCTTGATTGAGTCGCTCCGTCCACCCCTGTGCCGTTGTAGAAGGCGAGCATAGGATAGAGCGAGTCCTTGTCCTGCGTGTAGACCGCGTAGTCGGTCTGGTTAGCCGCGCTGTAGTTTCCGACGTGGTCCATGAGCGTGGCCTGCTGCGGCGGGTCGGAGCTGCTCACGCCCGCGACCCTCGCATAGCCGACAGTCTGGCCTCCGATGGTCACAGGGGAGCTGTTTGCTGCGCTGTTTATATGCGACTGCATAATGCCCGAGGGCGAGACTATCGAGAGTATTATGCTGTAAACGTACGTCTTGTTTTGGTATGTGGATTCCGTGGCGTAGCTCGTATTGTGTGGCACTATGCAGAATGCACCGGAGCCCCAGCAGTTGTAGCCCGCGAGATAGTCCCAGGCGTTGCCTGTGCCGCACTGTATGCTCACGTTGAACGCGTGGCCGAAGAAGCCGACCTGGGCGCAGTGACTGAACTCGGTGAGGTTGTCCACATACGATGGGGGGCCAATCTGGTACGCCAGCTGCTCATACCTGTCGCTTATGGCTGCGGAGTATGCGGCGTAGGGCATTGTGGTCGTAGGGGAGTAGTTGAAGACGGGCGGGGGTTCGTAGTATGTTGAGTTGGGCGACGCGTTTGCTATCGCGGCCAACGCGGAAGTCTGCGAGAAGAGGTTCCTGGAGTAGAAGCCTATTACAAATAGGCACATCGCGGCCACCGCGCTGCCTATCAGCAGGAATTCGAGGCTAGCTTGCGTTCTCATAGTTTACCACCAGCAGATAGGTGCTCCCTGAGACGGTGACGAGCCTGCAGAGTGCATACTGGCTGCCGCATGCCTGTGCGTCGTACTGGCCGACGATCCGGGATACGAGCCCGTAAGATGATGAGATGCTCTCTGATGAACTCATTGCAACGGAGTAGTTGTATGATGCGTCAATCGCCTGCGCGATTCGCTGTGAAGCAACGAGCGCATTGAGCCTTGCGCCCTGCGACCCGCCGAGTGCGAGCAAGTAGCCCTGCGTTCCCCTTATGCTCGAGAAGAGCAAGAGCATCGCAACGCTGAGTATCGGCAGCGCGACGAGCATGTCAAGCGAGATGATTACGAGTTTCATGGGCTCATCCGGCAAGCAGCCTTGCCGGGTAAGAGCTTACGGAGTTGGCGACGTTGGCGAGAGCGTTCCTCGTGACTGTGATTGCTCCGCGCAAACTGGAGAAGTAGCTTAGCAGTGTGAGCGCGACAAGTAGCGTGAGCGCCATGCCTATCAGGATCTCAGCAGAGAGTTGTAGCTTCATGGGAGGGCCGCTGCAGAGGCGGCTTTCGCCGCCCCTACTTCTAGGTGATGCCGGTTTTGCCGGCGATTACTATTAGGTGGTAAAGGATTATATACTTTACTATATGACATGACTGCTGGATATATAAACATTTACTTACATATAAGACACAGGTAAGAGCGAAGGTCAAAGCGCTATAAACAAATGACATGGCGAAAGCCATCGGCATAAGCCGCTCCTGCTTCTGGGTGATAAGATGGGTGCGAGTGGAAAGCATGGACAGGGAAAGACGGGGTCTGGCAGGGCATGCGAGACAAGCAGCCTTGAGGAGATCGTGCACACGATCGTCGAGCTCTCGGGCATCTGCGCGGAAAGCGCGCGGGCCGGCGGGGACGCTTGGTACGAGGTGAGCGTGTACGTGCATCCGAGGGGCCTGCGGTTCCAGGTGCAGCGCCATGGCTCTGTTGTTGGCGGGAACTTTCCCGCCACCTGCCCCGGCTTTTTCTCTCTTCAAGTCAATGTTTAAATAGGCCGGATCTGATGTTAGATCTGTGACCATCATGGCCGACACTACTAACTTGAAGAAACGCGAACGGAAGGAGACTGGAGCCGAGGCTCCGGCAATAGGCGGGCAGCAGGAGAAGAGCGAGGAGAAGGGAAGGCTGTCTGGACTGCGGGCGCACCTTGCGCTGAGGAAGGAAACTGAAGACATCAGCCGCTACGGAAGATATTGGGAGCTGCTTGAGAAGGTCGACGTGCGGGCTGGTAACTCGGAGATGTCATTCGGAGCCGCAGTCGCGCAGGAGATAGAGACGAAGAGGAAGAACGGCACCTATCAGGAGTTCAAGGAGACCGCGCTTGACGAGGCGGTCGAGGTTTACCTGGCCAACAACGGCCAGAAGCTGCCTGTAGCCACAGCCACGGTGCTAGAGAACCTGTTCTACGGGGAGCATACGCGCATGCAGAAGATATTCGAAGAGATAAAGGATGCTGCTGGGAAGAGCGCCAAGGAGTTCGCTAGGGCGGGACGCAACGTCAACCTTACCGTGCAGACGCTCGAGTACGTGATAGACCTGATGGCCCTGGAGATTAAGGCGAAGCAGCCCGGCGAGCGGGAAGGGCGCCTGATCCTGCAGAGCGTGTACAACAGGCTCGATGCGCTTGACGGCAATATGCTCACGGCTCATTCAAACAAGTTCGGGCTTAGGGACGATGCCATCGCATTGCTGATAGACGGCGCGGAGGACGCCCGACACAGGGTGAGCTCGATGCTGGAGCACCTTGGCGGGGACAAGGAGGCGCAGGGCGTGCTTCTGCTCATAAGGGAGGGCGTCTTCGACCACAGGCTGAAGAGGTCCGAGCTCCCGTACCAGTGAGCGCTGACGCGGTCCCACGCTAAAACTTATAAGCGCTTCTTTCTTAGTGCATACTTGGCGTGCGAATGCAGTTCGGGGATAAGGAGAGCCTGAAACAGAGGAACCTGGGCGCGTTCAAGTGGGACAGCGTGCTCGAGAACCTGGTCTCCCTCAGGGACGACCTTATCGCGCAGGCCACGTACATAAGCAAGAACGAGAAGGTGCAGGAGAGGCGCTCAGGCAGGATAAGCATAGACAGGAGAAGGGAGATAGACAACAAGCTCTGGGTTGCCGACTTCGTAACAAGGGTCATAGGAAGGGCCGTCAATGAGGAGATAGGCGGAGGACCGGCGCTGCTGGACGAGATAGACGACTCGATACTGAAGGACTCGTACCTGAAGGACAAGAGCGCCATACTGCGCGAGGCTGTACGCGACAGCGGCTACAGCGGACTCGGGCTCCACAAGGGTCTTGTACTGCTCATAAGGGAGATCGGGTTCGGGGATACCGGAATCGCGCTCGACACGCTCATCGACAAACTGGCCGAGGCCAGCAAGCAGAGGATCATAAGCGTCGAGGCCAGGAGGAAGGAGCAGGGAGCCCACGAGGACTTCCACCTCGCTTACCAATTTTTTGAGGAGCTCGCTCCGATGCTGAGGAAGCAGGCCGGATACGCGAAGACGCGGAAGAAGGGCCTGCGCGGCGGCATTGTCTACGACCTTGCGCTCGACGTCGCGAACGCGCTGGAGGAGAAGAGGGTGCACAGCTTCGTAGAGCCCGACGCCTTCGGCAGGAACTACAGCGAGGTCACGCTGGAGTTCATGCGGCACAGCAGCTACCTGGCAGTGGAGAGCATGGTGAACGAGAACAGCAGGAAGCTCGAGATAGGCAGCGCGCTGGCGATAGTTCAGCAGGCGTTCATAGACAGCAGGCGCGACAAGGAGATGAAGCTCGAGGCATACAGGTAATCTGCCTAGACGTCCCTTCTTTGCGGTAGGGTGCCCATGGCTTCCTTGAGCGATGGTGTCTGGCTCTTCGCGTTGCTGACCACGACCCCGAACGGCACTTTCTTGCCAGCCTGCACCTTTGACCCCTCGTAAACAACCACCGCGTCCTCGAGTATCGCCCTTGCGCCGATCCTTGCACCTTTGCCGATTGTAACCCCGTTTACAAGGCCGTTGATGATAGCTTCCTCGCCTACCACAGCGTCGTCGCTTACCATAGAGTTGCGTATCTCTGCAAGGTCGCGCACCACGACCTTGTCCCCTATCTGCACGCCTGGCCCGCCGTCGTACGTGCCCTCTATGTAGACGTTGCGGCCCGTGACCACCCCGTTTCCGAGCTTGGCGTCGAAGATGTCGCTTTGCGGTCCTATCGTGCACCCGAAACCCAGATGCACCTCTCCCATGAGCAGCACGCCCCTCTTTATCGTCACGTTGCCCCTCACGAAGACTCCAGGGCCTATCAGCGCAGTGTAATGCCCGTACACATTCCTGCCTATCTTGGCGCCCTCGCCGACAAGCGGACCTGGGGTGCCGTCCCTGTTCCTGCGTCTCACGTAGAATGTGTCTTCGAACGTTACGTTCCTTATCTCGGGGCCAAGCCTCCTGAAGGCGTATGCGCTCTTCAGCTCTAGGGCCTCGCCCTTCTTCAGCTCGGCGGCTTCTCCTTGCTCTCGCTCTTCAGCCTGCACCTGCCCCGATCTCTGGCGCGTTCCCACCCTTCTGCTTCTTCTCCCGATTATAAATATCTTGCGTACGGGCGCGCCTGCCTGACAATCCTATTAATTGCATTTGCGATATGCTAGCATGCTGAGGATCGGCTACCATGTCTCGATAAGCGGGAGCATGGACCTTGCCCTCGACCGGGCGCGAGAGATAGGGTGTACGTGCGTGCAGGTCTTTCCGAGCAATCCGCGCAGTTGGAGCGCGAGGGAGATGCAGGAAGGCGAGGCTGAAAGGTTCAGGGCTAAGCAGAAGGCGTATAACATAAGCCCTGTCTTCGTGCACATGCCGTACCTACCGAACCTCGCATCGCCCAAGGAAGACGTTTACAGGAAATCGATCGCGGCTATGATCGAAGCGCTGGAGAGGTGCAACGCGCTCGGCGCCAAATATCTGATAGTGCATCTCGGCAGCCACCTGGGATCAGGGGTCGAGGCCGGGAGGGAGCGCGTCTCTGCCGCGATAAACGAGGTCGAGAAGCACATGGGCAACGCGACGATACTCCTTGAGAACGAGGCTGGACAGAGGAACAGCGTTGGCTCAAAGCTGGACGAGCTGACCGACATATACAACAGGATAGAGCACAAGCATGTGGGCTTCTGCCTCGACACCTGCCACGTCTTCGCGGCAGGATACGACATAAGGAAGGAGGAGGTGGCCAGGGAGGTGGTCGAGACTCTGGGCATAGACCGGATAGGCTGCATACACCTCAATGACGCAAAGCATCCACTGGGCTCTGGGCTGGACAGGCACGCTGACATAGGCTTCGGCCGTATAGGCAAGAAGGGCTTCGAGGAATTCTTCTCGCTGCCTGGGCTGAGGGAGAAGCCGATGATACTCGAGACTCCGCTTGTGGAGACGCCGAAGGACGCTGCAGGCGAGCTCTCGATGGTGAGGAAGATGCTGAACTACGCCTAGAGCGTGTCGCAGCCGAGGGCCAGTCTGCCGCCGAGGCCGTTTGGCATCATTGCGAAGTAGAACGTCTGCTCGAATCCTGTCCTGGGCGCGCTCCTCATCTGCATCGTGGTCATGCTTGCTATGAAGATGTACTGCACCTTCTCTGTTCCTGCCTTGGTCTCTGAGCTGAGCGCCAATTCCATGTTCCTGGCCAGGGTGTCGGTGATGTCCTTTGCGGAGTTCAGCGCCTGCTCGGAGCGAAGGCCGCGGCCAAGCATGCGGAGCTCGTCGCGCTCCAGTCCCATGCTCCCCTCGCATTCGCACTTCTCGAGCCTAAGCTCATAGTCGTGCATGAAGTTGACCATCGTCGCCTCGGTCTGCATCCTTATCCTGTTGCCGCTTACCCCGAAGTAGCTGACCTTCACACGGATCTGGTCAGGCCTCATTATCTCCGTGTTCGCAAGCACGAATGCGCCTATGTTTAGGCCGTGCATCTTCAGCTCGTCCTTTGTGTAGATGAGCGCCGGGGTCGTCTCCTTCCTCTGCGCCTCTATCAATTCCATCAGGTCGCTCCGCGCGAGGTAGCGCTCCCTGCGCACCGCGTCAGTGAGCAGTATGCTGCCTCCGCTTGGCATCGAGAGGTCCTTTGTCAGCTCATTTCCCTTCATAAGAACACTCAGCTGCGGAGCACGCCCAGCTCCCCGCGTTGCGGCTTCTGCTTCTTGAAGACGAAGAGGTACTCCTGCCTGCCGGCCTCGTTCTCATTCTCCGATTCCGATGCCAAGGCGTAACCGTAGAGCTCCCTTCCTATGCCCCTCGCTACTGTCTTTGCCATCAGCTCCACTGGATCTTCGCTGGAATCGAGCATCGTGCTGGAAAGCTCCGTCTTGTCCACCACTGTAGTCGGCAGGTATGTGGTACTGTCGAGCTCTTGGTGGGTGTCGACGAATACTGCCTCGACCCACAGGTCCTCGATCTTGACCGTGCAGTTCTTCTCGTTGCTGACCATCATGGGAGAGAAGCTCATGCACATTCCTGTCTGCACGGTTCTGCCATCGCCGTTGTGCGGGTCGGAAGGGTCGTACGCTGCCTTGACCTCTATGCTGTCGGCATCCATGACATAAGCTATGTGCCTCGCTATCGCGGCCCCTATCGCCCTCCCCTGCTCCCTGAGCCTGTCCTGGGTCGTGACCTCCTGCGGCACATTGGCCCCTGCGGTAAGCAGAGCCGAGTACATGCGCCCTAGCTCCTTATCACTCACCTTGAAGAAGTCCTTGCGCGCTGCGTCGCTCATTATTATTGGCAGCATAGCCCTGCCGTTCGCGCGCCTGAGGCTCTCCCCGGCCATCTAAGCATCTGAAAAAGCTTGGGCGATAGCATTTAAATAAATTGGTTTTAGCTAAGTTGCTCGGTGCCAGCGGGTACCCTTGCCTTATGAGAAGTCGGATTCCTTCAGTTCCACCAGTTCTCGTCAAAGATGGGAACGTCGAGTGGCAGCGTCTTCGCCTCGTCGCCCTTGAGCTTTCCGTTCCACGCGACGGCCCTGTTGCCCATCATCTGGTATATGGGCCCTGAATAGTCGAGCGTGGTCTTGAGCGTGTAGCCTATCGTTGCGTAGGTTATGCCAGTAGTGTGAAGCACGTCCACGAGCAGAAGCGGTGCTTGCGCATTCCTCTCCAGCACGCGTATGTGCTCGCTCATGGCGAAAATCTTCTCGGTCATGCTAGTTCGGTCTGAGAAGTGCCGGCGCGCGTGCAGTCCAGAGGAGTAGCCTATCAGAACGTTGCGCTTCGCGATGCCCGCAGCCTCAAGTGGCGGCAGTATCCATCTCTGGTTGTATGCGCCGGTCATCACAATGGCGACAGTCATGTCCTGCGGCAGTTCCCTGTGGTTGAGCGGCTTCGGTACGAAAGGCTCGGTCAAGTCCTGCATCACCAGCGCCGTATCCATGCTCTTCCTGAATGCGGCTTTGATTGCATTGCGCGACTCGCGTGATGTTTCAGGGTCGAAGAGCGTGACCCACGCCGATACTTCGTTGTCAAGCTGGCCGTTGCTGTATAGGCCAGGCGTGTGGCCTTTCCGTGTGTTGGCTTCAGAGTGTAGCATAGGATCGACTTTGTTCAGCCCCAGACGCAGACTCGCTTACCGCTCCTTTTGAGAACGCGCAGCGATTCGTTATCGCGCTCGTAGCCGTTAGCAGACACAACCTTGTCAAACGCCCCGTCCACGAACGGCAGGCGCCTGTTGTCCGCCACTATGAAGTTTGGTTTTGGCTTGCTCTCACGGCGCAGCACTCCTGAGAGCCGCTTGTTCGACTTTATCAGGTGCCTCTGCCAGTCGACCAGGACGAGGTCTCCCTGGTTGTAGAGCCTGTGGAACGGGAATGCGCCTGCGCCGAGCTCGAGCGTCAGGTCCCTGCTGGACGGCTTGGCCTCGTCCCTTATCTTGATGTATGCTGATACCCTGTCTACGAGTATGGGAGGCAGGACTACTGAGAGGAGCGGCCATACGGCCCCGTGGAAGAGCTTTGATGGCCTATCGTGGACCCTGTTGTCCACTACCCTGCACTCCAGCGCCAGTTCTGACATAATTCTGTGATTCTTTTCCGGCTTATTTAAGCGTTGACGTTATCGTTCGTTAGGTATCAAGGATTGTACGATGAGTAGCGCTCCCGCTTTTCCCTCTCCTCGTTGGCGATGTCCCTGCGCTCCTTATCTTCAGCTGTGCGATCGCTTGCGACACCCATAGCAAACGATATTGCTGCAGTTCTCTGGTCCTCTTTCTCTTTCTCCTTCTGTTGGCGCCGTCTGTCTTTCTCAGCTTCGAGCTCTCTTCTGGCTTCAAGTATTTTGGATAGCTCTTCTGAGTTTCTTTTTTCTACAAGCTTAACCTCGCGGTCCAGTATCTCGAGCATCTTGTCTTGATCAATTCCAGGCCTGTCAATGAAGGCGAACCTGGCTTTGAGTATAGTGCGGATCTCAATTGCGTGAAGCCAGAGATAACCTTCGTTGTAACCGAAGTCTTTAGCATGATAGTGTGGTTCTGCCGCGAGTGCAAATTCTTTTGATTCTACGGCACCAGCTGAAACTATCAGCCGTTGTTCCAACGGCAGTTCGTTAAATGCAGGTTCATACGCTTTTTTTGCAGCCAGAGTTATTTTTACCTCAGTACTTTCCCCCGAGTCCGTTCTGTCTATTCTATAGAAGCCGTTAGCCGACGGTATGGATGAATCCCTAGATACCCATATGGATTGGTCTTTAAGCATTTTGAACTCTTCGGGTCTACGCAACCAGCCGACTAGCTCGGGGAGTGTTATCAGAGATGCGTTGCTCTCTCTTAGCACCGCTTCTAGCGAAGAGAACGGGATTGGAAGTTTGGATACTTTTACGACCATAGACATGCCTTCTTCTGATCATCTTCAATTTTTGTTCATTAAAGCGTTGGTGTGATAGCGCGTCAGACATTATGGGTTGTACGGCGGGTGGTAGTACTCGTCGATCTCTCGCTTTTGTCTCTCTTCCTTTGCGGTCTCCCTGCGCGCCCAGTCATCGTTGAACCTGTCTGCAATAATTTCGCGATCTCGCTGTCTTGCCGCGTCTTCCGCTCTTCTTTCATACGCCTCCCTGCGACTCTCGCGCTCTTCAGCTTTGCGAGTTTCCTCCTCTTCTGAAAGTGTAACCTCTCGTTCTAGCACCCTGAGCATCCTATCCTGAGCGGGGCCGGGCTTGTCAACAAAGGCAAATTTGGCTTTGCCATATACTTCTGTTCCGAGCGAGAAATACCCATGAGGGATTAAGTTTTTCCTGAAGATGCCTATGTTTCTAAGGGAATAGTTTGGCTTAAGCGAGAGCGGAAATTCTTTGGAAGAGTTAACGATTTTCAGAACCTCCAATCGCTGCTCTAAGGGCAGGCGGAGGAATCCGTTCTGGTAGCTCTTGTCTGAAATCTTTGTTATGCGCACTTCAGGAATCTCCTCTGTGTCTATCCTGTCTATTCTGAAGAAACCAGGAACCGAAGGTATTGATGAGTCCCTGGCCACCCATATGGCCTGATCGTTGAGAGCTTCAAGATCTTGGGAGCTGCGCAGCCAGTTTAGCAGCTCGGGAAGCGTTATAAGAGACGCACTTCCCGCTCTCAGTACGGACTCAACAGAAGAGAATGGAATCGGGACCCTTGATAGCGTTATGGTTTTTGTTTGCATACGCGCTTCGCCTTCCCTATTTGAGCCACGGAGGTATGGTGCCGAGGCGCCTGCCGGTAGGCCTTGTGTAACATCAATCTCCTTGTGCTGCACATCCACGGCTATAGCAGTGGATCTTATCAGCCGGTTCAAAGCGCTTAACTGGTCTTGAAGTCCGTCTATTACCGAGTCCGTTTTCAATATGCCCTGCTTCTTCGCGATTGCTGCGGCTTTGAAGATGGTAGTTGTTTCGTCGTTGATTTCCCGTATAGATTCGTTGATGTGTTGCGTGTATTTCGATCTTTGCGAGCTCTTGAGCGCTTCCAGTCGTTTTATGTTTGCAGAGGTTCTTTCTCTAAGACACGATGTGAGCTCTGCTTCGCTGAAACCACCTAGCATCACCTTCTTCAGGAATGCGGTTCTGTCTTCTCTGGAAAGCTCTTTTTCAGGAACATTCTCACCTATCGTGCTTGGTTTTGTCTGTTTTTAAGGATTGGTGTTATCAGCTGGTTTCGGAGGCGGTGTTGTTCACGTGCGTGAGCACAGGCACCGAGCTCATGTTGTAGTACACCTGTATGTGCGCTGTCTGCAGCGGAGTCGCCTGGCTGCCCGGATGGTATGCGACCCAGAGTATGCCGTTGAAGGGGGCCGATGCGCTGCTTACGCCGAAGCACGGCAGGTCCTTGGCGCTTATGGGCGACGATGCGGTTATGGAAGTGCCATATTGCCCCTGACTGAAGGTGCCGTTCGCCTGCAGGTAGTAGAACTGGCTCTTCGGCGGCGCTGCGAGGCTGAAGGTGTTCGTGCACGCCAGGTCGAGGTTGTAGAGCGTGTCGTTGGTGTCGTTAGATGAGAGCGTGAAGGAGAGGTTCGCCGGGGCTGAGAGCACGGGATTCTGGCACTGGAACGGCTGGTCGAGCTCTATGGTTGAGCAGCCCGAGTAAGTCAGTATCGTAGTTGTGAGAGTGCTGGTGGTGACGGTCGTGGCTATTGTGCTCGTGGTGTTGAGTGATGTGGTTGTCGTGCTCGCCGGCGCTATCTGCGCCCCGCCATTTATCCCGAAGAATACCAGCGCACTGACTATCGCTATTATCGCTATCGCGAGCAGGTAGACGTTCTGCTCGATTCTGCGCCTCTGGCCCCTCTTCATGTTGAAGATTATGTACAGGGTGAGGAGCGCGAAGATCAGGTTGAAGGTGAGCTCCGCGATGCTGATGGTTCCGGTGAACACGAAGATCACGGAGAGGATTGCGTAGCCGGCCGCGAATGCGAGCTGCTCGTCGACAAGCGGGGCCACAAGGCCCACGACCACTATCACGAGCGCGAGGCTTGACAGCGAGGCTATTCCGGTGAGAGCGATGATGCCCGTTCCCTGGAGCAGTTCGATCAGCTGGCTGATGAATGCGATGAACAGGCCGGCGGCGAACTCCTTGTAGCTCTCCTGCATTCCGTGCTTCATCCTGCTTGGTGCCTTCATGTAATGCGTCGCCTGTTACGGTGTTTGTATGATGTGTGCTAATAAAAAGGTTATAGTATTGGGAAAAGTCCATCGAGAGTTGCGCCTCGCTAGGCGCTTTGGTCTTTTGAGATGGCACTGGAAGAGGAAGTGGCTCTTCAATATGATGAGGTTAAATCCGGAAAGGAACCTGAACTCGCACATAATGATAACTGGCGAGAGCGGCGCTGGTAAGAGCAACGTCTGCAAGCTCATACTGCGGCAGCTGGCCAATCAGGGAGCGGGCTTCGTTGTGCTGGACCCCCATGCTGAATACGTGGAGCACGCGAAGGAGATGCATGCTGAGGTCTACGACGCGAGCATGCACTCTGTGAACCTCTTTGACCTAGACGGCTTGACAGAAAGGGAGAGGACGGCAGAGATAACTGCGATGCTGCGAAGGGTGCTGCACCTGGGCGAGGTGCAGGCGAGCACGCTCTACAGGTGCATAGACTACACCTACTGGGTTAGCATGAGGAATGGTTCAGTTCCGAACATGCACAGCCTGCTCTACACGATAAAGGTCTTCGGGCGCAAAGCCAGGAGCAAGCCAGAGGCGAATATGCTTGACTCGCTCGAGAAACGCCTGCTGGTCATAGCAGGAGAAAACTTCGCAAGGAACGTGAGCGTAGCCAAGATCCTGCAGGGCAGGAGCATCTTCTCCCTGCACGGGCTACACAGCGCGGAGGCGCAGAGCATATACATGGAGGGCATGCTCAGGAAGATCTACACCAGCGTGCTTGCGGCCAGGGTGAAGCGCAGGTTCTATATCGTCATAGACGAGGCGGAGAAGCTGCAGGGCAGCCCTGTGGTTGGAAGGTTCGTAGCGGAGGGAAGGAAGTACGGCATAGGGATGATCGCGATCTCGCAGCGCGCAAAGGCGCTGGACAAGGAGATACGCAGCAACGCTGCTACGATGATTACATTTACGCAGCGTGAACCGGAGGAGCAGAACTACGTGGCGAACATGATAGCAGCAGGTACGGAGTACAATAGGTTCATCGAAGTGAGGAAGGCGCTGAGGGAACTGCCGAGAGGGTACGCGCTCGTGCAGGAAGCGAGGGAGAGGAACGCGAAGATGGTGAAGTGCCTGAGGTTCAAGGCCAGGGAGAGGGACCCGAGCGGCGCGATAATGGTGATGGCGAGGAAGGTCGTGGGCAAGCGGGAGCTACTTGAAAAACTCAGGCATGATGGCTTCTCCGCAGAACAGGCGATTGGAGCGATCACGGAGCTTGTGAGGTCCGGAAAGCTGAAGTACCACGTTGTGACCGAGGCGCCGTATGCAGGAACCTGGTACATCGCAATGCCGAGGAACAGCGCAGAGCACGACGTAATGGTGAGCCTGATAAGCAGGTACCTGAGCGAGAACGGGATTGCGAATAGGATACACAACAACTCCTACGGCCCTGATGTGATCGCATACAAAGATGGCAGGAAGGTTGCGGTCGAGTACGAGACCGGAAAGAAAAATACCTGGGACACGGAGCGCATGCTTGCGAAGAGGGTAGAAAAATATCCTGAGGTGATTGTTCTGCGTTGAAGCGCGTTGGACTGCAAATCATCCTTAGCTTACAAATTCTTTTATCAGATCGGCCACAGCACCCGCGTGCGCGTAGTGCGCAACATGACCTGCGTCCTGCACAATCTCCAGCACACTACCTTTGATGTAATTGTTGAACATCTTCGCGTACTTGACATCCAGCGTCTTGTCATCAGAACCCCAGATTACCAGTGCTGGCTTGACTATGGAGCTAAGGCCCTCCTTGGTCAGGTACTCGCTCGCGGGCTGGTCGTTTGCTGAGCTTCTTATAACCCAGTCTCTGGGGTTGAAGATAAGGGCTTCTGCGATCCATTTCTCCTTCCATGCCTTTGCGTCTGTCTTCTCTATGTCATCGAAGATCTCTTTGAGGCCCATCGCATCCTCGAGTATTATGCCGTCTCCCTTGTAGTTGCCCTGCGCGATCAGCGCCGCTACCCAACCGCCGTAGCTGTGCCCGAAGATGCAGCTTTCCTGCAGGTCCAGGGATTGCATCAGTTCTTTCACCGCCTGTGCCTGCTTGCCAACGGTGTACTGGATCCTTGGTGCGTCCGACTCTCCGTGGCCAAGCAGATCCACGAGATAGACGCACAGCTCATCGGGCAGCTGCTCTGCCAACCTCGAAAATGACTTGGTGCTCGCCCCGAACCCGTGCAGGAATACTATCTTCTTGCCGTCGGTGCGGTGGCGCTTGCAGTGCAGCGTGCCCAGGCTGGTCTGCACGCTTATATCTTCGAGATCCTCGTAGCGCATCTTCTCGTGCTAAAATAGGAAAAGAATTCACTTATTCCTTTACTTATGCCTTGGACAGCTTCTCCACGTCCCTGAAGCATGATTCGCACTCCCAGTACTCAACAGGCACGGCCTCAGATTTAGCGAAATCCGGCTGTTCAAGCTTTAGAACCGATGCAGCCGCCTCGTAGTTCACGCTGAACTTGCCGAAGAAGTTCCAGCTCTTGTCTGCGATCTTTCCGTTCCTTCCGATCGCCACCCTTCCCTCTTTTCCGCAGACTGCGCATGCCACCTTGTGTGTCGCCTTCTTTTCCAAACTACCACTCCTGCCCGCTCTGATTGTTACTCTCTGTCTTTTTATTTATTTCTTTTAAAGTTGATTGCCACGATTTTGTCAGGCAGCATGAAGAAACCAGAGTGCCTGAGCCTTATCGCGGATTCGCCGCTGTAGAGATACTTCGCATGCCTCTTCAGTTTCTCGTGGAGTTCGTCTGCGCTCTTCGCCGGCGGCAGGTCGAGATCCGAGTGGGATGTGAAGTGGTTGTAAGCTTCGAGGCTAAAGGCGAACTCCTGGATCTTGCCTCCGGGTTCCGGCATTATCCAGTCAGGGTTATGTGCCTCAGAAGCCACCATCACTGCCCATTCCCTGAACCTGTGCATTCCAGCCAAAAAGTCAGCATCGACCTCTTTTCCAAGCTCCATCTCTCACCACCCACTGGAATATTGTGAAGAGAAAGGTGTATACGCCATTCCCAAAGGTTCGTTTAAAGCAGGAAACGGCTCCTGTTTCAGCCGCCGAGCAGAGACCTGAGGACAAGGACCAGGTGGCTCTCCTCCCTCAGCCTGCGCAGCGAGTAGCCTAGCCATCTCGTGCCGAATGGCACGTATATGGCCACGCTGTTGCCTTGCGCCGCGAGCTCTGCCGCGTAGCCGTTCCTTATCCCATTGAGCATCGCGTACGTCACCCTTCTCCTGTGAGACCTGTTGAGCTCCAGCGCCTCTTTTATCAGAGAGTCGTCGTGCGTTGCCACGGTGAACTCTCTGAGGTGTGTGAAAGCCTCGCGCATCAGCACCCTGTAGTTGCCCGTCGTCTCCTTTCTCGTATCGAACGCGATCTTTCCGCTCTCCTTGTAAGCGCCCTTGACTATCCTCACCGGCGCCTTCTTCTTGAAAAGCCTTGCCAGGTTCCTTTCGCCACTCCTGAGATACGCCTGCACCGTTATGCCCACGCCTCCCCTCCTTGCCTGGCTCTCGAATATGGAGATGGCGTCATCCACAGTATCCTGCGATTCCGCATCTATCCACACGAAGACCCTGCGCCGCCTCGCTGCGCCTACTATCCTGTTGTAGTTTTTCCTAGCCATGCTCTTGCTTACGCGAAGGCCAAGCGCTGTGAGCTTCAACGAGACGCTTGCCTGCAGCTTTGACTTCCTTATCTCGTTGATGAGCCTCAGGTTTGTCGAGACCGCCTCTGCTATCTCGCGCTTGTCAGTGAGGTCCTCTCCTATGTAGTTGATTATGGCGCTCATTCCGAGGGCGTTGAGCTGCTTTGTCCTCCGAACCGCATCCTTTATGCCAGGCCCGGCTATCCACTTGCCGGCAAAGATGCGCTCTACTATGCCGCCTATACCCATGTTGAGAATAGACAAGGGGAAAATATGAAACTTCGGGTTGTGCATGGTTTAAAAAGCCGGACTTATACGCGAATAATGGAAGTGTGCCCCTGATTCCAGCGCCATTTATATTTCTTTAAAGGGAATAGTTGCTGGCTATTTACTACCGGGGGTTTGGATGGAAGACATACTGATGCAGAACGTCGTAAGCAAGGGACTTGAGGACAGGTTCGTCGAATTCTACAACACCTATTACATGCAGGAGATCAACAGCATGTTCCTTGCATACCCGCAGAAACGCGCCATATTTGTGGACATCAAGACCCTAGAGAAATTCGACAGCGAGCTCGCTAACGAGCTCATCACGAACCCCGATGCCGTAATGCCGAGCGCGTCCTCGGCGCTTCTCAGGCTCAGTCCGAGCCCCGAGACGATGGAGAAGAATGTCTACACTAGGTTCTACGGGCTTGGTGGGATGGGCATGCCGCTCATCCAGGACGTGGGCTCCGACAACATAGGCAGGCTGCTAACCCTTGACTCGCTGATAGTCAAGAAGTCTGAGATAATCCCAATGGTGCAGATAGGCGTATACAAGTGCGCACTCTGCGGAAACGTGACGAAGGTAGAGATTGAGAGGGACAACGTGCCCGACGTCTGCCCGCAATGCAAGAGGAGGGCGCTGCGCCAGGTCAACGAGGAGAGCAAGTTCATAAATCTGCAGCGCATCGCGGTCCAGGACCCTCTGGAGAAGCTGCGCGGGAGCACTCCGACGTGGCAGCTCGAAGTCTGGCTCGAGGACGACCTTGTGAACAGGCAGCAGCCGGGAGACCGCGTCGACATCACCGGTGTGCTCAGAATAAGGCCGCGAAGGAACGCGCACGGGAAGCAGGAGAAGGCCCAGTTCGCGATGTTCATCGATGCAGTTTCGATAATGGCGACGCAGAAGGAGTTCAGCGAGCTGGAGATAACGCAGGATGAGGAGAAGGAGATAAAGGAATTGGCGAAGGATCCGCACATATTCGAGAAGATAGCGAAGTCTATCGCACCTTCGATCTACGGCTACGACGAGATAAAGAAGGCGATGACGCTTCAGCTCTTCGGGGGCACGCCGAACAAGAAGCTTGTAGATGGCAGCTTCGTGAGGAGCGACATGCACATACTGCTCATCGGCGACCCCGGAAGCGCAAAGACAAGGCTTCTCCAGGCAATCACTGGCATAGTGCCGAAGGGCATCTACGTGAGCGGCAAGTCCACCACATCGGCAGGCCTGACAGCCGCAGCCGAAAGGGACGAGTTCTCCGAGGGAGGCTGGACGCTGAAGGCCGGGGCGCTTGTGCTGGGATCCGGTGGAGAAGTCTCGATCGACGAATTTGACAAGGTCAGCGATGACGACAAAGCGGCGTTGCTCGAGGTCATGGAGTCGCAGACGATAAGCATAGCAAAGGCAGGCATAGTCGCGAGGTTCAACGCGAAGACATCGATACTCGCGGCTGCGAACCCCAAGTACGGAAGGTTCGAGGTTAACGTGCTGCCCGCCGAGCAGTTCGATATTCCGCCCACGCTGCTTTCCAGGTTTGACCTCATATTCCCGATAAGGGACGTGATGGACGAGGAGCAGGACAGGAACATAGCGCACCACATACTTGTCCAGCATGCGGCCGCTGGCGCCGCGATAGCTGAGATGGAGGGATACGAGCAGGTCGAAGCCCCTCCGATCAAGCCGGAGACGCTTAGGAAATACGTCGCTTATGCGAAGAGGAACAGCAACCCTAGGCTCACCAACGATGCGATTGAGCGCATACAGAAGTTCTACCTCGAGCTGAGGAAGCTGGGAATGAGGTCGGGGACCACGCCCATGACCCCGAGGCAGATAGAGGGCATCGTGAGGCTAGCAGAGGCGAGCGCAAAGAGCAGGCTCTCGGACATGGTCGAGGTGCGCGACACCGATATAGCGATCGGTCTGGTCAACTACATGCTCCAGACCCTTGCCGTGGAGAAGGGCGGGGCGGTGAACATAGACATACTCACTACGGGCTTCTCGCGCGAGAAGGTGGACAAGCTTAACCTGATCATGGGCATAATCAAGAAGCTGGAGACGGACGAGAAGGAGGCGAGGTACGAGCGCGTGCTGGAAGAGGCGGAGAAGGCCGGGGTTGACAAGAACACGAGCAAGAGGTACATAGACGACCTCAGCCGCACCGGCGACATCTACACGCCGAAGCCTGGTTTCCTGAAGATAGTAAGGCGCGAGGCCGAGTAGAATTTCCGCAGATTTAAATACTTTGATGGTGCAATCATTTTGCTGGCGACCTGATGAAGATACTCGACCTGTTCGGCAAGAAAGACGCGGCTGCTGAGGTAGGCAGGAACCTGCCTTATCAGATCTCATATGAGTTCATACCCTTCAGGCTCTACGCCAACAGGAAGGGCTCGAGCATGCTTCTGATGCGGCTCAAGAACCTTACGACCGAGCCGGTGCTGAGTTCTGTTGTGGTGCAGGTGCCGAAGGGAATAAGCCTCGATGACACAGGCCTGTCTGGAGCCAAGGAGCTCCGCGTGGGCACGCTCGCTCCTGGAGAGGAGAAGCAGGTCAGGGCCGACGTTTTTGGGGACATAGGAACCGACAAGGGTGAGTACACGCTCTCCATAACAGCTTTCATCCACTACCGGGACTACGGCCACGTGCTGAACGCGATGAAGAAGAAGACGGTTCTGGAGGTCGTTTAGCCGGATTTACTGTTTTTGGTTGATGATAATGGTTGACATAACGAAAAAGATTGCTGCTGAGTTTAGCGATACGCGGCACACTGAGTATCGCGTTGGGCTGCGCGGCAAGAACCTCACAGAACAGCTCGTCGAGGCCGAGATAGGCCGCCTCATCAGGAAGAGCGGGACGATGAGCATCAGGGAAGCGAGGCACGAGGAACTCAGGCTGCGCAAGGCGTACTTGCCTAGCTCGCTCACCTCCGCGGAACTGAAACAGCTTGAGAAGCTGCCGGGGATTTCGCCTTTATAAGCAAAATCATGTTTTCCGAGAGTAAAGGAAGTCACGGGAATTACATAATGGATATAAATCTTATCAGTATAGACAAATATTGTGTTTTAAGGCGAGAACATGGTAAAGTACGTTATTGCTGAACAGCTTATCGGCAAGGAGGTCGTCACAACTGACGGCATAGATCTGGGTAGGTTCCTTGATGCGGAACTCAACGAAGTGACTGGCAAGCTGACCAGCCTGATAGTTGAGCCGAACGCGGACAACGAGTTCGTGAAGAGGCTTGACGTGAAGGACGGCAAGCTGAAGGTCCCGTACGACAGCGTGATGGCCGTTAATGACTACATAGTCGTTGACAGGAAGAGCGTCTCATAGCTTCTTTTCCATCTTCCTGAAAGGGTTTAAATTCTTAGCATGAGCATTGCATATAGAGAGTATGATAATTGGGGGAGGCGACGAGGCTGGCCGCGGGGCGGTCATAGGCCCTCTTGTTGTAAGCGTGATAGCTGTGAGCAAGGGCAAGGAGAAGCGCCTCTCTGACATAGGCGTGCGCGATTCCAAGCTGCTCACGAGAAGGAAGCGTGACTTCCTCTTCGATGAGATCAAGGGCGTGTGCGAGGAGGTCAAGACATACGCGATAAGCAACGAGGAGATAAACAGCGCCATGCGCAGCGGCGTATCGCTGAACCAGCTCGAGGCTATGAGGTTCGCCCAGCTTGTTGACTCGCTTGAGAGCAACGTGCAGAAGATGTACATAGACTCTCCGGACGTGCGCGCGGAACGCTTCGGCGTGCGCATGAGGCTCTCTGCGAAGAAGCCGATGCGCGTCCTGGGCGCCAAGGTCGAGGGCAAGGAGAAGGGCAGGATGAACAGCGGCATGCGCGTCATCTCCGAGCACAAGGCCGACGCCAGGTATCCTGTAGTATCAGCGGCGAGCATAATCGCGAAGGTTATACGCGACCGCGAGATGGAAAGGATAGAGAGGGAGAGCGGCGTGGAGATCGGCTCAGGTTATCCGAGCGACAAGTACACGATCGAGGCGATAAAGACGAACCTTGCGAGCAAGAGGCTCAATCCCTATATACGCGAGTACTGGAAGACGCTCGCGAAGATAAAGCAGAGGAAGATAAAGGAATTCGTCGGCTTCGCCTGAAGCGACTTACAAGAATATGTAGCGCGGTTTCGGTTTAAAAAAAATGGCTTATTAAATTCATTGCACAAATAGTGTCTGGCAAGTGGGTTCTGGTTGCTTTTTTATAATAAGAAAGGTGTTGGGAGTGGCTTCTACCGATGATAAACGCATGGAAAAAGAAGAAGAGGAACTGAAGGTCGAGGGTACGCAGATAGTGGGCATACCGAAGGAAACGCTCGACTTCTTCAAAGGAGATGAGATCCGAGCCAGGGTCTTCTACGAGAAGTACGCGCTCAAGGACGAGAAGGGCACAGTGCTAGAGAAGTTGCCAACCGAGATGTGGGAAAGGATATCGCACGAGCTCGCAGGCGTTGAGACAGATGACGCGAAGAGGAGCGAGTGGCACGAGAAGTTCATGTGGCTGCTCCAGAACTTCAGGTTCGTGCCCGGCGGGAGGATCATGTTCGGAGCCGGAGCGAAGAAGAGGGCGACGCTGCTCAACTGCTATGTCATCCCGGTCAAGGAGGACTCGATAGAGGGCATATTCGACTGGTGCAAGGAGGCCGCGAGGACGTACAGCCTCGGCGGAGGAGTCGGCACTGACATCAGCGTTCTCAGGCCAAGAGGCTCGCGCGTGAACAACAGCGCCATCTTCTCGAGCGGAGCCGTATCGTTCATGGAGATAATGAGCGAGACCACGCACACGATAGGCCAGAACGGCAGGCGCGGCGCGCTGATGATAACGATAAGCGTAGACCATCCTGACGTCATCGAGTTTGTCAAGGTCAAGCAGAACCTGAAGAAGGTGAGGTACGCGAACGTCAGCATACGCATAACCGACGAGTTCATGCGGGCGGTTGAGGCTGACACCGACTTTGCTCTTAGGTTTGAGGGGCCGAAGACCGGGAAGATAGAGAGGCACGTGAAGGCCAGGGCGCTATGGAACGAGCTGGTCAAGACCGCGAGGGACTGGGCGGAACCTGGACTCATATTCTGGGACACGGTGAAGCGTTTCTCTCCGAGCGAGTACAACGGAATGGAGGTCATAACCACGAACCCGTGCAGCGAGCAGCCTCTGCAACCATACGGCGCATGCGATCTCGGCAGCCTGAACCTTTCTGCGTTTGTGCTCGACGCCTTTACCGACAACGCGCGGGTCGACTGGGCCAGCCTGGAGAAGGCGACGCGCTACTCCATGCGCTTCCTGGACAACGTGCTAGACTACAATTCGGACAGGCACCCGCTCAAGATGCAGTCCGATGCTGTTGGCAAGAGCAGGAGGACAGGCCTGGGCGTGACCGGCCTCGGGGACATGCTCGCAAAGCTGAGGATAAAGTACGACAGCGAAGCCTCGCTCCAGTTCGTCGAGAAGCTCTTCTCTGCGATAGAGAACGCGGCTTACGATGAGAGCACGGAGATAGCGAAGGAGAAGGGCCCGTTCCCTCTCTTCGACAAGGAGAAGCACCTATCGATGCCATTCATCAGGACGCTCAACGAGGGCCTAAGGCAGAAGATCGCTGACAACGGATTGAGGAATGTGGCACTGCTGACGATACCGCCCGTGGGAAGCGGATCCGTGCTCGCCGGCACATCGAGCGGCATAGAACCGATATTCGCATTCAGCTACACGCGAAGGAGCGAGTCGCTGAGCAAGGAGTTCTTCAAGGTATACCATCCGCTCGTGCTGGAGTACATGCAGGTCGCCGGGCTGAAGGACGACGCCAAGCTCCCTGACTTCTTCGTCCCTGCCCATCAGATAAAGGCCGAGTTCAGGGTAAGGCTCCAGGGAATAATCCAGAAGCACATAGACAGCGCGATCTCCTCAACGGTCAACCTGCCTGAGAACACGACCGTAGAGCAGGTGGGCGACATCTACATGATGGCGTGGAAGGCGGGCTGCAAGGGCATAACAGTATATAGGGAGGGCTCGCGCGAAGGCATACTGATAAGCGACGAGGAGGAAAAGAAGAAGGAAGCGGTGAAGGCCGCGGAAAGCGAGTGGAAGAGGCCGCAGGCGATGATTGGCAAGACGGTCCACCTGAAGATGCAGCAGACCTCCCTTTACGTAACGGTCAATTATGACGAGAGCAACAAGATACGGGAAGTGTTCGTCAACATGGGGCATACGGGAAGCCAGGAGAAGAGCTACACAGAGGCGATTGGCAGGCTGATAAGCAGGTACCTGCAGCTCAACGGAGACATAACAGCTGTGCTCCAGAGCCTCAAGGGCATAAAGGCGAACGACGCCATAGCCTGGGACCGCGGGATAAAGCTGTACAGCGTGCCTGACGCCATCGCCAAGGCGCTGGAGATAGCGATGGGCATAACCAACTTCAAAGCTGCACCGCTTTCCGAGCACGGGAAGCAGGAGGAGCAGCCATCGGATGGGAAGCAGATGGGCGTGCATGGAAGCGACAGCGCGATAAAGCCGGAGGTATGCCCTGAGTGCAGCGAGCCAATGCTCGTCTACGAGAGCGGATGCTACACATGCAAGAACTGCGGATACACAAAGTGCGCGTGATTATATGAGCACGAGGGTCGTCTCGGAGAAGGAGTTCAACGAGAGCGCGGCGAAGGTCTTCCTGAACGCAAGCGGAAGGGCGAGGACTACGGTCAGGCTTGAGGATTTCGAGAACCTGCAGAACAGGTTCAGCGGCCTTCCCGGAATCGACAAGAGGCTTGTTTTCTACAGCACGTGCGGTGAGACGGGGATAGAGGTGCACGGCGTGGGAAAGAACGACACCGAGGTATATGTGGTAGACACGCTGCACAAGGAGCTCCACCACCTGCTTGGAATAGTGGGGCGCGATATAGACAGGAGCCGCATGGGCTGCACCTGAGCTACGTCACCTTAGAGATTAGCTGCCCTATGATCGTGTGCGGGAACCCGCTCGTGGTCTCAGTATAGTTGACGGTCAGGTAACCGGAGAACGTCGAGCCAGGGTTTGCGGAGAAAGTGCTCGCTCCGGCCCAGCACTGCACGCTGAACGTGAGGTTCGCGCCTATCTGCATCTTTATCTGGTTCGTCGGAGGGTTTAGCGGTATGGACATGTGAGCAACAGTGTTGTTCGCGTTGCAGCCGTATGCGGTTATGTTTATCGGCGTGGTGGTTGCCTGGAGCAGGTTTATCGATGCTAGGCCGTTGCTCGCCACGAAGACGCTCACGCATGAGAGCCCGGCAGGGAGTATACACTGCGAGGTGACTACGCTGCTCGGGTTGAAGAGTCCGAGGGAGAAGAGGACAACTAGCACGAGCGCGATTACAAGAAGGGCCCAGCTGTAGGTCATGAGGTACTCCATTGCCGACTGAAGCCTTAGGGGTCGCATGATACCTATGCTACGGATACCCTTTTAAGATTTTTATTGCAAGTGATTTCGATTGAATGTTCATTCCCTTTCTACTCCAGGACGCTTCTACATACGTAACCGCCGGTTCTGTATACACGGAGAACACCATAGTCGTGCTGATCACCCTGCTGATGATACTGGCGCTGTCTGTGCAGATAGCCAGGAACTACTTCCTGAGGATACTGCGGAAGTTCACGCTGAGGCTTGCAGCCGATATCTGGTGGCTTGTGTACGTGCTGCTTCGCGACGCCAGCATATTCCTTGTAGTGTTCCTCGGCTTCCTGCTTTTCTGGCCTGCAATCTACCAGGATTTCCCGATAGCAGTGCCATTTGAGCCGCTTGCCATAGACTTCTACGCGATGGCGCTGGTCCTCATGCTCGTGGTGGACACCGACGAGGTGCCGTTCTACAACAGCCTGATGACAATACTCGTTCTCATCGGCACTGTGCTCTACATAACTGGCGTGATCTTCGTAACTGAGAGCGCGACCGCGCTTCCCGTGCTTCCTGCCACGGTATCGATGGCGTCGACCAACATATGGGGCTACTTCAATGCCAACTTCAACTCGATCAACAACCCCGACCTTTCAATATACACGTTCTACGTGACGTTCGGCATACTCTCGCTCTGCGGGCTGGCGGCAATACTTTACTCGTTCAAGGGAGGAATATTGAACAGGCTGATAGAACCGAAGCCAAAGCCGGCTGTGAAGGAGACGGTAAACCCGCCGCAAGCGAAGTGAGGCTGCATGCCTTTCAAGTACACGTTCGATGACAACAAGTGCATACAGTGCGGAATCTGCGGCGACGTCTGCCCTGTGAATGCGCTCGATTTTACAAGACCTAGGCACAAGAACGTGGAGGACGCGAGGGGACAGCCGCCTTCAGCAGAGGACATGACCGAGTATCCGATACAGGTGGACAAATGCATAGGCTGCATGATCTGTCCCACGGAGTGCCCGGTTTCGTGCATTGAGATAATTTCGGTGCCGAAGGAGCCAAAGTACCACTCTAAGCAGGGGCCGATGCTCACCGAGGAACCGACGAAGGACGAGTTCTCGCTCTCGAAGTACACAAAGATAAGGCCCACGAAGGCGAAGGTCAAGGATCCGTGGGGCAACGAGTGGCACTACATACCGCATACGGGCCCGAGAGCTACTAAGAAGCCGTCTGAAGTTTGGGAGAAGCATGAAGAGATGGATTAGCGGTGCTATGAATGAGTACTGTGATTATTGTTCATGGTTGGGCCGGGAATTCGGAAAGCGGCTGGCTGCCTTGGCTCTCTGAAGAGCTAAGGAACAGGAATGTTGAAGTGATAACGCCTGACATGCCTGATACAAACACACCGAGAATCGAGTCCTGGGTGCCTTTTCTTGCGGGGCTCGTAAAGGAAGCGAACGAAAACCTGTATTTCGTTGGCCACAGCATGGGATGCCTGACCATCATGAGGTACTTGCAAAACCTACCTGAGAACGATAAGGTAGGAGGCGTCGTGTTTGTTGCGGGGTTCAGCAAAACACTTACGGGGTTGAGCGATGCCGAGGTGCTCGTAGCGAAACCCTGGTTAGAAACGCCGGTGGATTGGGCACATGTCGTGTCTCATTGCAGCTCGTTCGTTGACATATATTCTGACGACGACCCATTTGTGCCTGTGAGTGAAGCGCAGATTCTAAAAGACAAACTTAATGCGAAGCTTGTTTTGGACTCTGGCAGGGGGCATTTCACAGATGAAGATGACGTGACGCAGTTGCCTGTTGTGCTGAACGAGCTTCTTGTAGTAATGGGCTTGCCGGTTGATACGACGCTCATTTAGTGACTATAGAACATGAGTCCTTCTCCACTATAACCTCCTTCTCCGCCTGCGCAACCATCCCTCCACTCCTTTCAACGAGCGTCGGGAACGATTCTATCACGCCGAAGGAGTTGAGCTCGTTGAGCGCCTTCCTTATACCGAACTCTGAAGGGAACTCCTTGGAGAGCCATCTGATTGAGAACGGGTACGTGACATAGTTCTTGTCTATACTTTCTGAGATTCTCCTTGTTTCTGGAGACCTCGTGCTCGCGCCGCCTGTCTTCTGGAAGATCTGCACCGTGTCGCTGTCTGTTACAAAGCCCTCGCCGGTGGTTATGAACGTCTCTACCGCAATTACCTGGCCCTCCTCGAGCTTCGTTGTATCGCCATTGTCGAAATTGGGTATGAAGATGCTTGCGTGCAGCTCCTCGCGCTCTATCGCGTGACCGCCAAGATTCCTTATCGGCTCGAATCCTTTCTTCTTTGCGAGCTGCTCGACCTCTCTACCTATCGAGTTGAGTTCGGTGCCTGCCTTGACCTTGCTGAGCGCGGCTTCAAGGGTTTGCTCTGCCGTTTCGATGAGTTGCGCGTACTTCCCCGAGAGGTCGACGCATACGGCGCAGTCTCCGAGCACGTCTCCAGAGCGCGCGCCCAGATCAACCTTGACCAGATCATTATCGGCGAACTGCAGCGCGTCGTTTATCGTTGCGGTATAGTGTGCTGCCCGCTCGTTGATTGAGATGTTGACAGGAAAAGCTGGCGCCATTCCCTTGCCTCTTATGAACTCCTCTGCCTTCTCGCAGACGTCATAGACTTTTGCACCGACTTTCACCAGGCCCTTCGCGTACTGCAGCGCCTCGTACGAGACCTTGCCCACTTCCTTCAACTTTTCGTAATCGTAATCCTGCATGCGATCAGCCTCCGAGCCTCTTCTGCGCGCCGCCGCCCTTCAGCTCCTCCTCGTTTATACCTAGCTCCTTGAGTATCTTTAACGTTGCTGGTAGGACTTGGTGGTCTATGTAGTACTCGGGATCATAGTCCTTCGCGGTCTCCTCTATCTCAGCCCTCTCGCTTATGCTGTTGCCATGCTTTGTTATCACGTAGCCTATTGCGGCACCTTCCAGCTCGTCCCTGCGCTTCGCCCCGCTCTGCATCGCCTTCTTAGCTGCAGCGAGCTCCGGGCTCTTTATGTCGTAGCTGCCTATGCCCTTCCTAAGCTGCGTGTGTATCACGAGCTCGCTCATGGGCATCTTCCCGCTCTTCAGCCTGTTGACCACGTCCTTGATTATCGAAACTGCCTTCTCCTTGCTTCCCTCCTTGAGTATCGCCTCAAGAACCGCGTGCTGCGTGTCCCTTGCGACCTTGGACCAGTCCCTCCTCACGAGCTCGAATCCCCTGATCTTTATCCTTCCGGATTCTGAGAGCATCGCGTACTTCTTCTTGGCGCCGCTGCCTCCCGCCACAGCTCCGCGCTTGCCCACGAATACGCCCCTTGTGTAGAAATCCTCAAGCTCAAGTTCCATTGTGTTTGGCAGCGACTTGTTAACGCCTTTCAGGAAATCGTCTGCATCACTCTTCGTCTTGCCGCTCATCAGGAGGAAGACAGAGTCTGTGTCGCTGTACAGCGCCTTGAATCCTGCCCTCTCGGCCTGGTCTATGGTGCTCATGATGAACTGCCTAGCGAAAGCGGTAACGCTGGCCGCCGCTTCCCTAGAGTACCACCTCGAGCGGGCGTAGCCGAGATAGCCGTAGAACGCGTTTGCCACTATCTTCAATGCCGTGGACCTTGCGGCCAGGGACTTGCTGTCAGGATTCTTCTTGAACGCCTTCTTCGCCTCGGTTCGCTCGTCTATCAGCATCTTGAGCAGCTTGGGCATCAGGCCGTCCCTGTCCTTCCTGAACTTCGTTCCTGTAGGTGACTGGTAGAAGGCGCCGCATTCGGTGCAGATCGTTGAAAGGTCGATGTTGTGCGCGATTATTATCGAAGGGTACAGTCCTCGGAAGTCGAAGACCGCGATGTTCTCGTATATCCCGGCTTCGGGAGTTTTGACATACGCGCCCTCGTAGGGGTTCGCTAGCCTCATCGATATCTCGCCTTCGTTGGGCTTGTTTGGTATCATCTGTTTTCGCTCCTGCGCGTATCCCATCAGCATGAACTCTACCAGCTGGCTTGTAGTAGATATGCTTGCCTCGCCCATCGTCGTCCTTGCAACCTTCGACATCTCCAGCTCTATTGGTAAAAAGAATTTGTAGAGCTCCTCTACAGCGAGCGAGTCCGCGAGCGAGTACTCAGCAAGCTCCTCCACATCCCTCCCGCCGCGGTCCCACTGCTCCCATATGCTGCCCTTGTCAACCATCTTCTTGTTCGATCCCGTTATCGCCCTGTAGACCTCAGGCAGCTTGAAGTTGTTGACCTTGATCACCTTCTCCGATGCGCCGACCACAGCCACGAACCTGGCCACGTTGTAGAGATCAAGGTTTATCCTGCCAGGTATGCGCACCGCCTCTATGAGTCCGTGGTGCTCCATCTTCACGTCGCCCTCCTCGTGCCTCGCGATCTTGAACTCGACCTTCTGCACCTCGGCGCGCTTCATCAAATACGGGATGTCGAAGACGGATGTGTTGTAACCTGTTATGATGTCAGGATCTATCCTCCTAATCGCATCTACGAACTCCTGCAGCATCTCCTTCTCGTTCTTGCACGTGTGCACGAACCCCTTGTCTATCTTCTTCGTTGTCAGCACGCGCTTCTCCTTGCCGTCCGTGTAGCTGATCATGATGACCGGATCCTTCAGCTCGTTCGGTATGCCGAGCGGGTTGTAGGTCTCGATGTCGAAGCAGAGGTAGGTTAGCGGTATCTCGCTCTGCTTCTCGCTGCTCGATATCTTGTCTATTACTAGGTCGCCGTCCTGTTCGTGTGCCTTGACCTTGTTCACAGAAAGCGGCGAGAGCCCCTTGTCTATCAGGTACCTCTTCCAGAAGACTATGTCGGACTCGTAGCAGGTGCCGAACTCCGAGAAGACCTCGCTCATCTTGGGCACGTTCCTGGGGCTCTCAAGGTATATGCGGAATGCCTTCTTCTCGTCCCTGCCGACAAGAAGCTTTGCCTCTTCGACCGACCTGACACCCACTTCCTCGTTCTCCTTGGTCAACACCTTGATGCCTTCGAGCGGCTTCGGCTCCTGGTTCTCGCGAGCAGGCACCAGATAGAAGTAGGGATAGAAGCCTGGGTCGAGGAGGTTGTAGACCTTGTCCTTTGTCTTGAGCGTAATCCTGATTATGCCGCGGCTGCCCCTGAGCACGTAGCTCGCGTCAAGGATAACTCCCTCGAGTTCGATCTCCCCCATAAGGATCAAGCAGCAAGTATGCTATGCTATTGGGAAATTCAGGAATAAAAGATTGCCTATTACTTCTGGGGCCCTTCCTCCAGCTTCGCTCTTGTGAGCGGAAGCGGTGCGATCATTCCTATGGACCACGCGAGCAGCGTGCCCCTTGATGCGCACTCGAAGTTGAGTATGTTGATCAGGTCCTCTGCGAACTTCACCGGCAGGGTCTTCTTGCTCTTCCACGCCTCGTTGATCTGCGCAATCATCTCCTTCTCCTCCTTCGCGGTTATCGTGCCCTTTATCTTCAGGTCACCCACTGCCTTGTCTCCCTTTGAGCCGCCTTCGTACGCGGTTGTGAATGTGTACGCCACTTCCACGTCGCTGCCAGTGACCTTTACGTTGTCGAAGTTTATGTTGAACTTCATGTTCGTAATGGGGTCTGCTACTGGCCTGTGCGCTTCTACATCGTTTATTCCTATTCCTGTTATTGCCATGTCATCATTCCAATCTGTATTGCCTTCACTAAGTATTTATAGATTTCGCGATTGATTCAGCAAACAAAAGCCTTTATTAAATCATTTAAACAAATGTTAAAACGGACACAATATGCCGAATAGAACCATATTGAACAAATATGGTTTATTTGTTTCGCAAATCCACAAAGTTCTCAAGAAAAAAGAAGCGGACGGGGGCGATCTTCGAGTAATAAACATGGCGAGACTAGTGGCAACGCTATCATCTAACCACTCCTGGCGCATTTTCAGGTACCTGCACAACGGAGAGCCGTTCGACAAGGACGCAATACACGTGGAGATAGTCGCGGCATACAGGGAAGGCTGGAAGGAGATAAACGAGAACGACATAAAGGAGGTGCTTACAACTCCGATAGAAGAGCATGCGTTCTCGATGGTGCTTACGTGCTGGCCGGAGAAGGACGAGCGGAAGACGTTCAAGGATCTCTTCGAGGAGCTGCAGCAGGAGTTCATCGATGGCATCGAGCCGCTTGAGACCAGAGAACTAGTCTGAGCGGTTCTGTTCCTATTTATATTCCTTTAAATCAAACCCTAGTTGTGGGCATGTGGCGCAACTTGGATAGCGCACCTGGCTTCGGACCAGGGGGTTGCGGGTCCAAATCCCGTCATGCCCGCGTGATGTTATGAAGATCGCGATAGGCACGAACAACGAGTTGAAGGCCAAGGCAATAGAGGCAGCGCTGAGAAAGGTGTACCCAGAAGCTGAGGTGGTGAAGGTTGACGTTCCCTCAGGAGTGAAGGACAATCCAGTGGGAAGGGAGGAGGGAATGGTCGGCGCACTGAACAGGGCGAAGCGGGCCAGGGACAAGGCTGGCGCAGACATGGGAGTCGGACCCGAAGGGATAACGGAGACCACTGCGTACGGCAGCTTCGTCTATGGATGGGTCGCCATTGTTGACACAAGCGGAAGGGTCGGATTCGGTGCGAGCGCGCAGGTGATGCTTCCTGCTGCGGTTGAGGAACGCGTGCTGGGCGCGCACATGACCATGGACCAGGCCATGTCAGAGATTTCGAAAAAGACGAAGGACGAGATACGCTTCAAGCACGGAACCAATGGCGTTCTTACCAACGGGATGTATGATAGGGAGAAGGAGTTCCGGGACGCCACGATATGCGCTCTGGCGCGGTTCGTGTCGGATTACTACAAGGAGTGAGATTGGTTGGTTAAGCTAATAGAGTACAGGCAGCTCACGAGCATACTTGCGATGTTCCTAATAGTTCAGCTTGCAGGCCTGCTCGTGGTCTTTTACCTGCTCACTCCGGCCGAGGTGTCGATCGGTCCGCCGGGAGGAGGCGGCAGCTCTATCAGCGTCTTCCTCTACTTCATCTACCTGATTGCTGCCGCGGTGGCGATGTTCTTCCTTTTCAAGAGGTATCATGGCCCGCTGCTATTCAAGGGCATAGAGGCTGTGGTCGTAGTATCGGCAGCGTTCTACCTCTTCGTGATAATCCTGTCGGCGCTCTTCCCCAACGGCTCGTACTACGTCTTCGGGGCTGCGCTTGCGGCATCGGTGGTGCTCATCGCTGCAAAGAACAAGTGGCAATGGCTCCGCAACTTCACGGCTATTGTTGCAAGCGTTGGCGTGGGGGTTGTGCTGGGCGTCTTCTTCGGGTTCACGGCAGCGCTCGTCTTCATGGCGCTTGTCGCAGCGTACGACTACGTTGCGGTCTTCGTGACGAAACATATGATAACGCTAGGAAGGGAGTCTGTAAACAGGAACCTCGCGTTCATGGTGGGAACGTATGATGTAGAGGTCGTGCCCAGGAGCTACCTTAAGGCCAAGGAAGCCTCGATGCTCGGCAAGGAACTGAGAAGCACGAAGGATGCGGCGCTCAGGAAGCTTATCAAGTCCGGGAGCCTGCCGATGCCGGCATTCTCGGCACTGGGCGCGGGGGACCTTGCGATACCGCTCATGGTGGCAGTGAGCGCATACGTGACCTTTCTCAGCTACTTCTTCAGCGCGCTGATAGTGGCGTGCTCGTGCCTCGGTTTGATCTTTGCGATGTACATCTCGAAGCGCTACCAGATGGCGCTGCCTGCGATACCTCCTCTTTTCGCTTTTGTGAGCGTAGGGCTTGGAATATACGTGCTGATCACCTCGCCAGGCAACTGGCACCTCTACTCCCTCGCTTTCGCTGAGGGCGTTATCGTGCTTGCGATCATGTGGATAACTGCAGTAAACAGGAGCAGGCAGGGCCTTGGCTCGAGGATAACCCCACGCAGGCCTATCTCTTCTCGATCCTGAGCCTGAATCTTTCCTTTACGATTATCTGCCCGCGGCCCCTGCAGACCTTGCAGCTCTTGTCAAATGTCTTGCCGCGTCCGCCGCATCTGCCACACACACCTTGCATGAAGAAGAATGCCCCAAGCCCTTGCGACCCGCCCCTGCGCACCGTGCCGGTGCCGTTGCACTCGGGACATGTTGCTATTTTAGACCCGGGTTCTGCGCCGTTGCCGTTGCAGTGGTCGCACGTCTTGTACCGCTGTATCTCAATCTCCCTGTCAAGGCCTTTCTCCATGTCAGATATGGGAACGTTGAGGTTGAGCTGCTCTTCATACTGCTGCCTCTGCCTGCTGCCGATGTCTGCTCCGAAAATCTCTTCGAAGTTGCCCATGCTTCCGAAGTTGATTCCCATCTGCTTGAACAGGCTCTCGAAATCTACGCCGCGCATTATGTCCTCCGGATTATACCACTGGTTGAACTGCGCAGAGCCGAGCATGTCGTACTGCTGCCTCTTCTGAGGGTCGCTCAGCACCGCGTAAGCCTCATTGATCGATTTGAATCTCTCCTCAGCGTCCTTGCTCTTGTTGCGGTCCGGATGGAACTGGAGGGCGAGGTTCCTGTAAGCGCGCTTTATGTCCTCAGGGTTCGCGTCCTTCCTGACGCCCAGCACATCATAGTAGTCCTTTGCCACCTATTAGCCTCTAAAGTTTGCATCCGCAGATCCTTCGCTGCTGCTCGGTCCTCCGGATTCTGGTCCCGGACCCTGCTCCGGTCCGGTCTGTCCCTGGCCTTGACCCTGGCCGTAGACGCTCGAGCCTATTGACTGCAGTTCGTTCTTGAGCGATTCGAGCTTCTCCTTTATCGAAGGGTAGTCGTCCTTGTCAAGCGCTGCCTGCAGTTCGTCCTTCGCCTTGTCGGCCTTCTCGTACATCTCCTTCGATAGCTTTTCCTTGTTATCCTTCAGTAGCTTTCCTGCTGAGTAGACGAGAGTTTCGGCGTCGTTCTTTGTCTGCGTCTTCTCGAGCTCCTCCTTGTCCTGCGAGGCGTATTCCTCGGCTTCCTTTACCTTCTTGTCTATGTCCTCCCTGGCCATCTTGTTCGGGGCAACGACCTGCATACCCTGCTGCTTGCCGGTCTTAGTGTCCTTTGCGTTGACGTGGAGTATGCCGTTCGCGTCGATATCGAACGTCACCTCTATCTGCGGCATTCCTCGCGGGGCGGGAAGTATGCCGGTAAGCATGAACCTTCCAAGGCTCACGTTGTCCTTGGCCATAGGGCGCTCGCCCTGCAGTATGTTAATATCTACTGCAGACTGGTTGTCATCGGCTGTCGAGAATATCTGCGATTTCTTTATCGGCACTGTTGTGTTTCTTGATATGAGCACTGTGGAGACTCCACCGAGCGTCTCAAGGCCTAGCGAAAGCGGCGTTACATCGAGCAGCACTATGTCCTTCACCTCTCCGGTGAGCACACCCGCCTGCACCGCAGCGCCGAACGCTACGGCTTCCATCGGATCCACGCCGCGCTCTATCTTCTTGCCGTACAGCTGCTCCACATATCTCTGCACTATCGGCATTCTTGTGGGTCCGCCTACCAGTATGACCTTGTCTATGTGGCCAGGCTCGAGCTTCGCGTCCCTGAGGGCCTGCTGCATCGGCTTGAGCGTGCGCTCGACTATGGGCATGACAAGCTCCTCGAGCTTCGCCCTTGTGAGCGAGTAGCTGAAGTTGACCGGCTTGCCCCCGACGCTGCCTAGGAACGGCAGGTTTATCTCGCTGCTTAGCGTCGTCGAGAGTTCTATCTTCGCGCGCTCCGCAGCTTCCCTTACCCTTTGCAGCGCCTGCGCATCCTTGCTTATGTCAAGGTTCGCCTTCTTCTTTATCTCCGCCTTGAGGAAATCAACAAGCGTGTTGTCCATGTCAGTTCCTCCAAGCTGCGTGTCCCCGTTTGTGGACTTCACTTCGAAAACGCCGTTGCCGAACTCCATGATGGTCACATCCAGGGTTCCGCCCCCGAAGTCATAGACCATTATCTTCTGCTCCTTGCCTGTCTTGTCGAGGCCGTATGCGAGCGCGGCTGCGGTGGGCTCGTTAACCAGCCTCGTTACCTTCAGTCCTGCGATCTCGCCGGCGTCCTTTGTCGCCTGGCGCTGGTTGTCATTGAAGTACGCAGGCACGGTGATCACTGCCTCCTTGATCTCCTCTCCGAGGAACGCCTCTGCATCGTGCTTTATTTTCTGAAGAAGTATCGCGGACAGCTCTTGGGGCGCGTACTCCTTGCCCAGTATCTTGTACTTGAAACTCGTTCCCATCTTTCTCTTGAACGCGGCAGCAGTCCCCTCGGTGTTTGCCACCGCCTGCCTTCTCGCGGGCTCGCCGACTATGCGCTGGCCGTCCTTGGTGAAGGCTACGTAGCTCGGGAAGGATTTCCCGTATAGCGATGTGCCTTCCGCGCTCGGTATTAGGACAGGCCTGCCTCCCTGCAGCACAGCCGCAGCTGAATTCGAAGTTCCAAGATCTATTCCGATTGTCTTTGCCATTTTATTCACCTTCTTTTTCCTCCTCTTCCGAAGCGTTACTTTTTGATACTATGACGGCGCTCGGCCTGAGCAGCATGTCGTTGAACGTGTATCCCTTCCTGACTATCTCTATGATGGTGCCCTCCGGCTCCTTGCTCTCCCTCGTCATTATTATCTCATGCTTGTACGGGTCGTATTTGCCCTTAGAGTCTATCTCCTTCAGGCCTGCGCTCTTCAGCGAGCCGAGTATGTTGGAGAAGACGAGCTCGACGCCTTTTATGTGCGCCTTATCGTGCTCCGACTCCGAAAGCGCAGCGAGCGCCAGTTCGAACTCATCGAGCGTCGGAAGAAGGGCCTTTGCCAGCTCGGCCTTCCCTACGCCCCTCGCCGCGTCGAGGTCCTTTGCGGATCTCTTCTTGTAGTTGTCGAACTCGGCCGCGAGCCTCAGCAGCTTGTCCTTCATCTCAACCATCTCTTTTTCCTGGTCGTTCGAAGGAGCCGCCGGCTCACTTTTTTGCTGCTTTTGCTCTCTTTTCCCGTTTTGTTGCGGTTTGTTCTCTTCCTGTGCCATAAACCTCACTTGTGAATAGCTCATCGAGTTTGCTTGCGAACTGCATCATGCGGTTGAATTCTGCGACCATCTCTGCCTGTATCTCCTGTATCGTACTCTGGAAATCGCTTCCGCGAAGGAAGTACTCCCTGCCCTTCCTCACCACCAGGCCCGAATCAATGAACTTGTTAAGGTTGTATATCACTGTGCTGAGCGGCTGCTTTAGCTCTGCGCTAAGTCCCTTGCTCGTGGTGCCTACTCCCTGCAGGCTGTTGTTCACTATGATCGCGAACATCTTACGTTCTGGAGTATCGTCCTTGCCGGAAAGGTTGAACGACTCGAAGAACCAGTTGGTGATGGCCTGGGGGTTATCTTCGTCTGGCTTGCTAACCGCTCTGATTACTATCTTTTCCCCCTTTGGCATGCTTCAAACTATATATGTTCTAATATAAAAATATTTGCTTTTTTCCAAGAAAAAGTTGAAAATTAGCTAGTTAAGGCTGCGCCGTGAAGGGAAGGCCAATATCTGTCCTGCAGCTCTTGCGCGAGAACTCCCAGAAGCCTCAAAGCGACATTTTTGTTTTCCGGAGTGGCATCATAGAAATGTACAGCTGTAGAATTCGCAAATGTGACGCTGCTGCCAACTTCCGTGTAAGAGACCGGCAAGAATTGCACAGTGAGCTTGAGATGTCCTGCGACTTCGTCGAAGTCGGGGTTCTTGATCCTGTGTACTATCTTTATCTTCTCCGGAGAAAAAGTGTCGACGAAGTCCAGCGCATCGTTGAACTCTAGGTTGTTAAATATCTTGCTAATTATCGGGGTCATCTCTCTTTCTATTTCATTATCGCTGCGCTTTGCCTTGAACAGCAGGTGCGAGAGCGTGCCCTTCGAGCCGCTCATTTCGCGCTCTAGCTTCTTTGCGGTTTCAGCATCAGCAGTAACCAGTCTTACCCCCATGTCCTTCCATTTGCCTCGGCTTAATATAAAGATTGTTGTTAAAAACGGCTGTTGACGAAGGATGTGGACTCTGCGGGATTCGAACCCGCAACCCCCTGCATGCCATGCAGGTGCGCTACCGTTGCGCTAAGAGCCCAACGGTAAACCTGATCGTTTTAGGTTTAAATGCTCTTCTGCAAAGGTCAGACCGGCGACACGTAAAGGATGTTTCCGCCGCGCAGCAGTATCGTGCCGAGCTTTGTCTTTGAGCCTCCGTCGTCGCCGAGCTCCTCAGCCTCAGCCAGAACCATGTTCATGTGCGCGTCGAACGATGAGACCTTTCCCCTTATCCCGCTGCCGTTCTTAAGGCGTATTAGCACATGCTGGCCTATCGACTTGTTGAGAAGATCAAACGGCCTTTCTGCTTGCATAAAATCAACACAAGATACAAATCACAACTATTTAATGCTTGCTCATTTCTCCTTCTTCTTCGTCTCTTTTCTCTTTATGACCAGCTTGACCGAGCCAGTGCCCAGGGGTATCTGCTTTCCAACGAGTATGTTCTCGGTAACTCCGCGCATGTAGTCTATCTGGCCGAAGGCCGCGGCGTTGATCAGGTGCTTGACAGTTTCCTCGAAAGCCGCCTTTGCGAATACTGATTCCTTCTTGCCGACAAGGCCGTGCCTTCCTATGCTCTGGAGCGTGCCGTCCGCAGTCATAGCGTCTGCGATGAGCGAGATGTGCCTGTCGTTCACAGATATGTCCTGGTCCTCCAGCGTCTTCTTCAGCTCCAGGGCCAGTGTGTTCCTTGCAGCTTCAACTCCGAAGACCCTGTACATCGCGAAGAGGTCGTTCGTGTAGATCTTGCCGGGGTCCACGCCCTCTACCTGCATCACAGGCTCGATGTTGCTGCCGGCGGCCTCAACATAGAACTCTCCGCCCTTTTCCTGCGCGACCATTGCTTTGCCGGCGCCCTCTATTCCGTTGACAATCGCCTTTGTTATCTTGACGGTCACCGCGCGCACGTCCTTCAGGTTCTTCGTGTGCGTGTTGACTATTATGTTCCCGTGCTCGCCCACCTTCGTCTCCACTCCCAACTCCTTGGCGAGTCTCGCAGCTGCCTGCCTGGCAGTGAGGTCGACAGCCTGCATTGACTGCTCGTTAAGTATCACGAGTATCTTGCCGCTCGCGAAGTTCTCTGCCACGCGCTTCATTATGCTCCTCATCTTGATCTCGCTTATCTTCTTAGCGACCTCGTCAGCTTTAGCGAAGCTCTTCGAGTAAGATTCCTTTAGATGGATGCGCATTATCGGGGACGATGGCATCTTCTTGGCGTCGAGCAGCTCTATTATCCTTGGAAGGCCGGACGTGGCGATCGTAGCCGCGACTCCTGCAAGGTGGAACGTCCTGAGCACCATCTGCGTGCCAGGCTCTCCGAGCGATTGCGCTGCTATGACTCCCACCGGTTCTCCGGCTTGAACGTTATACTCCTGGTCCTTTGCCATGTCTATTCCTTCTTCTGCTTTGCGAAGCTCACCCTTGTCGGGTCTATGCCGTCGCCTCCGTATATGGTCTCTATCACGTTGTTGTTGACGTCCCTGACGCTGTTGTCGTGCGTCACGTAGTAGTCCTGGAGCGCGTTCGCGAGCCTTCTCTGCAGGTATCCGCTCCTCTGCGTGAGCAGGCCCTTCTGTATGACTGTGCCCCTGCCTCCCACAGCGTGCATTATCATCTCTATAGGCGTAAGTCCGTCGGAGTAGCTGCTGCCTACGAAGCCCCTCGCCTCTGCGCTGCTATCATTCCTGGGTATGTGCGGCACGACCCTGTTTGTGTAGTATCCGCGCTTTATCCTGCCACCTTCCCTTGTTGCCTGCTGCCCGAGAAACATGCTTACCTGCTCGAGGTTGAGCACGTTGGCCCTGGCCCCGGATGTTGCCATGAGCATCGCGAAGTTTGAGCTGCTCGTGTTCTTGACAAGCATCTGTATCGCCTTCCCCCTCGCGAGGTCCAGCTCCACCATGATCATCTGCTCCAGCGACTGCCTGAGCGTGAGTCCGAGGAGCGGCTCAAGCTTTTTGCTCTTGTACTGCGCGATCAGCTCCTTGACCTTGCCCTCGGTCTCCGCTATCATCTTCTCCTTCTCCTTCCTCATCTCGTCTGTGAGCAGGTAGTCCTTCACTCCTATGGTGACACCTGAGAGGGTCGCATATGCGTATGCGAGCCTTGACGATGTCGCCAGGAACTTCTTCAGCTCCTCGAATCCGCACTGCATCGCTATCGCAGCGAAGAGCTTGTTGGATCCGCCGGCGGCGTACGCCTTCTTGTTTATCACTCCAGACACCAGCTCGCTGTCCTTGATCTTCAGCACGTCGTTGCCCGACTGCGATTCGAAGTTGAGGCCCTTAGGCAGAAGCATCGAGAAGATTGCCTTCCCGCTGTATGTTCCGTCCCTCTCTGCCTTCGGCAGCTCCCTTATGCCTGCTGCGCCGAGCAGGTACTCTGCTTCCTCGAGCTCTAGGGACGTGCCGTCCTGCGTAAGCATGTAGAGTCCGATGACCCCGTCCTCTCCGTTCGCGATTATCACGTTGCCGTCCCTGGGTGAGAAGATCTGGTTCTGGACAGCCATGAGGTACTTGGCCTCGGCCTGGGCCTCGAGCGTCTGCGGTATGTGCAGGTTCATCTCGTCTCCGTCGAAGTCTGCGTTGTACGGGGCAGTCGCCGGGTATGTTATTCGGAAGGTCTTGCCAGGCAGCACCTTGACCCTGTGTGCCATTATGCTTATCCTGTGGAGCGACGGCTGCCTGTTGAAGAGCGCTATGTCGCCGTCCTGCAGCTGCCTCTCGAGTACGTAGCCTGCCTTTATCTCCTTGAGCAGCTCCTCCTTGTTCGTGTCAAGTATTCGCTTGCGCTTGCCGTCCTGCGCGACTATGTTTATCACCATCGGGTACTCCGTGCGCTCGAGCAGCTTCTTCGCAGCTTCGAGGTTCCACTCGGTTATGTAGAACGGCACTGTCAGCTTCTCCGCTATAGCTTGAGGCACCCCTACCTCGTCTATGTCTATTGCGGGATCGACGCTGATGACAGTTCTTGCTGAGTAGTTGACCCTCTTTCCCGAGAGGTTGTACCTGAAACGGCCCTCCTTGCCCTTCAGCCTCTGCGCGATGGTCTTGAGCGCCCTCCCGCTCCTGTGCCTTGCGGGCGGTATGCCGCTGGTCTCGTTGTTGAAGTACGTGGTGACGTGGTACTGGAGCAGCTCCCAGAGGTCGTCTATGATTATCTGAGGCGCGCCCGCGTTTATGTTCTGCTCTAGCCTCTGGTTGATCCTCATTATGTCCACGAGCTTGTGCGTTAGGTCGTCCTCGCTCCTCTCTCCTGTCTCCAAGGTTATGCTGGGCCTCACGTCCACTGGAGGCACCAGGAGCGAATTCAGTATGAGCGCTTCGGGCCTGCTCGTCTTTGGGTCAACGCCTATCAGCTTCAGGTCGTCGTCGCTAACCTTCGCGAGCATGTCGCGTATCTCGTCAGGCTTGAGCCTGCGCTCTCCGAGGTAGAAGTATGTGGGCATGGAGAACTTGAGCTTCTCCTGCACCGTCTGGCAGTGCGGGCACTTCTTCACGCTCTTAAGCTTCTTCAGCATGTCCTGCTCAGAGTGCTTGTCGGCCGATGCCTCTGCCGGGGTGGTCTCAGGTGCAAGCTCGCGCTCCATCTCCTCCTTGAAGACCCCGATCTGGTCGTTGTTCAGCAGGATCCTGTGGCACTTCTGGCACGTGGCCTGCAGCAGCATATTGATTATCTTCGCGAACTCGGAATGGATCACAGGGCGCACGAGCTCAATGTGGCCGAAGTGGCCGGGGCAGGTCTTCGCCCTACCGCCGCACGTCTTGCACACGAGTCCTGGGTCTATGACCCCGAGCCTCTGGTCCAGCAGGCCCCCGTCTATCGGGTAGCCGTCCTCGTTGTACGTGTCTGGCACTGTGAGCTTCGCCACGCTGAGCTTGCGTATCTGCTCCTGGGAGAAGATCCCGAACTTTATCTGCTTGATCACTTCTGCTTGCATGCCTATTCCTCCATTCCAACCTGCGGCCTGATGTGCAGGCTCTTTATCTCGTCAAGAAGCAGCTTGAAAGCGTAGCTTATCTCCACTTCCGAGAGCTTGTTGCTGTTGCACAGCGGGCAGACGTCCACGCGCTTCGCGTAGTCTCTGTATCCTATGCTTCCGCACTCCTTGCAGATCAGCACCGTGGCCTTGTCGCTCTGGTCGAGCATTCGCTCCTTCAGCAGAAGGCTCGCTCCGTATGCGACGAGCACGTCTCGTTCCATCTCTCCGAACCTGAGGCCTCCGAGCCTCGCCTTGCCCTCTGTCGGCTGGTGCGTGAGTATCTGCACCGTTCCCCTTGACCTGACCTGCATCTTGTTGCTGACCATGTGGTGCAGTCTGTTGTAATAGACAACTCCTTGGAAGAGCTTTGCCTTGAAAGGCCTTCCTGTTACGCCGTCGAATAGGGTCTCCTCTCCGTACTTCTCGAATCCGTGGCCCTCGAGTATCTTCGCGTATTCTGACAGACGCTCGCTCCCCTTCTCTGAGAAGGCTGTGCCGTCCATCCTTGTGCCTTTGAGAGATCCGGCCTTCGCTCCCAAGGTCTCAAGCAGATGGCCGAAGGTCATTCTGCTTGGTATTCCGTGCGGGTTGAGCATGAGGTCCGGCACTATTCCCTGCTCTGTGAACGGCATGTCCGCGTGCGGCACCACAAGCGCCACGACTCCCTTCTGCCCGTGCCTGCTGCCGAACTTGTCCCCGGCTTCCGGCACGCGTATGCCCCTCACCCTCACCTTGACTATCCTTGTAGCTCCTGGCGATTCTGTGAATATCACATCGTCGACGACGCCGCTCTCTCCCGGCTTCATTACTATCGAGTCGTCGCGTGTCTTCTCCTCAAGCCCTCCTGCGCCTATGCTCTCCTCGAGGAATCTCGGCGGCGCGACCTTGCCTATGAGCACGTCTCCCTCCTCCACAGTCATCTCTGGCTCTATGACACCGTCCTCGCTCAGCTTCGAGTACGCATGCTCGCCGAGGTAGCCCTCGGTTGTTGCGGGCGGAATCTTGAAGATGTCCTTCTGTCCTCCAGGGTATCTGCGCTCCTCATCAGAATAGGTCTTGTAGAACATGCTCCTTGCGAGGCCCCTGTCGACAGCTGCCTTGTTCAGGACCACGGCATCCTGCATGTTATATCCATAGAAGGTGGAGAGTGCAACAACGAAGTTCTGCCCGGATGCGTGTTTGCCCAGCTTGAGCGCCTCGTAAGCTGCCGTGGTTACTATCGGCGCCTGCGGGTAGAAGAGTATGTACGCCCTCGACTCGAACCTGAGGTTGAAGTTAGTAGCATAAAGGCCCTGCGCCTGCTTGATGTAGCTTGAGAACATGAGGTGCCTCGGCGCGCTGTTCGTCTCTGGGAACGGGGCTGTGTTCGCTGTGAACCCAAAGATCGAGACCGGGTCAACTTCCAGGTGGGTCGTCTTCTCGCCTATGTCTGCTTCGGTCATGGCAACGAGCGCGTTCTCCTCCTCCTCAGCGTCGAGAAACTCGAGTATGCCGTTCCTTATCAGGTAGCCGAAGTCTATCTCCTTCTTCTCAAGCTTCTCGAAGAGCTCCTTTGTGAGCCTCGACTTGCCGTTCTCTACGATTATGTATGGCTTCCTGACCCTTCCGCGGTCAGTGTTTATGTGGACCTCGTTGAGCTTCTCAAGATAAGCGACGTTGACCTCTCCTGATATTACGCCCTTCCTCCTCGCCTCCTTCACTTCCTTTATGTAGGCAAATGGGTCTGCAACGTGGCCTATGGCCTTGCCGTTGAGGTGAACATAGCACTTTTCGCTTACCTTCTTCGCCATCCTAATCCTCCTCTATCTTCCCAATGTCCTTGAGCTTGCTCTCGACCTGCTTCTCCTCGGCGCCGACGCTTATCTTCGCCATTATGGCGAGGTACTTCGTCAGGCCTACGTCGAGTCCCTCCGGTGTTTCCGATATGCAGATCTTGCCCCACTGCGTGCCGTGCACCTCCCTTGCATTGAAGTGCGGGTGCTTCTTCGCCAGCGGGCTCTTCACCCTGCGCAGGTTCGTGTAGGTGCTGATCAGATTGGTCCTGTCTAGGACCTGCGAGACTCCTGTCTGGCCCGCTACCCATGTGCCGGTGCCCATCGCGTATGAGATCTTCTCTGTCATCGTCTCGGGGCTGATTATCGTCGGTATGCTCAGCTTGCGGCCCCTTGCGCTCGCGCGCTCTATCTGGTACTTCACGTCCTTGACGAAGAACCTGAAGGCATAGGCGAAGAGCTCCTCCATTAGCTGGCCCGAGTACTTTACGCGCTTGTTCGAGTAGTGGTCCTTGTCGTCCTGAGGTGCAAGCCTGTTCGCGACCACACTCGCGCGCCTTGACATCTGCAGTATGTACCTGCCCTTGTCCTTCCTGTCCTCAGGTTTTGTGCCTATGTGAGGGAGCAGGTAGGTGTCGAGCTGCGTCTCGGCGCGCTTTATCTGGTACTCCTTCGCCTGGCCCGGCGCAGAGAGCTTGCCCAGCTCGAGGAGCGCGTCGCTGGGTCCGAGGTCCTTGGCCTCGCTCAGCTCTATGTTGAGAAGCATGTCGTTCTTGTAAGAGAGCACGTCGCTCGCTGATGCTAGCATATCGCTCACCTGTATGCCGAGGGCGCGCAGGATCAGCACCATGCCGACTGCCTTGTGCAGCGTCGGGAACTCGACAGCGAAGACTCCGTTCTGGTTCCTCGAGACCACGGTCCTCGCCCTGAATCCCGGAGCCGTCGAGAAGACCTTGCTCGTGGTCTCCGCCCCGCCCTTCTCCTTGCTCGTGATTATCCTGTTCGGCGCCAGGTCCTCAAGGCCTATAAGCACTCGCTCTGTTCCCTTGACCACGAAGTACCCGCCTGGATCCTCGGGATCCTCACCGTTCTCGACAAGCTGGTTCTTTGTAAGCGTCCTGAAGTGGCAGAGGTTGCTCCTGACCACTATTGGAAGCTCGCCGATGAACACCTCGCCGTACGATGCTTCCTTCTCTATGCCCCTGATGACAGGCACGAACTCTAGGAACATGGGCGATGAGTACGTTAGGTTCCTGAGCCTGGCCTCGTTAGGCAGTATGCTCCTCCTTGAGCTGTCCGCCTCGATGACCGAAGGCTTGTCCAGTCTTATTTTTCCAAGCTTGAGCGAGAATCCCTCAACGCTCGGCTCGATTGTCGCCTGCTGGTCTATTATCTTCTGAACGTCCTGCTCGACGAACCTGTTGAAGCTCTCGATCTGATGCTGGACCAGAGAGTTGGAACTGAGGTAAGATTCCAATATTATGTTCTTCCTCATCGGATCCTGCCGCTATCTATCAACAACATACCTGTAGTACTTGTAGCCCTTCCCAAAATCTTCCCTGTCTATCTCAAGGACGTCGCCGGCCTTTGCCTGCGCCTTCTTAGCCTGTGGGTCGTTAACGAGTATCTTCGGGAGGTTGCCGAGAGTGACGCCGAGTGCCGCGAGCACCTCGTTTACCTCGTTGCGACTCATGATTCTGTGCGTGGGTACGAGGTCGTGTTCCCGCTTGCTCAACAATCCACCTAAAAGAAGGCTGGTGCTAACGTTGTCGGTAGTATAAAGTAGGTATAAGTAGCAAAGATTTATATACATGTTTGCAATCGGCGAGAGTGCCACTAAAGGACGCGGGCTCGCTGGCGTCATCTTAATATAATTCAGAGGGGAAAGGCAAGCAATGCTAACGATAGGGATAGAGAGCAGCGCGCATACGTTCGGCGTAGGCATCGTTGACAAAGGCAGGGTACTCGCGAATGAGAAGCTGATGTACGATGTTGGAAGCAGGGGCATGATACCCTCCAAGGTCGCTGAGACTCATGTGAAGAACGCGAGAACGGTAATAAGGATGGCTCTCGACAAGGCGAAGGTCGAGATGCGCGACATCGAGGGCGTGGGATACACTAGGGGCCCGGGAATAGGGGCGTGCCTGCAGGTAGGCCAGCTTGCCGCGAAGACTATCGCGGCGGGTCTCGGGGTTAAGATCGTACCAGTGAACCACGCGGTCGCGCACGCCGAGATAACAAAGCACGAGGCCGGGTTCGGGGACCCGATAACGCTCTATGTCAGCGGCGGCAATTCGCAGCTTTTGAAACTGGCAAAGGGGCCTTCGCCGCACTACCAGATACTCGGAGAAACGTTTGACATCGGCGTTGGGAATATGCTTGATGCCTTCGCGCGCGAGATAAAGCTGAAGCCTGCATGGGGCTCTACAGTGGCGAGGTTTGCAGCAAACGGCAAGTACATCGAGATGCCGTACACTGTAAAGGGCATGGACTTCGCTTTTACCGGATTGCTCACATACGCGTCGAGCCTCGCGGGCAAGGAGAGCAAAGAGGACCTCTGCTACTCCATACAGGAAACCTCCTTTGCGATGCTCTGCGAAGCCACCGAGCGCGCGCTCTTGCTCACCAACAGCGACGAGCTTTGCGTCTGCGGAGGCGTGGCGCAGAGCTCGAGACTCAAGGAGATGCTTGCGAGCGTGTGCAAGGAGCACGGGATGAGGTTCGGTTTCGCGGCCAACGAGTTCAACGCGGACAACGGCGGCATGATAGCATATGTGGCGGAGCGCATGCTTAGAAACGGCTTCTCTGTTCCTCTCGAGAGATGCGACATAGAGCAGAGGTACAGGATAGACAGGGCAGTGGTGTATTAGTGATCATATGAGGCAACTTAGCGAGGGCGCGGAGGCAAGGGTGTATGCCACAAGCGTGTTCGGGAAGGAGGCGGTCGCGAAAGTTAGGCATGCGAAAGCGTACAGGATAAAGGTTTTGGACGAGACGCTCAGGAAGACGCGCACCAGGAGGGAGGCGCGGGCGATGGCACGCGCAGCAGAGGCAGGTGTGCGGGTGCCGGAACTGCTGGGACTCGGAATGTTCTCGATATATATGGAGAAAGTTAAGGGGAAGCTGCTGAAAGACACAACGGGCGCGCGTGTGAGATACGGGGAGATAGGGAGAATGCTTGCGAAGATGCACGGTGCTGACGTGATACACGGAGATTTCACGCCGGCAAACATAATGATCTCGAGCTCGGGGCCCTGCGTCATAGACTTCGGACTCGCGGAGATAGGGGAGAGCATGGAGGGGAAGGCGATAGACCTGCTGCTGATCAAGCGCTCGATAGGGAAACGGGAGTACAGCGAACTATCCAAAGCTTATTCGAAAGCGTATGCTGACTCAAAGAAAATATTCGCGAGACTTGCAGACATAGAAAGGCGTGGAAGGTACCAGATAAGGACGCTCGCCTAGCTAGAGCTCTCCTACCCTTCTCTTCTGGGCCCTCTTCATCCTCTTCCTGCGCTTCTTGATCCACTTCCAGCGCATTCGGCCCTTCTTCTTCCATTTCCTAGGTATGCTTCCCAAACAAAAACACTTCTGCTGCTGATATGGTTTTATTAGTGCTTATCTATATTAAAGATGCGGTTTGATGCAGAGAGGAATACTCGCGTATGTCGTGATACTGGCCATACTGATAGTGCTCGCGATATACCTCTTCGCCACGCACGGAGGCTCAGGTGCGCAAACAACGTTGACAACCACTCTCTTCACGAACGGCACGCCGACCACCAGCGTGGGAGGCAACGGGACAGCGAACACAAGTAGCATCACGTTCACCACGACAACAGTCTATTTCGCGAGCTGCATATCTAAGAACGCAAGCGTCGCGATACCCAACGGCAACTTCTCAACTGGAACGTATGCTGACTGGAATGCGACAGGCCCGGGTTTCGGCTCCGCACCCTTCAATCTAACAAAGGCGAACTCCCAGGGCGCGTACTATGCTGCGCCGTGGAGCGGATACAACGATACCTACGCAGCCACAACATACAACACGGGCGTTGCTCTCCAGGCTGGCAACCTTACCTCGGAGCCATTCCCAGTCAGCCAGTTGTACCTCAATTTCAAGCTCATATCGTCGCAGAGTTCTTCCCTCTACGTTCAGATACTCAAGGCCGGCAAGCCTGTCATAACAGATCACTACAACACATACGTTTCGCCGAAGAACGTGGCCAATCCGCAGAGCACATTCGTAAACGCGAGCATACCGCTCGGCACGCTGCTCTGCCAAAACGTAAGCATTAAGTTGGTTGCCGGCGTGACAGGCACCTCGTCCCAAGGAAAGGGGTACATAGCTGCTGGAGACTTCTATCTGGGAAGGAATCCGGCGCTTAATGCGACACAGCCTGTGAACCAGACAATAGCAAACTAACCTTACGCCTGTGCCTCTGAAGGTTCGCTTTTTTGGTCGCGCGCGTCTGGCTGCACGTCTGCAGACATCCTGCCTCCACGCTTCTTCTGCCTGTCTGTCTTCGCGTTGGCAAAGAGCACGTCAGCATCCTCGCCCTCCTGAGCCTCGACCCACGCCTTTATGTAAACTGCTATGTTCTTGAACGGCTTCGAGTACCTGTCTGTGAAGCTGTATACGCTGTCCTCGTGCTTGAGTATGCCGACCTCCACCCCGAAGTCAAGATACCTCTTCCAGGTTGCGAGCGGAAGCGAGTCGTCGCAGTCCTTGAGGCGCATGCTCTGTCTCTTCTTCACTTCGAGAAGCGCCTTGGAAAATCTGTATGCGCGCGTCTCGTTGTCGAAATAGATCTTCGCCAGTTCGCGCACGTTCGGATTCTTCAGTTTCTCCCTAAGGGGTGCGTCTTCGAACTCCCAGTACTTGATCGCCATGCTTCATATTCCATAGTTTAGAAATTTTAACCTTTCCATGCGCGCCGATTACTGCTTGGGCATGAACTTGGAGAACTGCTTGCGCACGTTGCGGTCGTTCTTCATCATCGAGAACATCTTCTTCATCTTGTTGAAGTCAGAGATGAGGGAGCGCACCTCCTTCTCTGTTGACCCGCTGCCCTTGGCTATCCTCTTTATGCGCGCAGAGTTGGAGAGTAGGGTGCCATCCTCGCGCTCCGACTGCGTCATAGAGTCTATTATCGCCTTGTAGCGCTTCATCTTGATCTCGCTCTGCTCTAGTGCTTCCTTCGGCGCAGACACTCCCAGCGAGGCCATCATGTTGTTGAGCGGACCCATCTTGCTCATCGCCTTCAGCTGCGTGTAGAACGTGCTGTAGTTGAGTTCCTCTGCTGCCATCTCCTCAGGCTTCACGTTCGCCTCCTTTATCGCCTGCTGCACGTTTGTGACCAGGGACTCGAGGTCCGGCATGCCGAGCAGCTTGCTGACGAACTTCTTCGAGTCGTAGAGCTCTATTGCGTTGAGCTTCTCTCCGGTTCCTATGAACTCTATGCCAACATGCGCCGCGCTGACAGCGCTGAGTGCGCCGCCGCCCTTCCCGGAGCCGTCGAGCTTCGTGACGACTACGCCGGTGAGTTTCACTGCAGTGTCGAACTCCTTGGCCTGCTTGCCCGCGACCTGGCCGGTATCAGCGTTTATGACCAGAACGCGCTCGTCGGGTTTGAACTCTTCGGCGACGACCTTGAGCTGCTCTATCAGCTCCTTGTCGAGCGCGTTCCTGCCGCTCGTGTCGCAGATGAGCACCTTCTTGTCCTTGAGCGCGGCCTGCGCGCCCTTTATTATCTTCCTGACATCGGTCTCGTCTTTTATCCCGTAGAATCCTACGCCTGCTTGCTTTGCGAGGGTTTCAAGCTGCTCGTACGCCGCTGGCCTGGACACGTCGCATGCGATAAGCGCGCTGCTCAATCCACGCTCCTGGTAGTACCTCGCGAGTTTTGCTGCTGTAGTCGTCTTCCCGGACCCGTACAGGCCCAGGAGCAGGACACGCTTCGGCTTCATCACCGGTTCGAAAGAGGCGCCCATCAAGCCAACGAGCTGCTCGTAGAGCATGTTGGTTATGTAATCTTTGGCGCTCACGCCCTCGGGCAGCTTCTCCTTCAGAGCCGCGTCCTCGAGCTTCTGTGTCAGCGCGAGCACAAGCTCGACATTCACGTCTGCGGATATGAGAGAGCGCTGCAGTTCCTTGTTGAACTCGCGCATCGTCTTTGCGTCTATTATTGTGGCTCCGGTGAGCCTCGCAATCGCCTTCCTGAGTCCTTCGCCTAGATCCATTGGCTGCGCCTGTACTTATGGTAAAAATATGGCTCTCAACGTTTAAATATCGCTGTTGCCGAGTGAGGTCATGGAAGCTGTGATAGCAGATCCTATGAGTCACTATCGTCGCTATGTAGGGTCGCAGACTCTGCTAAGAATGCCTTCGATGCTTGAGACGATATCCAGAAGAACGGGCACTGGCAGCAAGGAGATTAAAGAGTTGGCGCTGCAGATGGCTGCTGCGCAACTGGAAAACAATCCGCTTACTTCTCTCCGTGAGCTCAGTTTGGCTTCGTACTACCTTGCCATAGACGAACATGAACCCAAGAAGGCGGACACGGCCCTGAGAGCCGAACTGACCAAGATGGATGACGGGCACACGTGGTGGCACTATTTGGCTCCTGTGGTCAAAGCGAACTGGAAAAACAAGATAAGCGATGTTAAAAGAGCTTAGAGTCTGACGGTTCGATTTCACAAAACAATAAGAACCTTGAGAGGAAAGTATGCTCGCGGGCTCGTAGCTCAGCTTGGTTAGAGCGGCGGTCTTATAAGCCGTAGGTCCTGAGTTCAAATCTCAGCGGGCCCATCTTCCTTGGTCAACCCACGATCTGCCTTGGCTGTTCCTGGGAGCTGTCCTCAGGAACATCCGTGGTCCTTCTGAAGCGAAGCGCTACCCTGAGCGCCGGTTCTTCGCCATTACGAGTGTGCAGATTTATCGCTGCTGTTCCTGAGCCGAAGTCCAGCTCTGCGTTCTCGAAAGCGAACCTCCGCACACTCCCAATAAGAGACCTTGCGAGTTCGTCGCTTGTTACTAGATCTCCTGAACGTGTGACGCTTACGCCGCATTCGTATAGGCGGAGGTTGGTCGCTAGGTAGAAGAAAGGGTACAGCTGCCCGAACCCATACTTATCAGTAGAATCCTCGAATCCGACAGCAAGGGTCAATCGGTCACTGAGATTCTTTATGCTGATCAGCCTCTTGCTCTCTCCCGTTACCGGGCGCAGCAGATCTTTCCAGATAGTCGGCTGCACCGCCACAAAGGCGTTCTCTAAGACCAACGACTCCTTTCCATTTTTCTTGCTCTCCACATACTTGCTTTTTATCCGGGCAATAAATAGGTTGGCACGACGTAAGATGGGAGTCGTATTAGCAGGCTGGGCCACGCTTAGCCGAGTAGAGCATGTTCCTCAGGTGCATCTCGAAAGTTACGGTCTCTCCGTTGACCTTCGTCCTCAGCTTCAGGTCCGTAAGGTAGTTGGTGAAGACCTCATCGCCTATCCGTTCGGGTCGCGTTCCTCCGGAAATCCAGCTAGTGAGTTCAAGACGCTCTGATTTCCTCATTAGATCCATTATCTCTTCGAGATCCATGTCAGATACGATGAGCTTGCTTCCGCAGCGATTGAGGTCCTCGCTTATCTTGCTGAGCACACCGGGAACCATCGTGCTGACGAGCGCCTCCGCCCTTTCGCCAGAGGCCTGCACAGTAAGTTTTGCCAGCGTCGCGCCCTTGGAAACTGTATACTCCCCAATTCCAGGTTCCAGGCCTACAGATGCCTCTCCCCTGACCTGCAGTCTGTTTTTGGCCAAGGCCTGATACGCCATGTTTATATGTCATTTTGGGCCTATAAATAACTTAGCATGATGTTTGCATGAAAAACCTTGATCTTGTCGACAGGATTGCTTCGGAAAGGATACGCAGGCTTGTCTCGATGGCGGAAGCAAGGACAAAGGAGAAAAACGCGGATTCGAGGAAGCTTGCGAAGAGGTACGCGTCGCTCGCGAAGAGGATAAGCGCACACTACAAGACCGAGATCCCGAGGGACCTCAAGGCGAAGATCTGCAAGAACTGCGGCAACATACTCGTTCCCGGAATAAACTGCAGCGTAAGGCTCGCGAGTTCGCGCGGCTACGTAGTGTATGTATGCGAGTGTGGAGAGGAAAAGCACATATTCTACAAAAAGAGGCGCTGACCTAAGCTTCCTTCTGCGACAGCGCCGCGATGAAATCAGGTATGTTGTCTACCCCGCTCGCGGTAACTATGCTCCTGTCGTTCACCACGAAGTCCTCGGTGGGCTTGCCCCTGTATAGCCTGACGAGCTTCTCCGTTTCCTCGTCGGTCTTCGCTATTCGCGTGTCCTTTATTATGTTGGCCCGCGCCACGGCCCTTATCCCGTTGCCTATGCCCGCGACCTTCTTGTGGTTATCGTGGAACGCCTTGATCAGGTCAAGGAGCGGCCTGTGGTCGTATAGCTTGAGAGATTCAACTCCAGGTCCATCGGCTATGAGCAGAACGTCGAAGGTTCCGGTCTCCATCGCCCTTGCGTCAGCCTGCGGCTTTATCACAGCACCGTGGTATCCGGTGCAGGGTTTGGTAGTGAGGCTCACGACCTGCGACTCTATGTCGCTCTTTCCGAAAAGAAGCTGCAGGTGAGAGACCGTCTCGTCCTTGAAATCCCTGGGTGCAATCAGGATTGCTACCTTCATCTAACCTATATTATTGGCCTGTAAAACAAAATAAAGCTTACCATTAAGGCGACCATATCCTCTTTGGAGGCTGCGAGCCCTGCTGCTTCTTCTGCCTGAGATGCGCGAATTCCCTTTTTATGCTCACGTCGGCGACATAGAGGAAGATGGCTATCAGTATAAGCAGTTCGACCGCGTTCAGCGGAGATATGAAGATGCTTTCGACAGCAACGCCGTTGTTCTCCACCGCGCTCTCGTGAAGGTAGAGGTAGCTCATGCTCGCGTTAGCGTATCCGTACGGCACGTTCGGTATGCTCACTATCCCGTTCGGACCCGAATAGAACGAAGCTGTTGTCCCGTTCTTGAAAGTTACGTTGACTGATGCGTTTACCGGGAACCCGAAGACGCCCGTGGTCTTTATCGTGACATTGTAGATTGGAAGAGGGACCGGCACCGACTCGGGAGAGTTCTGGGTTATGTTCGTGTTAGCAGCTATCCACACGCCCTTGTAGTAGGCTCCGGAGATCAGCGTCGGCTTGTCGGTGTCAAGGAACGGAGTATCGTTGACTTGCTGGTTGTTTGCAAGGAACTTTGACACGTTTACACGCTGCCCGTATGCGTTTGTTGCCAGCAGTTCGCTCCTGAACTGCCATATCGCAGTTATGTTCGCGGGTCCGGTCACGAGACTCTGGTTGGCGGTTCCGGTTGCGCCTGTGCTCCACCTCATGAACCTAAACTCTTGGCCGTTCCTGAAGAACGACGTGTTTGTTACACTGAAAGTCACATACGTGCCATTTCCATACCAGCCCGAGCCCGTGACTCTGCCATACGGCGAAAGGACATTAATTAGGTACTGTATCTGCCAGTTTGCCGTCTCAGTTATGTTGGCTGTCATAAGCAGGTTGACCGTGTTCTGGACCCCGCTGTAGAAGCCGAGTCCGCTGCCTGTCCAGCTTGTGAATGCTGCGCGGCTCGTTGGCGTGAAGTTCACGAAGAGAGGAGCGTAGATCGCCTGCGGCGAGTACGCCACGTACGTGTTCCTGCTCGATATGTTGGCGTACTGCGAGTTGACAGTCAGCCTGTATCCAAGATTCCAGAGCCTGGTGTCGTTGTTGGAAGTCGGAAGCCCGGAGCCAACTGCGAAGTAGTTTGTCCTTGTTCCTACCTCCTGCACCCCGTATGGGTTGCGCAGGTTCGTCTTGCTGCCCACGCCGTAGTTCACGGTCCCATAGCCGCTCTGCACAGGAAGGAACATATCGTACTTGTAAGAGGAAAGGTTTGCAAAAATCACCTGGTGCATGTATGTGCTGGCGTTGCTAGTGTTTGCTACCTCGCCTAAGGCGATCGGGGTATACGGGCCCGAGTCTGATGTTCCGAGGTCTGCGCTCCCTATTGTCTTGTTGTTGAAAGTGAAGTACCAGGTGTTGCCCAGGGAGTAGAAGGCATATGTGTTCACGGTGCCGTTAGCTCCCGCGGAGCCGTCGGGACCGGTGCTGCCGTAAAAGGTGTCGTTGTTCCCTGGAGTGAAGTACTCGTAGAACCATTCCGCATCTCCTGCCCTGATGAACGTGGAGCCAGAACATCCGGAGGCCGTGCAGCTGGTAGTGATGTTGCCTGTTTCGTTAGATATTGTATAGCCTACTTGGAGAAAGGCGCCGTTGGATAGCGTCTCGCCCACCCAGAACGCCATGGCCCCGGAGACCAGGTTCTGCGGGGTTATTGTTTGTATCTGCACGCTGGCCCCGTTGTTTTGGTCTGAGTTGCCTACGGCCCTCGCGCCGCTCTGGAACCAGTACTCGGCGCTTGCTGTGCTTGCCATCGCCAGGAACAGTATAAGCGCAAAAGCCACGAATGGCTCATATCTTCTCATTGTCAAGTCCTATTTCGTTTAACTTCTTAATTGTTTCCTCTTTCATGATCGAGCTGAGGCTCTTCCAGTCTATCACCGCAAGCTCGGGCTTCGGCTCCGACCTATCTAGCGCCTGCTCGAGCACGTCGAGGTTGCTGCTCCCATCCTCGTTGAGTATAGCATACTTCGGCATTATGTGAGAGAAGGCATAGCCCTTTGAAACGGCAAGCTCGGAGAATTTTTGCGGGTAGTGGTTGCTTCCTATGCCCACCGCGACTTTCTGGTAGTCCACCTCTTCGTTGGCCATATCTGTCACCGCGGCAAATGCGGCCTTTGCTACCGTTGCGGCAGCGGTTTTGTCACCAATCATCCTATCGCTTCCCCCAAGCTCCACGAAAAGCGAAGGGGTTTTGAGCAGTGGGCCGTGGTGCGTTGCCTCGTAGGTTTTGTCGACGCTGGGCGCCGTGTCTCTGATCTTTATTAGCGCGGAGAGCATAAGCAGAGGAGAAGCGGCAGAAAGCTGCTTTGGTTTTCCCCCGAAATCGGCACTGGGCCTCCAGTTGCCGAGCGAGTGCGTTGTGAAGGCATCGACGTCCGCCTCGCTCTTGTGCCTGCTCAAGAACAGGAGATGGTCGCACTCGAAACCATCCGCCATATCTGCTTGGAATGGGAGCGTGTCGACCTCGTAGATGCTTGCGGCTTCACCCCTGTACCTCAGGTTCTTTTCGTTTTCAACGGCCTCGAACTCATAGGATTTCGCTATGAATTCAGCCATGTTGGTTCCTGCCGCATCAAGCTTGGAATACACTATTCCTATCATCGAACCACGCACATGACGTTGAAAACTGTACAAATGATTAAATAAGGGGAAAGTTATATTGTTAGCAGTAAGCGTATGGAGGCCAAGACTTTGCTGAGAAAGGCGAAGGATGTGGCAGTCGATGCCGCAATCCCGGCGTTAGCCGCCGCTACGCAATACGACCTAGGAGATCTGGCACACTTCAACATTCTTCTGAAGCTCGGCAGCGCCGCGGCCTTGGGAGTTGTCGCTGGACAGCTTGAGGCATGGAAGATGAAGAGCGAGATTGCGAAGCTCAAGAGAGATAGCAACCGCGATGCCCCCGCAAGCAGGCACGACATTGGCGAGGATTACGACAAGCGCTGGAGTCTTGGTTTCGGACACGGTGCGTGGAGTTCCCAGTTTGGGCTTGGGTTCTGATTTTTGCCGCGCCTGTTTGACGGCGTAGAAAAGGGCCCGCGTGATGATATTTTCCTGAAGGCGACGAATAGCTTATATAAGCATATATGTCAATAGCTATTGCAAGGGGGCTAAGATGTCTTTTGAGCTAAAGCTAGATAACGCAAGGTACTGGAGAGACTGCGTGGAAGCGATTGTCAGTCTCGTTGATGAGGGAACGTTCAGCATAAGCAAGGAAGGTATAGGACTGAAGGCGATGGACCCCTCTGGAATAAGCATGATCTCATTCTTCATGCCGAGCAAGGCGTTCTCCAAGTACGAGATAGAGAAGAGCATGGACATCGGCTTGAACATAGACAACCTCAGCAAGATAATGTCAAGGACAAGGGACGACGAGGCCCTTGTGATAAAGGACGCGGACGGCAAGCTGCTGCTCGAGTTCGTTGGTGCGAAGAGTAGGAGGAGGTACAGGCTGCACCTCATAGATGTGAGGAAGAAGGATGACAAGGAGCCGAAGGTCGAGTTCGACGCCCAGATAGAGGTAGACGGAGAGCATCTGAAGAACGCGCTCAAGGACGCGTCGCTGATCTCATCTTACATAGCGTTCAAGGCCGGCAAGGGCCACTTCACGATAAGCGCGAAGGGCGATTCCGGAGATCTTGAGGAGCTGAACGAGGTCGACGGCGCAGGTATAAAGAAGCTCGACGCGAGCAAGGACGCAGAATCTGTATTCAACCTGGAGTTCCTTGAGAACATGGTGCGCTCGAGCCCGATGGGCAACGCCATCAAGCTCTCGATAAAGAGCGACCAGCCGCTCAGGCTGACGTACAACATCGGCGACGCTGCGGTGACGTACTTCCTCGCCCCCTACGTCGAGGAGTAGGACTAGTTTCTAGGTTTAAGTAGCGACGCTAGCTCGTGCGCTGCAGCTCTGAACTCGTCTTCCTCGGGTCTGCTATCGTACTTGACAGCAAGCAGGCTCTCGGCTTCAGGCCAGAGACCAGGGTTCAACTTCACATGGTCGCTCAGCATATCGAACCAGATCTGTCCGGAGTAAATCCAATGGCCCGCGAGCGCACGCTCTAAAGGTTCAGACCACGGTCCTTTTCCTATTCTTGTATCAAAATTGAAGCCTCCGAAAACATCAGGGTGCTTCCTGCTCACCTCATAGAATGCTTTGTGAATCTCGCCATGACTGGCGTGAAATTCGGTTAGTTTTTCTTGCTCCCTCACAAGGCCCAGCAGTATCGTGACTCTTTCGCTCGGATGCTTCGCCGCAAGCAGTTTGGCTTCAAGAACGTTCGCCTCTCGCTCCGTCAGCTTCCTATTTAGCGACACCATAGTCTGCCCCCGGTCTACATCAAATCGGAGTTTTATATTACTTCGTGTCAAGAGTAAGCATGGTATCAGAATCGGTTCTCGACTTTGCATACAAGTATCCTTTTTCTACTGAGGCGAAGGAGGTAGTGGCAGAGCTTGGCGCAACGTCGGTAAACCAGCAGTACCTGCAGGAAGGTGTTTCTAGGCTCGGCAGCGTCTTCAAGACCGGCAGGGTGGCTCACGAAAGGGCGCGGGGAATAACCGGGGTGAAGATAAGATACATAATGGGCTACGCGTACGCGCGCATGCTGGTCAGCGCGATGGGCGATGGTTACTCGATTTCAAGGTTTGCTGCTGCCGAAGCGGATGCGGCTACGGAATTCTTTGCGCTTAACCTTGATGACATGATCAAGGTGGGCAACGAGATGGGCCTCGGGATAGAGAGGGAGAAGGAGGACTTCATCGTGGGCTTCGAGGCCTTCGTGTCTGTGCCGAAGAGGGATCAGGCCATGAGGCTGATAAACCAGCGCGTATCGAACGGAAAGGTGCGCATGAACGTAAGGCAGCTTCTGGAACTAGTAAAGGGTTCGGTCGAGAAGGGTATTGGTGGGAGCCTGCCGATAGACAGGAAGAAGCTTCCGAAGGAAGTGATAGATGCTGCGAAATCACTGAAGCCGCAGGAAAGAAGAGTGCCGCTTAGCGCGCGCGCAGGTTCCTACGCTTGGATAGAGAAGCTGCTCGAAACGCCGATAGCTGATGTCAGGCACAGATCAGTCAACCTCATCTTCGCTCCATACCTTGTGAACGTCAAGGGCCTCGATGAGGAGAGCGCGGCGAAGGTGATAATAGATTACATCGAAAGGTGCAAGATGATAAACCCTAACACGAAAATCAACGAATCGTACATAAGGTACCAGTGCAAGTACGCCAAGAACAAGGGCATGAGGCCCCTTTCCATGGCAAAGGCAAAGGACCTGCTAAAGGAGGTCGCGGAATTCGAGTGAGTTTATGGAATTCAGGAAATCGCTTGGCATGTGCCACATCTGCGGCAGGCTTGCCTCGCACACGTGCGCAAATTGCGGGAAGCTGGCGTGCGACAAGGACTTCGACCAGCGAGTGGGCATCTGCATGGCGTGCAGGCGCGGGCGTGTAGTGAACAAAAGTTAATCGATCTTGAAGTCTCCGGCGCTTGTGCCCTTTGGAAACGCCTTTCCGTTCGGCGCCTCAACCGGAAGACCAATCTCCTCAGAAATCTTTGCCAGCTCTGCCAGCTCTATTATCCTATCTGTGAAGAGCTCAAGGTACTCGATGTTTCCGATCTTTGCCTTCTTTACAGTGAAGGTTATCTGCTGGAACATACCACTGCGGCTGACGCGCAGCTTCGTGCCACCTTGTCTCAATACGCCCTGCGCCTTTTCTGAAAGTTTCAAACCATCGCCTGTATCGTTGGAAAATACCATACAAATATTAACATTTTGAGTTCATTAACTATTCGATGGCCGACCAATACCTTCAGTTGCTGGTTTTTGTCATAATAGCCGCGCTGATTCCCATCTCTATGCTCATTTTTTCGATGATGGTCAGACCCAGAAGCGACGAGAACAAGGTAAAGAAGCTCGTGTATGAGAGCGCGGAGGAGAGCGTCGGGCAGAAGGTAGAGATAATGCACGAGTACCTGCACTATTTCATAGCGTTTCTGGCCTTTGAGATAATAGGAGTGATCGTTCTCATATGGTCGACGTTCGCACGGGCGGCGCAGAGTTCGAGCGGATTCTATGTTGTGCTTCTCCTAATATTCGGTTTCGTGTTTGAGGTTTTCCTGCTTGGAATAAGCAGGAGCAAGGTTGATTAGATGGAGATTCTGGAGTGTGGATGCAGGGTGGAAGGCGGTGCTTTCATCGTAGGGGACAACTGCGCGTACTGCAAAGAGTGCAACGCTGTTGCGGAGATGCACCCCTTCGGAGACAAACGGCTGAAGGATTTCTTGGAGTGATCGAATAGAAGAAGTTGCGCCTTACGACAGGGAGAGGTTCCTCAACGCAGAGGAGGAGATGAGCAAGCTTGTCAAGGCGTCGATGGAAAAATACGAGACTAAGCCGAACGTGATGTTCGCTAAGCTCTCCGAGGTCACGAAGGCGATGTCGAAGGGGCTGATAGAGTGGTCCAGGGTGAGGTCGCTCTGGCCGCTGCAGTTCGGACTCTCGTGCTGCGCGATGGAGCTGATGGACTTCGGCTCCGCGAGAATCGACGCGGAGCGCCGCGGGTATCTCTTCTTCAGGGCCACGCCGAGGCAGGCGGACGTGATGGTTGTAGCTGGCTGGGTGACAAAATCGATGGTGCCTGAGATAAAGAGGCTGTACGAACAGATGCTAAAGCCAAGGTATGTGATAGCGTTTGGTGAGTGCGCCACGTGCGGGGGGCCGTGGTGGGAGAGCTACAACATAATCAAGGGCATAGACCAGGTGCTGCCTGTTGATGTTTACGTTGTTGGCTGCCCGCCGAAGCCAGAGAACCTGTACGCAGGGTTCATCAAACTGCAGAAGAAGATCGGTGGTGAGATTGAAGATTGAGAGAAGCGGGCTTGTGCAGGGCGCGAGGGACTTGAAGACCCGCGGCTATTCCTATCTTGTCAAGATCACTGCCGTCGACTACGAGAAGTACCTAGAAGTCATATACACGGTGAGGAATCTCTCTGAGAGGAAGGATGAAACCCTTGAGGTTGAGATAGACCCAGCAGACGCGTGGGTTCCTACGGTTATGGGCGAATTCAGGGCCGCGGACTGGTACGAGCGCGAGCTGTTCGAGATGTTCGGCATACAGGTTAAAGGGCGAAACGTTGAGCGCCTGCTGCTCGAGAAGTGGAACGGCAAGGCAGCGCCGCTAAGGAAGAACTTCACGTGGAACGCGCCCTACGAGACAAGTGACAACCAATGACCACGCGCATCAACATAGGACCTGTACACCCGAGCACGCACGGAGTGCTGAGGCTTGTAGCTGACATAGACGGCGATACTGTAGTGAACCTCGAGCCGCACATCGGCTTCCTCCACAGGGGAGTGGAGAAGCTAGTTGAAACCAGAATGTACATGCAGAGCCCTCCGTACATGGAGAAGCTTGACTACGTCGCGCCCATGTCCTACGACGAGGCGTATGTAGCTACGGTCGAGCAGGCGATGGGCGTGGAGGTGAAGGAGCGCGCGATGTGGGTGCGCACCGCGCTGCTCGAACTGCAGAGGATAGCGAGCCATCTGCTCTGGCTTGGAACTATGGCGAACGATGTCGGCCAGTTCTTCACGCTGTTCATGTGGTGCTTCAAGGACAGGGACCTTGTCCTGCGCCTGCTCGAGGAAGCGTCAGGAGCCAGGATGTTCTACGTAAACATGAGGATAGGAGGGCTCATCAGGGACCTGCCGCCAGGATTTGAGGACAGGGCCAGGGAGGCGCTCGACTACATCGAGAAGCGAGTGAAGGAGTACGAGGACTTCCTTGAGAAGAACCCGCTCTTCATGGAGAGAATGAAAGGGGTAGGAGTCATGGACAGGGACATGGCGATATCGCTGGGGGTTACGGGACCTGTGCTCCGCGGCTCCGGGGTGAGCTACGACGTGAGGAAGGACATCCCCTATTACGTGTACGACAAGCTGAACTTCGAGGCGCAGGTCAGGAGCGAGGGCGACTGCTTCGCCAGGTACAAGGTAAGGATGCTGGAACTGCGCGAGAGCATAAAGCTGGTCAGGAACGCGCTTTCGAAAATGCCCGCGGGTGATGCGCTTGGTATGCAGGTCAGGCTCATACTACCAAGCGCTAAGAACAGGGAGGTGCGCGTGAGCAGAGAACTTCCAAGAGGTGAGTGTATGATGTACATGGTTGCGGACCCGCAAAGGCCGTACCGGCTCTCGATAAGGTCCCCTACGTTCATCAACCTTGCCGCCCTGGGTGAGATATCGAAGGGGTGCAAGACCGCAGACATATTCGCCATACTCGGAAGCTTGGATGTTGTGATGGGAGATGCCGACAGATAGCCTTTTTGCGATTGCCCCTATAATCTCGGGTTACCTCCAGCTCAGCGGAACGGCCGCTGCGGTTGCAGACACGATCGCGTATGCTGTTGCCGTCTCGATTCTGATAGTCGCGTTCGATTACATATTCGGCTGGGTTGAGAGGAAGACGATAGCGAAGATACAGAAGAGGCATGGACCGACGTTCGCGGGCAAGTACGGCATACTGCAGAACATGGCAGACTTCGTCAAGCTGCTCTCCAAGGAACACACGATACCGAAACGCGCAGACAAGCTGCTCTTCCTCACCACGATACCTCTCATGCTCTCCCTCTCGATCTTCCTAATCTTCCTCCTGCCATTCTCGCCCACGCTGCTCGAGACTGACATAGGGCTGGGGCTTCTCGTGATCTTCGTGCTCCTGTCGTTCATGCCCCTGATAATATTCGCGAACGGGTTCGGGAGCGGGAACAAGTTCTCGGCGATAAGCGCGCAGAGATCCGTGATAATGCTGCTCAGTTACGAGATACCCTTGATATTCGTGATAGCTGCGGTTGGAGTGCTGGCGAACGGGTACAGCATCTCCGGCATAATAGGCGCGCAGAGCCAGTGGTGGTTCGTAGTGCTCATGCCGATTGGCTTCGTGGTCTTCTTCGTAGTGATGCTTGCGGAGATGGAGAGACCGCCTTTCGACATACGCGAAGCTGATAACGAGCTCATAGCAGGATGGCTGACGGACGTGAGCGCCCCGTACTACACGCTTGCGCTCTTTCTCGATTACTCGCGAATGTTCCTTGGCAGCCTGCTCATCTCCATAATTTTCTTCGGGGGATGGAGCGGACCGTTCCTCCCGCCTGTGGTGTGGCTCCTGCTCAAGACCTTCATCATCTCGTTCTTCATAATGATAATCCGCGCGACTACTGTGAGGATGAGGATTGACAGGCTTCTGCGTTTCGGCTGGACCTGGCTGCTCCCGCTATCGCTGCTTAATTTAATACTTACCTATCTATTATTCATCGGGTGACCAAGTGGTATTGAAGCCTTTGCTCGAGAGCATAAAGAGCCTGGGTGAGGAGCGTTTCACTGTGGAGTTCCCAGAGGAACGCGAGGCCCTCGACGACCGCGAGAGATACATGTTCAGGCTCGACATGGACACGTGCATCAGCTGCTCTGCCTGCGAGCGCATATGCCCAAACAAGACGATAACGATGGTTGAGGTCATAACCGACCGCGGCACGAAGGTGATGCCCCAAATCGGCATAGAGCGCTGCCTCTTCTGCGGGCTCTGCGAGGAAGTCTGCCCACCCAAATGCCTGACTCTGACAAAGGGCTACGAGTTCGAGGCCTACGACAAAAGAGGTTTCATCAAGAGGCCCGAGGAGCTTCAGGGGTAGATGATGGCTCTTGACTTTCTGCCTATCCTGCTAGCGATCTTGACTGCATTATCCGGCATCGCGCTCTTCCTGCAGAAAAAACTGCTCCACTCCGTGATCTTTCTTGCCCTGGCAGCAAGCGTAAGCTCGCTGATCTTCCTGTATCTCAACCAAGTGCTTGTTGCTCTTCTCCAGCTCCTCGTCTTTGTCGGAGGACTCTCCACATATCTTATCGTAGCTGTGGCTGCTGAGGAGAAGAAGGTGGGAATAAGGAGCGCCATTGCATTCCTGATTGCTAGCTTCGTGATTGCCGCGGGGCTCCTTGCTGCGATTCCGGGATTCCAGGCACCGATCTCCGGAGGGAACGACTTCTCTGCGGTGGCGCAGGCGGCAATACAGCAGTACTACGCGATGCTGTTCATGGCGGTCTCGCTGCTCTTCGCTGTAGCGATTGGCAGCGTCATCGTGATAAAGAGGTTTTCGAAACTCGTGGTTTGATGATAAGCTTCATACTCGCCGCTGCTGTCGTCCTGCTCGGCATTGCGCTCGCCGGGATAGTCACCGACAGGCATTTTGTGGCGATAATGCTTGCTGTCGAGCTCATGTTCATATCCAGCAGCATACTTCTCGTCTACTTCTTCTACTACGCCCAGAACCCCGACGCCTCGGTGCTGCCGATGATAGTTTCGATATGGTCCGTGGCCGCAGTGGAGGTCATAGCGCTCATAACCTTCTACGTCTACATGAAATCGCGTGGGTTCGACTTTAACGTCGCGAAACTCTCGAAGCTGAGGTCTTAGCATGATACCGTTTGTAATATTGGCTCCGCTTCTTCTGGCTATCCTGGCGATTGCGCTCGACAAGAGCTACAAGAATGCGAAGTATATCGCCATCGGCGGATCGCTGCTGAGCCTCGCGCTCTTCCCGCTTGTAAGCAGCGGTACCGAGAGCGTAGGTTGGCTTTCTATAGGCGGCGTGCAGTTCGCGCTCACAGCTTCTGTATCTGCGCTCAACTACATGCTGCTCGCCCTCGTCCTCACTATAGGCCCTCTCATACTGATCTACTCCTCGGGATTCATGGACCTGCCCAGCGAACAGCGCAGGTACTACATCGAGATGCTGGCTTTCGAGGCCGCGATGCTCACCTTCGCGATGGCCGGGGACTTTATCGTCCTCTTCATAGCCTGGGAATTCCTGAGCCTGACTAGCTACCTGCTGATAGGTTTCTGGTACGACAGGGACAAGGCGGCGGCTGCAGCCAGAAAGGCGATAACAATAGTGCTCATAGGCGACATAGCGCTGCTCGCAGCGATGGTGATGTTCCAGAACAACTTCGGGAGCTTGCAGTTCAGCACGATACTCGCGGGGGCAAGCAGCGGGAGCCTTGCGCTCATACCGGTAATGCTCCTCTTCGTCGCGATCATGGCCAAATCGGCCCAGTTCCCCCTCCAGGAGTGGCTGCCCGATGCGATGGAGGGCCCGACGCCTGTATCAGCATTCCTGCACAGCACTACCATGGTCAAGGCGGGCGTCTTCGTTGCCATCATACTCTTCCCTCTCTTCTCAGCCGCTGGGATATTGAATTTCATGCTTGCCATAGGCGCGATAACTGTCGCGCTGGGCATCTTCGGCGCGACTAGGGAGAAGCACGTAAAGCGCGTGCTTGCCTATTCGACAGTACAGGAGCTCGGGTTCATGATTGTAGCGGTGGCCAGCGGCGCGGTCCTTGCGGCAGTGTACTTCTTCTTCGCGCAGAGCTTCTACAAGGCGCTTCTCTTCTTCAGTTCGGGAAGCGCAATGAAAGCTACAGGCAAGGAGGATCTTGAGGAGATAAGCGGCATGCAGCAGAACAGGCTCATCTACATAACCACGCTCTTCGGCGCCCTCGCACTTGCAGGCTTCATCCCGTTCGATGGCTTCTTCGCAAACATAGGGATAGATTATGCGTTTACCACAAACCTGGCTGCGTATGCGCTCATATCCTTTGCGAGCCTCATGACAAGCTTCTACATCTTCAGGTGGCTCTTCATGCAGTCGAGGAAGAGCAGCAGCGCCAGGGTCGCGCTCGGCTACAACTCCATACCGAAAAGCATGAGCTACAGCATGGTAGCGCTCGCAGTAGCGACGCTCGGAGCGAGCGCAGGCTTCTTTGTCCTTCCTGGTTTCTTCGCCAACATTGGTGGCGGCTCCCTGACGATAAGTGCCATAGACGTTGGAATAGAGACCGTGCTGATAGGCATAGGCGCATATCTCAGCTTCGCCATATACAAGCAGAGGAAGAGGAACAGGCTCAGGAGCATGCAGCCCGAGGTGCTCTTCAACGCGGTATACACTGCCACATTCATCAACATGTCCTACAGGCACTTCGCTGAATTCGTGGAGGCTGTCGCGGATGGCGTTGCATACGCGGATTCGAGGCTCAATTCCGCGTTCGACTGGCTTGGCCACTTCGCGGTGAGACTGGCTGAAGACATGCGCGTTCTCGCAAGCGGAAGCATAAATGCCTATGCCGCGCTCTTTGCTATTGGGGTGCTGTTCCTGGTGCTGGTGATAGTGGCGGTCTGATGTTCGAAATGTACATTTTTGGGCTGGTGGTTGCGATCCTTGTAGCCGGCAACCTCCTACTAAGGATATTTGGAAAGAAGAAGCACCAGCTTGCGTTCAACATTGTCATGCTGCTCATCATCTTCGCAAGGGTGTCGACGCTCGGGGACGCTTATGGCACGTACCTCAATGCGGTGTCGGTCAATCCATTCTCAATCTTCATGTTCGCACTCTTCACCTCGGCTATGCTGCTACTGAACCTTCTCGCATATGCGCGGGCGCGTGGCTACGGCAATTTCGCGCTTCTGGGAGCGTTTGCGCTCACGGGCATGTACCTTGTTGCATCTTCCGTATCCCTGATAACCATCTTCCTTGGGCTGGAGCTCATGAGCATACCGTCAGCGTTCATAGTGCTGCTCTCGCGCAGGGAGAGCCTAGAAGCAGCTACAAAGCTTTTCATAATGGCATCGATTGCAATAGCGTTCCTCTCTTTCGCGATCGTGCTTGTCTACGGCTCAGCCAATTCGCTTGCGCTGCAGGGGCAACAACCCAGCAGCCTGATGTACTTCGCGCTCGTGCTCTTCATAGCCTCGTTGGGCTTCGAGGCGTCGGTCTTTCCGTTCAACGTGATACTGCCTGACGTCTACCAGGGTTCGGCCGGCTATGCAACCGCGCTGCTCGGAGGCCTGAACAAGAAAGTAGGGATTGCCGCGCTGATGCAGGTCATCATATTGGTCTTCATCTCATTCCACATCGCGTTCACGATACTTGCTGTTTTGGCAGTGCTGACGATGTTCTACGGCAACCTTGTGGCGCTGGTGCAGAACAACTTCAAGCGCATGCTCGCCTACTCGTCAATCTCGCAGGCCGGCTACATACTGATAGGCATAGCTGTGGCTACGCAGAGCGGCATCGGCGCAAGCATCTTCCAGATCTTCGCCCACACCTTCATGTTCATAGGAGCGATGAGCATAGTCGCATGGCTCGAGAACAGAGACAGGAACGAGATCAGCGACATGATCGGACTCTACAAGGAGAACAGGCTTTCTGCCATTGCGCTCACGATATTCATGCTCGCCATGGTGGGCATGCCGTTCACCACTGGATTCATCGGCAAGTTCCTCATATTCCTAAGCGCGGTCAACAACGGGCTTGTATGGCTCGCGCTCTTCGGAATAATAAACAGCATAATCTCCGTGTTCTACTACGCGAAGGTGATGACTGCGATGTACACTAACAAGCTCGGCGCCTATTACCTGAAGCTCGACAGGCCGACGCTCGCTGTGATTGTTGTGTGCCTGGCTGTCACGCTCGTGTTCGGGATATATCCACAGCCGGTCATACAGTTGGTGAATGGCGCGGCCGGGTACCTTCTAGGAATTGCGGCGTGATTATCTCTTCCCGTACTTGCTGAAGAAGGTGAGGTACCTGCCTATCACAAGCGTGGGCGCCGAAGGCCTCGCCCTCTGAACCAGGGAGAGTATGTCGGCGAGCTTTATCTTGACCTCCTTGCCGGATGAAAGGCTCGATTCCAGGGTGTTGAGCTTCACCTGCCTGCAGATGTTCGCTATGTCAGCACCAGTGTATCCTTCTGTGGCGTTCGCGAGCTCGGTGAAATCAACGTCGCTGTCGAGCGGCGCCTTCTCCAAATTGAGCTCGAATATCTTGGCCCTGCTCTGCGGATCCGGTGGGGGCATGAAGATGAGCCTGTCGAATCTTCCGGCCCTGAGCAGCGCCGGGTCGAGCACGTCGGGCCTGTTGGTTGCGGCTACAACCACTATGCCTGTTGCTTCCTTTATCTTGTCGAACTCCTCTAGGAATTCGCCGGCTATCTGAAGCCCGGCCTGTTTCGCATTGTCGCGTGAGGGCACTATCGCATCTATCTCGTCCACGAAGACTATGGCCGGGGCGTTCTCCTTCGCCCTGTCGAATATCTCCTTGATTGTGGCGGTTGCGCTGCTTGGCCCGTACTTGGCGATGTCGTAGCCGGAGATGAGCAGCACCTTCACCTCGCCTATCTCGTTTGCAACAGCTTGCATCAGCATCGTCTTGCCGGTTCCTGGAGGCCCGAAGAGGAGTATGCCCTTTATGTTGCCTATGTCGTACTTCTTCAACAACTCTGGATGCATGATCGGTATCTCCACGGCTTCGTGTAGCGCCTTCTTTGCCTCCTCCAGGTCTATGACATCGTCGAGCGTGACCTCTTTCTCCTCCTCGATCTTGCTTTCGGGGTGTATCCTGCGCTCGTAGTCGAGCTTGAACGTGTTGTATGATTCGAGCTGGGAGAGCGATGTAGAGGGCTTCGTGCCCTTGACCACGTGCACCACATCCGCCATCTTTATCGTCAAGACCTCGCGCTTCGAGATCGCCTTCTCGCCCACTTCCCTGCTGACCTCTTCGCAGACGTTCTTTATGTCGGCTGCGGAGAACCTGTTGGTCAGGCTGCCGAGCTTCTCATAGTCGATGTCGCTGCCTATCGGCAGGGTGGAAAGGTAGTGCTCGAATATCTTCTCTCGGCCCGGTTGGTCTGGAAGGCCCATGTAGAGTATCTTGTCGAACCTGCCGGGCCTCATTATCGCGGGATCCAACAGTTGGGGAGTATTGGTCGCTCCCACTATGACCACATCCGATATCGTCTTGAACCCGTCCATCTCGCTCAGAAGCGTTGTTATGAGCTCCATCCCGCTCTGGCTGCCCTGCTCCTCCCTCTTTCCGGCTATGTTGTCTATCTCGTCGAAGAATAGGACGCACGGGGCGTGCTTCTTCGCTGTTGCGAAGATCTTCGAGAGTGCCTGCGCGCTCTCGCCAGGATACGGCGACATGAGCGATGACGCGCTTACGTAGAAGAACCCTGCGCGGATCTCGTTGGCCAGCGCGCGCATGATGAGCGTCTTTCCGGTTCCTGGAGGCCCGAACAGAAGAATGCCCTTCGCAGGCTTTACCTTGTACGCGCCGGCTATCTCCCTGTGCTCTATCGGCGCGAGTATCGCTTCCTTCAACTCCTGCTTGGTCTCGTCGTAATTCGCAACATCGTCGAGCGTCTCGGAGGAGCCCTTTGTGAGGTCCTGGAGAGCGACACCAAACTTTCCAAGTATGTCCTGCTTCATCACATCCAGCGCCTGGACCACCTCAACGTCCATCGATTCGAGCACAAATACAAGTATCGGAGTGTAGAGGAAGCTCACAAACACGATAGGGTTGAAGTTAGTGCCCGTAGGACCGGCAAGCAGGAACGCCGAAACCGGAAGTACCAAGCCGAAGAGGCTGGAGAGCGTGCCCTTGTACGCAGACCTGCTCTTGATCGCGTAGTTGGCGACGCTGAAGGCGACGAACACCCATAGCAATATCTGCAGCGCCGTATACTGTATGTCGTATGCGATAGCAGCGAAGGCGTAGTAGAAACCGTCGAAGAGGTGGTCTGCGACGTTAGCGCTGACAAATGTGGAGAGAGACGAGGCGAATGCGCCTAAGAAGTTTCCCAGGGTTGCGGCTGGCTTCGTGACTGTGAAGTATTCGGAGAAGGTAAGCGCCTGTATCGCCTGGTGGCCCTGCGCGGAATTGTACGCTATAGGTCCGAGCACAGGTATGTTGGCAAGGTTTGAGACCATCGCCACTATGAGGATTACCAGCGCCCCTATTATCGCGCCGCGCTTGAAGCCGAGGGTCAGCACCGCTATTATGAACCCAGGAACCTCTAGGAAGAGGCCGAGATAGGAAAGCGGGAGCGCAACGAGCGCATATGCGTATGCTATCGAGCGATAGTGCTTGTAGCCTAGGAAGAGCGATGCGCTTATCAGCAGCGTCACGAGCCATGCGAGCAGCGGTGCTTGGTAGATTATCATTGGCAGCGTGAGCAGGAGCAGAGCCATGAGGCCAAGCAGCGGAATCAGATATGTGAGTATGAAGACCAGGGCGAGCAGCGGGATGAAGATGACAAGCGGGAAGAACGGAAATGCTATGCCAAGGCTTATGAACGCAAAAGATACCGCGAGCGAGTCATGGAAGTTGTGGTTTGCGATTATGCGCTTGATGAAATCCTTGAGCCAGTAAAGTGAGAGCGGAATCAGCTTCCGCTTCAGCATTTCAACCGCGGTTTCCTTGGCCGGCGGGTCATCTTCCATGCGCTGGTCTACGCCCTTTTTGCTCCCCGTTTTCCTCGGCATAATCTTAACTCTTCAATACCTATATTAATATTGATTAACTGCTATAATTATGTTTCCCGCAGTAGCTCAATGGCAGAGCGCGCGCCTGTAGTTTTTGGAAACTGACAAAACGGAGTCAGAAAGCGCGATGTTGCTGGTTCGACTCCGGCCTGCGGGATTGCAAACGTGGTTCTTGTGGTAGACATTGCATCCCTTATCGGCTACGCTGCAGGAATTATAATTGCAATAGCGTACGTGCCACAGGTCATGAAGGCGTACAGGACCAAGTCCACGAAGGACCTCTCCAAGTGGTGGCTTGCGATACTTATCGTGGGAGACGGCGCCTGGCTTGCATACGGCGTGGCCCTGGCCTCACTCCCGATCGTTGCATCGAACCTCGTGCTGCTCGTCCTCACGATGGCACTCGTCGTCTTCAAGATAAGGTATGGGTAGCACGCCTATCAACAATTATAAACCTGAAACGAGCAGTTCTATCGCGCCTTGGTAGTGTAGTGGTCTAGCATACGAGCCTGTCACGCTTGTGACCCGGGTTCGAATCCCGGCCAAGGCGTTAATACACAGATCCTGATTCTTTATGCAAGTAAATCGGATAGCAACTCTGGTTTAAAAAGTTTCGATTCCGATTTGGAAACAAGGTGGGCGTATGCAAGAAGTTTATGAGAAGCCGCTGACGGAGAGCGAGGCGCGGTCCCTCACAGTCAGAGACATAATGAGCTATCCTGTGGTTACCGCGAAGGACAAGACGAGCATAAGGGAGATCGCGAAGCTCATGAAGAAGCACAACGTTGACGCCGTGGTGATAACAGACAAGACGTCTGTGCCTGTGGGAATAATCACAGAGGGCGACATAGTGCGAAGGCTCGTCTCAACAAAGAGGAACCTCTGGTTCGTGAAAGCCGGCCACATAATGAGCAAGCCGCTAATAACAGTGAGCAGGGACATGAGCCTTGAGGAGGCCGCACGCTTCATGGCAGAGAAGAAGGTCAAGAAGCTCTGCGTCGTGGACGAGAGCAGGAAGCTGCTCGGGATGCTAACCACGGAGGACATAACCAAGAACGCTGGCTATCTTATCAACGTGCTGGAAGAAGTCATACACACAGGCTACTACGCAGGACTACTTTAGCTAGAGTGCGAAGGGCGAGAGCAGGAGCGCTGGTGCTATTCCAAGAAGCACAGTGGAAACCGACAAGAACGCGATTGTCAACTTTATGTCCATGCCCGGATTGGAGTACGGCTCTATCGACTTGGACGTGCTGAGGAATGCACGCTCTATCACAAGGAAGAGGAACGCGCCGATTATCAATATCGCAGCAAGAGGGACTATGCCGCCTATGCTGTACACGCCGAAGGCACCGATGAAGACCAGAAGGTCGCCTACGAAGCCGCTGGTAAGCGGTATCCCTATGAGGGCGAAGACCCCGAACACGAAACCGTAGGCGAGGAGCGGCACGTTCTTGACTATGCCCCTCAGCCTGGCTATAAGCATGGTCCCGTACGCCTCGTCTATCGCGCCGACTATCATGAACAGGAGCGATATCACTATCCCGTGGCTGAGCATGGCATAAAGCCCCCCGGCTATACCGAACGCGCCGAGAGAGGCGATCCCAAGCGAGGCTATCCCCATGTCGACTATGCTCGTGTATGCGATCAGGCGCTTGAGGTGCGTCTGCCTAATTGCTACCAGGGAACTGTAGAGGGCTGAAAAACCGAATATCGCGGCAAGCGGCAGGGCGTAGGCTGATGCCATCGGGAGCATGAGGAACATCAGAAGAATGCCGTAGCCTCCGAACTTTAGAAGTATGCCGGCTAGTATCATGCTGCCCGTGGTGGGCGCCTCGGTATGCGCGTCGGGCAGCCAGCTGTGGAACGGGAAGACCGGTATCTTTATCATGAAGGCTATGCTCAGAAGGACGACCGCGAGTATCTGCGAACCTTGTGGAAGCGATGCTGATTGAGATATGATGGAGGTTATTGTGAACGTCTGCGTCGGAAGACCAGAGTAGATGACCATTATTCCAAGGAGCAGGAGCAAGCTTGCCGCTATCGAGTAAACAAGGAACTTTATAGCTGCATATCTGCGGTCGTAGCCCCCGAAGATGTATATTATGAAGAACATAGAGACCTCGCTTATCTCCCAGAAGAGGTAGAAGAGAAAGAGGTTGCCTGAGAGGAAGACGCCGAGAGTTGAGCCTGCAGTTAATAGGAAGAGCATGTTGTAGATGCGCTTCGACTCCTTGATGAAGCTCTTCGCCACGACGGCTGCTGCGAGAAGCACTATCGCTGACATGACCATGAAGATGTTACTATACTTTGTGAGCTCGAGGTCGAGGTTTGCGCCGATGCTCTGTATGTAACCCTGCTGGAACGAGAGTGATGGGAAGCCCTGCGAAAGCCCAAAGGCCGATGCGGCTATAACGACAAGCATGACTATGAGCGCGGATGCTGTGGAAACGCTGAATGAGTGCCTTTCCGGGAGCAGAAGAAGCGGCAGGATGAACAGGAAAGGCAGGAAAACTATTAGTGCAAGCAACGGAAACATATCACACCACTAACTAGCGCGCATCTCTTCCTAGCCAAATTAAACTTATATAGACTCGCTGGTAGAGTTCACGCAATGAAGAAATCGCAGTCTGCGATGGAGTATCTGATGACATACGGATGGGCGATACTCATAATCGCAGTGGTCCTAGGTATAATGTTCCAACTCGGGCTCTTTGGGGGCGGCGCTTTCACGACAAAAAGACCGCCGAACAGCTGTGAGATTGTTAGGCCCAACGGGCCGGGTACCAGCAGCTATGCAAACCTAGAGGGAGAATGCAACGGCATCCTGCCTGAGTACGTTGCGTTCGTATCAAACGCATTAGGAGGCAACATAAGGATAGTTACATCTGGCACGTTCAGTTTCCCAAACGGTTTCAGCGTGGCCCTGTGGTTCAGGTCCGTAGGAGGGGGAAGCTGCGGGGTTTCGGAGGTTGGAACGCTCTTCTCTGCGACGCAGCTGCCCACGGGATCGAACCCGCAATTCGGCGTTGGCACAACAAGCCCTGCATTGATGTACTCGACGACATGGAACGGGCTGGGAAACAGCGGCCCTTCTGTGGCAGGCACTCCTATAGATGGAAAGTGGCACTTCGTAGCGCTGACCTACAACAACGTAGCTTCTACGCTCTATTTTGACGGATCCAACTCGGTAGCCAGCACGCCAAGCTATGCCTTCACCACCATCAATGAGATTGAGATAGGCTATGGAACAGGCCAGAACTGGTGTTCGGCCAACGCGAGCGTCGCGAACCTGCAGCTCTACAACACATCGCTTACCGGAGCCGAAGCGCAGGCTCTGTGGCTCGAGGGTGTCGGAGGGGCGCCTGTGTACCCAACGTACGCGTATCTGTGGTGGACCCTAAACGGCAATGCCAACGACCACAGCGGGAACGACTACAATGGGCAGGCGAACAGCGGGGTTTCGTATTCGAGCACGTGGACCAGCCAGTACACGGCTCCGTAGGAAAGGTCAGGTTGCCGCGTCTATGTTGCCTTCAGGGAAACCGAGGTTGACGAGCTCCTTCTTCGCGGCTGCGATGTGGTCTCCTTGAAGCTCTATCAGGCCCTTCTTGTGGGTTCCGCCGCAGGCCAGTCTGCTCTTCAGCATGACAGTTGTCTTGTCGAGCTCGTCTCCGCTCAGCCCCTCGACAATCGTGACAAACTTGCTGAACTTCGCCTTGGCCTTGTAGATCTTGATGCGTTTCGTCGCCTCCCTGTCAAGTATCTCGCAAACGCAGATCTCCTTGGGCAGTCCGCACCTTGGGCACATCTCAGGCATTACTAATTAGCACCTTTCTCCTTTAGCAGTGTCATGATCTGGGCCCTCGTCCTCCTCATCTCCCTGACCTTGACCTTCTTGCTCTGCACACCTGTGGCTGCTATCTTCCTTTTCTCTATTGACAAATCGAGGGACAGTTGCTGAAGCCTGCTTCTAAGCATATCTACGCTCATCGCCCTTAGCTCTTTTATACGCATTATAACCACTATTATGGCTTTCCTGATATTTATTACTTACTTTGCGCCCTCCAGGGCCTTCGGCAGCTCTATCTTCTTTATCTGCCTGTCTGCGAAGGTAGTACCGGGCTGGACTATCATGACCTTTATCCCTATCGCGCCGTACTTCGGGTACGAGGTTACGTGGGCCTCGTCCACGAGCTTGACCGTGTCTCCGGCCTTGGGCAGGTAGCCGAACCTTACCTTGATCTGCTTTGCCTTGGCTCCCTTAGCTGCCAGTTTGCCAGTAGCCACTATCTCGGCGCCCAGGGCGCCGTTCTCTATCACCGTCTTAAGCGTAGAGTGGAGCAGGCTCCTTGCGTTCGCCCCTCTCTCGAGCGCGTTGGCGATGTGCCTCGCGACAAGCCTAGGTTCGAGCACCTCGTTCTTCACCTCAGCCACGCTTATCTGCGGGTTGTCGATCTTGAACTTTACCTTTATCTCCTGTGTTATCGCGTCAATGGTTGAGCCGCCCCTTCCTATGACCCTGCCGGGGTTGGTAACGTACGCGGTGATTCTTGTTATGACCGGTGTCTTCTGGATGTCGACCCTAGAGAAGCCAGCGCGGCTGAGCGTCTTCTCCAAATACTTGGATATCTCGTGCTTGACCATCGCATCTTCGATAAACTTCCTCTCGACTACCATCGTTTCACTTCTTTGCAGCAGGCTCTACCTTGGCCTGCGCCTTCTCTTCCTTTGGCTTCTGCTTTGCCTTCTGCGCTGGCTGCGGCTTCGTCTTTATGCTGCGCACCGGGTTCCTGACCTTTATCATGCGCTTCATATTCTCGGTGAGCGAAGCTGCGTCGGGGTTTGCAAGTCCTATCTCCACCTTCGCGAACTCGAGGTCGCTGTGCGTCCTGGCCCCGAGGCCATACATGCCCCTGCCCCACGAGAGCGAACCCTTCGACGGCCCCCTCCTCTCTATCCTTGTCTTGTTTGCTGAAGCGTGAACCACGTAAAGCGCCTCCTCGTCAAGCCCCTTGTTTCTGGAGTTTGCAACTGCGTTGAGCAGCACAGTCCTTATCTCGCGCGCCGCCTTCACAGGGAAGGCTCCCTTCCTGCCGGCAAGCTCGTGTCTGGAGCCCATGTGCTTGTTGAACCTGTTGAAGATTATCGGACGCTCTACGCGCATAACGCCGTCGATCACCTCGAAGGCCCTCTCGGTCTTCAGGTACCTTATCGCGTCGCAGACTGCGGCCAGGTCCTTGTAGCTCGCGTCGATATCGTTGCCGTAAGCCAGAGCTACGGGCTCCTTGCCTATGTTTATCGAGTACCTCATCACTTCACCGCGAGGAACTTGCTTCCTCTCGTGGCCCTGATTCCTGGGGCCGAGTGCAGCACGCGCTTTGTAGTATACGCGAACTCGCCCAGCCTGTGGCCCAGCATCTCCGGGGCTATAAGTATCTCCTTGAACTCCTTTCCGTCATATACTCCGAACTTCTGGCCGACCCAGCTCGGAAGTATCACTGCTTCGCGTACGTGCGTCTTGACCGTCTTGCCTCCGGATTTCTTCGCCTCCTCGGCCTTTGCTATCAGCTCCTTGTATCCGAGGCTCATGCGCTTGAGAGCACGCCTCTCCCTGGAGGTCACCAGCTTCGAGTAATCGGCTATGCTCAGCTTCTGGAGCTCTTCGATGCTCTTTCCCCTGAAACTAAATATCCTTGCCATGCTTCTCAGCTCCTCTTCTTCCTGCCGACCCTTCTCGCAGCGATGTGCCCGACCTTGGCTCCTGGAGGCGCGTTGCGCGACACCATGCTAGATGCTCCCTTGTGGTGCTGCTTGCCACCAAACGGGTGGTCTACCGGGTTCGCCTTCACGCCTCGGTGGTGAGGCCACGGCGCGTTGACAGCGTGATGCATGTAGTGGCTTTTGCCTGCGCGGAGTATAGGCTGTGCATCTGCGCCACCGCCTGCGACGATGCCTATCTGGGCCCTGCACGATGAGCTTATGTCTGTCACGCGCTTCGAAGGCAGGAGCACGCTGACTGTGCCCAGCGCGTGAGAAACTATAGTTGCGTAGTTGCCTGCCGCCCGGGCGAGCTTTCCTCCGTCTCCCGGAAGCGATTCGATGTTGTAAATGGGAGTGCCGTCCGGTATCTTCCCAAGGGGCAGTATGCTGCCAAGCGTCACGTCGGCGCCCGTGCCCTCCTGTATCCTCGATCCGACGCGTATGCCTTCCGGAGCAAGGAAGACGGTCTCGGTATTGTCCTCGTACACGACGCGCATGAGCGGCGCGCTGTGGCCAGGGTCGTCTATGAACTCCATTACCTCTCCGGTGAGCTTGGCCTCTATCTTCCTGTTTGGAAACAGGACGTTGGCCTTGAAATAGTTGGGCGGCTTCCTGAAGGCATTGGTCCCTCTACCCCTCCTCTGCTGGTGTAGATTCTTTCCCATTATTTCACCTTCAAACTAGTTTGAGCTTGAGCGCTATGTCGCTAGCCTTGAACTGGCTGTTGAGCCTGATGTACGCCCGCTTCCTGTTCCTGGGCTCTATCTCGACGTTGACCTTCTCGACTTTCACCTTGAACACGTCCTCGAACTCCTTCTTTATCTGGGCCTTGTTGCTCCTGAGGTCGACCATGTACGTGACCACGTTGTTCCTCTCTATCATGTTGATTGCCTTTTCCGTGGCTATTGGGTACATGAGTGCGTTCATATGATCACTTCCTTCCGGATACCGATGACTTCGTTATGCCCTCGGCTATCGACTCTACTGCCGCTTCGGACCAGAGCGTGAGCCTGGGCTTTGCTCCGGGCGCGAGTTTCTCGACCCTGAGCCTGTCGACCTCCAAGACGTCTACGCCGGGTATGTTCCTGCCGGCCCTCTCAACTGACCTGGAGTCCTTGGCCACTATGAGCACGCTGTTCCTGAAATACCTCTTCCTGCTCCTTCTCCTGTTGTTTATGTTGATCCTCGGGGCGTGCGATCTCTCGACTTCCTGAGAGAGCCCCAGGGCGTCGAAGACCTTGAGCAGTTCCTTAGCCTTCGCGATCTTCTCTATCTGCGATGAGACGACTATTGGAAGCGGCTCCTTCTGGTAAGCGTAATTCTGTTTTATCAGCGCGGAGTTGCTCGTCCCTCCTACGGCGCTCGAGATTGCCTTCGCGTACTCCTTCCTGTTTATCCTCTCTACGATCGTCTTCTCGACCTTGTGCGGGTGCGCTCGCCTTCCCTTCACCGAAGACGGGATCTTCCTTACCTGGCCGGAGCCTCCCTTTGCGAGTCTCTGCCTTGGCCTAGGAGGCCTTCCTGTATGCCTCTGGGTCCTGTAGGTGCCGTATCTTCCGGTGTACGAAGCAGAAGTGTCCATGCCCGCGAGCAGGTAGTGGCCCTGCGGCTGGTACCTTGTGCTCTGCTCTGCTAGCAGGGCTCGTCTTACTATGTCCTCGTTGAAAGCCATGCCGAAGACCTCCGGCAGAGCTATCTTCTTCTCCACCTTGCCGTCGGTTTGATAGACATTGGTTTCCATTTCAAGCGCCTTGCTTCGATTCCAGTGAAACGTAAGTTATCTTTGGCACAGCGGGTTTCTTGCTCGCCCTAAGCGCCTTCCTTATTCGCAGCAGCCTCTTCGCGGGACCCGGGATCGAGCCCTCAAGGAGCAGGTAATCGCTCCTTATGGTGCCGAACTTCAGGAATCCGCCATTCGGCGTGACCGTCGCTGCGTCCTGCGTGCTGCCCACTTTGAGAACACGCTTGTTAAGCTCGGTCCTGTAGTTGAATCCCATGTGGCCTGCCTGCGGTACGGAGAACATGACCTTGGGCGGGTGCCATGCTCCAAGCGTTCCGACGTGCCTGATCTTTCCTGTGGCCTTGTGGAACTGCCTGGCGACGTGGAACCTGTGCACGGGGCCTTCCCAGCCCTTGCCCTTTGAAACAGCGATTACGTCTATGAAGTCTCCGGTGTTCAGGACCTCGCTCGGCTTTATCTCCTTTCCAATCAGCTTCTCGATGAACGCAAGCTTGCTGGCAACATCCTTGCCGCCGACAGGAACCTCGAACCTCAGAGTCTTCTTTATCCCGATCCCCAACGACTCGGGGTCTGCATAAGCGAGGGCGGTCACCTCCGAATACTCGCCTGCCTTCTTCTTAGCCTCCTCTATGCTTGCCGCCTTTGCCTTCTTCATTCCGAGCTTCTGCGCCATTGTAGCATCGTAGACCTCGGTTGCGGGCTGCGTGTACAGATACTTCTTGCCGTACATCCTGGCCCCGTAAACAAATACCTTCGGGAAGACGACCACTGTCACGGCCCTTGTGATCTCCTGGCCCTTTGTGGGAGCCTGAGAGTCGTCTATGATGCCGACGTGGGTCATGCCTGCTTTGAACGCGAGCAGAGAAAGAACAGTCGGCTCAGCTGTTGCAGGCCAGTTCCTCACTCTGGGAAGTAGCCTTTTCGCCATCCTGTGTGGCCAATATTCTAGCGAGCCCTTGTGGGCTCCTTGTCTGTGAGCCATGCTGATGCACCATAAAATGAGCGCAGTTACAGAGGCGCGTCCGAGGCACCTAAAATAACGATAACACTAGGCGATTTAGGTTTATAAAAGTGATGTAGGGGGCGTATTTGTGGAAGTGAGTCATCAGATAAGGGAATCTACGCTGCCAACGACCTTGAGCTGCTTCACTGCGCTTGATACAGATGCAAGAAGAGCCACCGGGTCCTTGGCCTCCACCCTGACCTCGATGCTATCGCCGGATGCCTTGAAGGAAATGCTGCCCCTCTTGTACTTCTCCCCCTTTCCGACAATCTTCACAAACCGCTTGGCCTTGGGGCCGAGTTTTATCTTGACTACTGCGCTTGGCATTCGACCACAAGCTATTCCTGGCGCCTGCTCATTCCAGAAGTTACGCTTGGCCTGTTCCTCGTGGTTCCGAAGCCCTTCTTTATTATGCCCCTGAACCTCTTGCCCGCGCTCGTGAGCCCGCGCGTTGACCTTCCGCGCTGCGCTATGACGTTCGCGTAGTTAGAATCGCCCATTACAGATGGGTGCGTCCTGTCAAGCAGTATGACCTCGAAGAACTTGAAGTTGCCGTCCTCTCCGACAAAATAAGAGTTGAGCACTTCGCAGTTGGTGAACCTGTTTGAGGCGCGCTCTTCAGCCCTCGCCTGAAGCGATTTCCTGAAGGCGTAGAACCTTCCCTCCTTCGACGGCTTCCTGCCGGCCTGTATCTTCCTCCTCTTGCTGAGGCCGCGGTCGACCCTCACTCTTGCTATTATGACGCCCTGCTTCGCCTTGTAGCCAAGCTCCCTGGCCCTCGCAACGTTGGTCGGCCTCTCTACCCGCTCTATCGGCGACTGGCTGCGCCACATCGCTATTCGCTGCTTCAGCTGCTGCGATCTCGTCCTGTAGGTCTGCTGGAATGACCTGTTTATCTGCCTGTAGGCGTTCATTTTTGCACCAGAGAATACGCTTTGCTCGCTGAATCTCACTTGCTGTTAATTATATCTGCCAACCCCTTTAAATACAAATAGGTTGCCGCGTATGCCGGCAGCTCGAGCTCCTCGTTCTTGTACGGACCGAACTCCCTTCCGTTCATCGACAGCCTATACCTAGAGTCCGCTTTCACCTTCAGTTCTCCGGTCTTGAAGGCTATCGCGCCCTTCATAGGATCGAATATCTCCAGGGCCGCGAGCGACGGGACCTTCTTAGCTATGAGCCCGGTGCCACCGTGTATGCTGTTCGGCAGGCGCATTAGGTGAGACGGGTCGTTCGTAACTCCCTTGTCTATCCTGTTGCCCTGGTTTATGACCTGCCTGCTGAGCAGGTTCTCGAAGACGCTCTCCCTGTTCGGTATGCGCACGAAGTCCCAGTTGCCCTCAGCCACCTGCTCGCGCACCTTCGCGATGTTCCTGAAGATCCACGAAGCAGTGACCTTGTCTATACCAAGGGAGGTCAGGTCCTCCTTGCTGCTGGCAGCGTTGAGGAAGGCTGTTGCGACCTTTCCTCTCCACCCGCCTTCTTTGGGCTTAGGCCCCATCTGCTTCTCATGCCTTGGATCGACGCGAACGGTGTAGAAGAAGGCGTCGTAGTCCGGATCGTTGCCGAAGATGTAGTTGCTGATCTCCTCGCGCGCCCGCTTGTCGAGCGAGAGCACGCTCTCCTTCCTCACGTGCACGTGATATCCGCGGTTTCCGCTGAAGTTTATCTCGAGCTCCCTGGCCGAGAAACCGAAGTCTGGAACAAGGAAGTTCTCGATAAGCCTGACAACCTCCTCCTTTGCTGCCTGCAGGCACTTCTCGCACGCCCATTCCTTCCCGTGCTCTATCCTGCAGGGCAGTTTCACTATGTCCCCGGCGTCGATGTCGAACCTCAGCTCGGAGCCGAGCCAGCCCTTCTTGTCCATCGGGGCTTCGGGGTCTTTGTAGTACGCTGCAGAGTAGTCGACGTGCAGCGGCGCGGTGTCGACAAGATACGCACGCAACTCCCTGTCGCTCTTGAATGCGGTGTGCCTGACTGCTATCCTGCTTGCGAAACTACCGAAGCCGAACTCCCTCTGCTCAAGATGATCTGGCGCTATGGCAACTGCTGCCTTGTAGTACTCCCTGATGTACCCTGCTATTGCCTTGTTGCCGAAATCTGACATGCGCCCCTATCTTTTTCATGCGCCGAACCTTTAATACTTTCACGTCGGTTCCGTGAAAGGAATAAAATACTTGGCTGGAAACTATGAGCATGGACGAGGTAAAGCAGGTAATAGTTGTACGTAAGGACCTCAAGATGGGCGCAGGGAAGCTTGCTGCCCAGGTCGCGCACGCATCGGTGCTGAGCTACCTGGAGTCCTCTAAGAAGGACAAGGAGGTGGTGAAGGCGTGGCTGGAGAGCGGGCAGAGGAAGATTGTGCTCGAGGTTGAGAACGAGGAACTCCTTACGAAGCTCTACAAGGCGTTTCAATACGAGAAGGTGCCTTGTGCGCTTGTCAACGACGCCGGCCTAACGCAGCTGCCTCCGGGAACAACAACGGCTTTAGGGATAGGACCTGACATTTCACAGAAGATAGACAAGTTCACCAAACCGCTGAAACTCCTTTAGAGTGATTCAGTGAATTATAGGCAGAGGTTGTCTTGTTTTAGGATTTACGCAGTGCCACTTTGATCGGGTAATGGTAGTCATAGAGGCTGGTAACAACGCCCAGGCCCTCTCCTGCGAATGCAAAGTGGCCCAAGAAGACAAGGTGCTCTTTCTTGCTGGTAATTACAGTCTCTGGAACATATCCCAACTTTCTGTACTCTTCTGCATGAAGAAAGTCTTCTTTGTGAGAATCATATCCTGTAGTAAGGTCTATGTGGACTCTTCTGTGTGAAGGCAGCCTGAAGGATCCGTCCCCTGGCGCATATTTTACTGTTTTGTTTCTGCGGTTTATTTCGTGAAACCCGCGTGTTTTCGGAGCGCCAATCGAGCTGACAACCAGAACCCCGCCGCGCCAGTTCTCCATGTCATCCAGTATCTTCTGCTGCATGAGGATCTCGTTAAGCGTAGCAATCTCCATTCCTTTCCTTTTGGCGTATCCTAGTGCATACTGAAGCACATTTTCTTCTCTATCCATGCGGCGTGCTTCTGACAGGCTCTTAATAGTTATTCCTTTCTCCGTTTTGTTCACCATGTTTACTTATTTTCAGGCTATAAATACATTAGCATAATTTTCAGAATATAGGAGAAAATACGTGTCTGGAAAGGGACCGCTTGGTTTATGGATGCTATACATTGCGCATCTGGTATCGCAACGGTTGACAAGCTTACTAACCCGGTAAAGCTTCTATAGCCGCGTTTGCGGGCTATAATCGTTCTTTACCAGTCCTTTTTTGATTTCGTTGACAAGCGTCACGTCACCAGGATCAACGCCTCTGAGTTTGCCGAGGTGATAAGAGAGATAATCGCCGAAGTGAATCAGATAGAAAAGACGTTCGGTTACACTTTTGCCCTTTGCTTTTATGACATGGAATTCGGTATTGGTTATTGATGCTGTTAGCTCGACTCTTTTCCTAATTTCCGGGTAATCAGATTCCAGAACAAGGAAGTAGAATAGATCTTTCCTGTAGGTCTTGGCAAGTGCAACAGTATCGTTGTGGTTCAATTCAGGGAAGTAGTTCGCATAGCATATGACTTTCGCGTTCTCGTTCATCTGTGTCTTCCACCTGTACGCCACGCTCTTGAACGGTGCGCCACTATAGATTACAGGTATCTTCTTTTCGGCGGAGATCTTGGCGGCATGCTTCTTACATTCCTCGCTGTTCTTGTCTAATCCAGCGATGCTTCTGTATGCAAGGTTCAGCTCCCGCTCCGTGGAAATCTTGAAGCTGCGTAGCAGAGGTACAAGAAGATACCCTACCGCTGCGCGAGGTTGCAGGCTGCTGTTTGGCAGGATGATGTTCTGATGCCCAAGTTTGCTCAGTTGCTGTCCTGAGCTTATAGTGACCAGATGCGCGCCCTGCCTTTTGGCCTGCGTGGCTGCAGAAAGGGTCTCTTCGGTTGTACCCGAGTAGCTCACGGCTATGAACAGCGTGTTTTTGTTGACGAACTTGGGTATGCGGTAGTCTTCAACGAGCCTGACCGGTTTTTCTGTATATAGCTCCTGGAATATTTTGCCTGCTATTCCAGAGCCACCCATTCCGGCTATAACAATTTGGTCGTAGTCGGTATCTTTTATTGTCTCCGAAAAACTAAGTTGATTCTTCAGAGACTCTATCTCTCCCAAATAATCCATAAGATCAACATTGTGAATTTCAAATGTAAGTTAACCAGTCTGTAAAATCAGCATTGCGGCCTGTGACAGCTTCTCCATAGGCATCCGAAAGCATCTTCGTGATTGGGCCTGTCTTGCCGTTTCCGACCTTCTTCGAGTCTATCTCGGTTATTGGGGTGATTTCGGCTGCTGTGCCAGAGAAGAATACCTCGTCGCTCGTATATAGCTCCTCCCTGTGCACGTCCCTCTCCTCAACCTCCAGCCCCTTTGCCTCAGAGATCTTGATTATGCTGTCGCGTGTTATTCCAAGAAGTATGTCAGAGTCCTTCGCGGGGGTGACCAGTCTTCCGCGCTGCACGCAGAAGATGTTCTCGCCGGGGCCCTCTGCGACGTTGCCGCCTATCGACAGGAGTATAGCCTCGTCCGCACCCTCCTTCTTCGCCTCGATCGACGCAATCGTGGAGTTCAGGTAGTTGCCGCTGCCCTTGGCCTCGGGCGGAAGTATCGTGGAGTGTATCCTCTGCCAGGATGACACAACGCAGCTTATACCCTCGTCCTTGTTCTTGAAGTAGTTCCCGAACGGGATTGCGGCGATTGCCACGCTGATAGATGTATCTGAAGGATTGACGCCGAGTTTGGTGGTGTTGTAGAAGCCGAAGGGCCTTATGTAGCATTCGTCGAGCGCGTTCTTCCTGACAGTTTCAAGTATCGCGTCTCTTATCTGCTTCTGCGTGAAGCCGATCCTTATTCCGTATATCTTCGCGCTGTTGAAGAACCTCTCGACGTGGTCGTCGAGTCTGAATATTGCGGTGCCGTTTGCGGCCTTGTATGCCCTGATGCCCTCGAAGAATCCGCTCCCGTACTGCAGTGAGTGAGTGAGCAGGGGCACCTTCGCGTCCTCGTAGTTTATGAACTTGCCGTCAAACCAGACGAAGCGCCTTGTGTCCTTCATACTATCCTATCTTGCAAGGCAAAATTAAAATATGCGCTCAGAAAGCTGTGCCGAACCCAAAAGTGGAGAGCGGATTATTCCGCCCTCCGCCTTCCCCACCCCTTCTTGCATCGCTTATGTAAGCGCGGAAAGCCTCCAGTCCCTTCTCGGTCATCCTGAGAGGCTTCTGCTCCTCCCCTCTTTCCGTGAATTCCACCACACCCTTCTCTTTGAGTTTCTTCAAAGCATACCAGGCTCCGCTGCGCGATATCTCGTAGCGGTCGCACATGTACTCGACGAAGCTCGTTGCCGTCGAGCCCCAGTCTATCCCTATCTCCGCAAGCACCTGGGCCTCCTTGCCGCTAAGACGGAGCACCGCAATAGCATAGCTACTAGTTCGTCCCACTTGCATAAGAGCACCAGAGAAGAAAGACAGAATGTTTAGCCCTTACGCAGTGGGCTTTGTGTTATTCGCGGAGTAGCATGTCAGAGGCATGCCGATGGCTATCCTTGAGAATGAGCCGTGCCATTGCATTGCCTTCATGCTTCTTCGCATGTTTACACAGTATTTTATTTATACGCAGTTCATGCTATTTAAATCTTTTGTACTGAAATCGGGAGAGTATGGACCTGCAGACGACCGTATCGCTTCTGTCCCTGTTCGCAATAGCGCTGCTCTACGCTGCCTTTGACCTCTTCAACAAGAGGAACGTGCCGGACGTTTTCGCGTACGCCAGCGTGGTAGTTGGCCTTGTGATAACGTTAGCCTTCAATCGGGGCGAGCTCGCCTTCAGCTTGTTCGTAGCCCTCTTGGTATGGGTCATAGGATACGTGATATACAGGATGGGGCTCTGGGGCGCCGGCGACTACTTCGAGCTCGTGGCGATAAGCCTTATCTTTCCGGTGCAGCCAACTCCTGTGTTTGCAAGCTTGGCGCAACTGGGACTGCCCTTCATACTCTCGGTCTTTGTGGCTACGGGCGTGGCGGCCATATGGATCGTGCCTGTCTACTACCTCTTCTTCGTGAAGAAGACGTGGAGCAAGCTCCCTGACGCAAAACACATAGCCTATGGGGCTTCGCTCTTTCTGCTCTACCTGATCCTCCTGCTGGTTGTCTACTACTTCTACGGCTCTAACTTCGCTAGAATGGCATTAGTGCTGATTGTGGCCGTGCCCTCGGCGTTCACGCTGCTGTTTGAGGAAGAGATTACCACGCGCATGGTAGAGAAGATACATCCGAGGCAGCTGGACGAAGGCGACATAATCGCGTTCAACATGATGACGCCTTCGCAGATGCGGTATTTCTCGAAGTACGAGGGTTTCGGCAGGCTTGCCACAAAGCAGCTGATAGCGCGCATGAGGAATGCGAAGGAGACGCTGCCTGTTTACAGAAACGCGGCACCGCTTGCCGTATTCATACTCATAGGAGTTGTGATCTCGATCTTCTTCGGAAACGTAGTGCTCTTCATGGTGTAGTCAGTACACTAGGTCAAGAAGCTCGTCCTCGGAGTGCACCTTTGATATCTCTTCCTTCCCCAGGACAGGCACGCCGAGCACGCGCCCCTTCTTGCGTTTGCTGAGGAAGAACGGGTAGTTGCTGTCGAACGTCTCTTTGATAGCGTGGAAGAACGCGGCGCGCTTCGCAAGGGTCCTGGAGTTCGCATCGAGGCTTATCTCGAAATAGTTCTTGTCCTTCGCGACTATGTCGAACGGCGCGCTGTTGAGCCTGAGAGCCTGAAGCCCAGTACCCTCAAGCGTGCTTGCGTGCACTGCGACTTTGCTGAAGGAGAGCTGCTCCTCGGCCCTTATCGTGCCTCCGAGAATCTTCTCCAGCTTTGCGACCGTGGCAGCGGCCGCGTAGTCGGTCTCATTCTCGTGTTTGTAGATCGTCGAGCTCGATATCTTTACCATGCTTGCCAGTTCGGACACCTGCGCCCCAGATATCTTGCGTAGCCTGCGTAGTTTGGCTCCGTCGATCCGTACCTTCAGCCCAACGGATTTGGAGGCGAGAAGGGGTGAGCCATTGGGTGCAAGGTCCGCTAGCATCTCCGGGGAGATGCACCGTATCGAGAAGCGGTAGTAGCTTACTCCGGGCCTTAGCTTGCTGTTCTTGGATACCTCGCCTACAACAAGCGGCTCCGCGCCCATGAACCGCGAAAGCTTTGAAAGGGCGTCGGCCTCCTTCCTTGTTACAGAGTCTATGTTGTGAACTGCCTTGATTATGAACTTGCCTTCCCGCCCCTGGGCAAAAATGTTCGCAAAAGTGTGCATGTTGCTCGCTAGCACAGTCGCAAAACCTCCGACCTCGAGCTCGCGCCTTGCCTCGCTAGCTACCTGGTCCTTTTTCATGATAAGTATTTGCTGCCAAAGGCTTTTATCATATGCCGTGGCGGCGGCACTTCGACGCGCCGCCCACCAAAGATTCAGGTACCTTTACGCCGTTGCTTCTGCGTGTAGTACTGCAAGCACCTCTCCGGCATTGTTGTACTTCTTCTCAGGCAGTTTCTCCACCCACTCCCTGTCCTGCTCCTTTATTTCGGACATATTGGCACACTGCGCCTCTATCTCCTTCTTCGTTGCCGGGTACTGTAGGTGTTTCCGGACGTGCTCCTCTACTGATTTTGGTATTCCCATCTTTCCACCTGAAGTGGGGTTGGAATTGGCTGATATTTATAGTTAGCCAAAGGATTAGGTTTTAATGAGAAAGTTTCATTTCCTGCAAAATTACGTCGTCAATCCACATGATTTGGCAGGTCATTGAGCCCCTTATTAAGCTTCCCTTTCGCGATCATTTCCTCAGTGTGGATAGCTCCAGCTATGTTCCACATCGCCTGGGCGAGATGGTCCTCGTCGCGCTTGCCTTCTATGTGCTGGTTGATATGCCGCAGTGCAGAGTCCAAAAATCTTGATACGGGCATTCCCTTCTCCCAGTTGCGCTCCCCATACTTTTGTGCGCCCTTCTCATAGATTACTGCGAGTCTGCGTAGGGCCGTGTTTGGTATCAGATCATACCGACCTTTCCCCTCTCGCGAATCCCGCTGCGCTCCGGAATTAAAAACCTGCTTCTTCCCCGAATCTTTTAGACCTGGCATGCCACCACCTCAAATGCAAACGTGCTCCCACCGGGATTTGAACCCGGGTTACGGGGTTGAAAGCCCTGTGTCCTTGGCCGGACTAGACGATGGGAGCCGGGTTATACTCGGTTCTGGGCTTATTTATTGTTTACCTTCTCGCGAGGAACTTATCAACAATCTGCTGCACTTCCGCGCTGGTTTCCTCCAAGCCATTCTCCCCGTTGACTATCTTGAACTTGAACCTCTTGGCGAGGTTCAGGTATGCCCTCCTGACCTTGCTGAGCGTCTCCCTCTTCTCAAAAAGCTCCCTGTGATTTCTACCCTTCTCTATCCTTGATACTGACAGATCCGGGCTCACGTCGATGAATATGGTGAGGTCTGGCATTCTGAACTCGCGGTTAACGTTGAAGAGCCAGTGCGTGTCAACTCCTGATGCAAAGCCGTACGCAAGCGTTGAGAACAGGTATCTGTCGCATATCACGATCTTCCTGTTATCGAGCGCCGGCAGTATCTCGTCCTCGAGGTGCCTTGCGCGGTCTGCGCAGAAGAGGAGCTGTATCGACTTGTAAGACGTGCGCCAGTTCTCCTTCAAGGCCTCTCTGATCATGCTCCCGATTGGACCGGTAGTCGGTTCCTTGGTAAGCAGCGTCCTGTACCCTTTCTTCCTAAGATAAGCATCGAGCATGACCGACTGGGTCGATACTCCAGCCCCATCGAGCCCTTCAAAAACTATGAATGCGTCTTTTCTCAAAAAAATCCCGATCTCTATCTGAGAACACTTCCATAAACTCTTTAATAAATGTTCATAAGAAATTTGTCACGCGGTACTACTGTTTTACACGCAGAAAGAATGCGCACAGCAAGTGGTAAAAAGGCGTTTTCTCAATTATTTTGGACTCTTCTTGGGTGTTTTTATCAGAGGCATACTGGTCGTGATAGAAGGCGTTGACGGCACAGGGAAGCACACGCAGAGCACAGCGCTTATTGAGTATCTGGAGAAGCTCGGGCATAAGACGAGCTACTACTCCTACCCTGATTACACGTCGCCCAATGGGAGGCGCATAGACGCGTACCTGCACGGCAGGTTCGAAATGGACGTTGACAGGCTCTTCGACGAATACCTAAACGACATGCTGAAGGACAAGAGGAAGCTCGAGAGGGACCTGAACGAAGGCAAAGTCGTGGTGATAGACAGGTATTTCATGAGCACGATTGCGTACCAGTCTGCGCAGGGTTTCGGCTACCAGAGGGCGAAGCGGAAGGAAGACGCAGCAGGGCTTCCAAGGCCTGACAGGATCATCTACTTTGAGATGCCGCTCTACGTTTCTGTTGCGAGGAAGGAGAAGCAACGTGCGGGCGAGATGTCCGAGAAGGACAGGTTTGAAGGGGATGAGAAGATACAGAAGGGGGCCGGATTCTACTACGGCAAGATGATGGAGGAGGGCTATCCCACGAGGAATTGGGTCTCGATCCTGGCAGAAGGAGATGTAGAGAAGGTGCACGAGAAGGTTGTTGCTGCGGTAGCGCCGCTGCTGGAAAAGCCTAGACTGAAGGTGAAAAAATGATACTGTCAGATTTTGACTTGGAGAGCTACATAAGGGACAAGAGGCTGGTAGTGAAGCCGTTCCACGAGAGCACGATACGAGAGAACGGCCTTGACCTGCGCCTCAGCAACCAGATGGCCGTGAAGAACGCAAACGCCGGAAAGAACTACGTGCTCGACCCGTACGACGAGAAGAGCATAAAGAAAGAGTATGTGGTCAAGAGGAACAGCAGGGAGTTCATAGTGCCGAAGACGTCTCAGGTGCTGATCTCTACGCTAGAGTACCTTGAGCTTCCGGACAACCTGATGGGATTCATAGAATTGAGGAGCACATGGTGCAGGCACGGGCTGAGCATGCCGCCATCGATCATAGACGCGGGGTTCAAGGGCAACATAACGCTTGAGATAATAAACCACGGGCCATACGCAATCAAGCTCAGACCCAGGACCAGGTTCGCGCACATAATCTTCGCTACCACGCTAAACAGGGTTAGGAACGCGTATTCTGGCTCGTATCTCGGACAGCGCGGAATCAGGCTGCCTAAAGTGATAAAGGAACTACCTTGAGAGGTCGTTCACTTCTTCCTTAGTTGTCTCCTGCCCGCCAACAGATGGTGCAGAAACCAGGACAACATCGCCCACGTTCTTCACGCTCTTGTAGAGGACGCTCTTCTGCATCAGCACTTTCCTCATGTCGCCCTTCATTCCCTTCATGGGCATCATGAGAAGCCTGCTTACCTCGCCCTTCTCAAGGTCGACTATTATGTCCTGCACTTCGCCCAGGTACTGTCCAGAATCGCTGTAGATGTCCATCCTGTAGATCTCGGAAAGCTTCATTTTCTCGCCTTGTCGCCGCTTCTATACTCGACGAATACATTTATAAGTTTTCAAGAATAGCGGCACTCAGGCACTACTTGGCCTTCATTTTGGCCTGAATGGGTTCCGGCTGCTGTGTGCTCTTTATGTTTATCGTCTTTTCTTGGTCGAGTGTGCGCTCGTATGATGCGTTGGACCTCAGCAGCTCCTTTGAGATTAGTTGCTGGGGCAGGACCGTTTCTGTCACGTGCCTCGTCATGCGTTCGTTGTCATACTCATCCTTGGCTATGTAGAGATCCATTACGTGAAATCCGTTGATCCCCCTTACTCCGGATGGCACATGAATGTTCCTCACGTATGAGCTCTGAGAAGAGTCCTCCATCGAAAGACCTCTGAGCACTACGTGGTTAAGGGTACTTACGCTCTGCATGCTATGCAGATCTCCGACGAAAGTCGCGACCGCGCTAGACTTGCTTTTCTCCAACGCTTTTATCATGCCCGGTTTGCTGGCAGGATACCTGTGGGACATCTTGATGTTGATCTTGTGGTCCTCGTCTTCTATTGCGTAGGTGTCTGTGCCTGTCTCCTTTCCGCTAATGGCCTTTATTCTGGATCTCCAGTCTTCTGGCAGCTCGCCGTTCTGCCCCGCCATGCTCAAATACATGATTGTGGAATTCCTCAAGCGTATTGCTTCGTCGTGCGCTTCGTCCGCCTCGGTGTTGTTCGCATGATTTCCTGAAATGTATGCGAGACCTCCGCCGCGTTTCGCGACGTCATGAAGCAGCGGTCCGAAAATCTGTATAAATACGAGCGGCTGGGCATCCACGTTCAGGATGACCTTCGTGTTCGGGTTTGCTATCTCTATTTCCGGGTCTGTTCCTTGGCTTATGATGCTTGCGTAGCCTATCCCCTCCCCTCTGTTGCCTTCGAGTATGTCACCGTCAAAGACTACCAGGTCTGGTTTCTTCTCAATCAGAAACTTGACAGCGGCCTTCATCAGCTCGATGTCTCCGTGGCCTCCGATGTGCGTGTCTGTAATATGTGCGACCCTGTAACGCTTTTCTGGCGAGGGTTCGGGCTTGTTCATGTAGGGCACCATCTCCAAGAGCGTGTTCTCTGTTAGCCAGGCTGCGTCCCTGGGCTTGAGCTCGCTCGGTCTCTTGCTCTTGATAACGGCAATCTCTAGGCCCTCTTTCGCCTCCACTTCTCCGGTTCCGGTGGGTTCAGTTACGTTCTTCACAGAACTCAGCATTTTCTTTACTATATGGCCTTCCTCTATGTCGCTCAGTGCCCTCTGGTTTCTGAGAAGCCTCTCGTTGAGCGAGTCAACTATTATGTCCGAGTCGCGGCCTATCGTAATCATCTTTGCGCCGCTGTCTATCAGCGTTTTCGCAATGCTTCTTGCTTCCTCTATCTTCGTGCCGTTGTTCCATTCTGTGGCCGCACCCTTCATCCCATCGCTTCTCCAGAACGGTCCCTGTTCCACCGTAAGAAGAAGGGATTTTGATTCGCCTCTTAGAAACTCCAGCGCGCTTGAGCTGTAGGCGTGATGCCCACTAAGCAGCAGGTTTATCGGCGCGGTTTCGAGTTTGTACTTTGCATATTCGTCGCTGTTTTCAAGAAACCTGTTTAGCACAACGGAAGGCAGTGTGTTGCTTCCGGTTGTCAGTGCTGCGCTGCTCTGCCCAAGTGCCCTTCCGACAATCACATTCAGATGGAAGCTTCCGTCCCTGAATCTGTAAACTTTCATTTCTTCTGTTTGTATTTTGAGGTCCCTCTTTCTCCCGAATACGTCCTTTAGAGTGGACATGTAGAATGAGACGCTTACCGCGTGTATCTCCTTCATCACGTCAGGGGGCGTTCTTGGGGTATGAGCGAATCTTGTTACCTCCTTTGTTTTGCTTTGCACGGTCTCGCTTACGAGCGCGAAATCTGCATCTTTCAGTCTTTTTTCTATCTTCCTGAGTGAGTTTGTCAGTCTTTTTGCCTCCAGCATCAGATCTTGAAGTTTCTTCTGGTCCTGCTGTGAGTTCTTTATCTGTTCATCGACTATCTCTTTCTGCTCCTTCCTCTCAGTCTGTATTTCCAGGAGCTCTTCCTTGGTCAGTCTCGCCTTCGACATGTTGTCGAGATTGGAAAGGTGCTTCTCCCTATCCAGCAGTTCGTCGAGCTCCTCTCTGTTCAGGCGCATCTTCACCCTGATATTGTCAATCTCCAGCAGGATGCGTGCATCGGCGGCATCGTCGGTGCCGAGGCCCGAAACAAGTTTCTGAATCGACTCTATGCAGCTCCTTATGGTTTCCTCCCTAACATCTCGGGCATCGATAGTATCTTGCAGGAAGTCCTCTATAGCGATGGGATCAAATGCGTATGCAAGCTGCATCTTGAGGTCTAGGTCGTCTATGTTGTTACCATCGCTCACGCCGGTGACATAAACAACCTTCGATGTGTTTGGCATTGTGCGAAACAGCCTTTCCATGTGCGGCTTCATCTTCGCTGCGGCGTCGTCTATGTTCTTTACGCCCTCCTTCAGCGAAAGGAGCCTATACTTCTTCCTCTTTGAGGCCACTTCTGGTATCTCAGGCAGCGCGCCCCCGATTATCGTAAGCATGTCTGGCGCTTCGGCCGAATTGTGCTGCAGGTAGTATGCCAAACCTATGAGGTTGTCGGTGCTCATGTAGTTAGAGGCGCCTGCAAGCTGCGAGATTGTGAGCACCTTGAACGATTGCCTGCGAGGCGCGGCGTCTGATGCGGAGTCTGAGCTAAGATTGAGAATTTCTTCCAACCCATCAATTCCAGTCGAAGCTGGAGCCGTCGCCACTTTTTCTCCCCGCTTTTACAGTCTACGATAAGAACAACGAAAAGTTTTAAAATACAGGGAAAACAGAAGTTGACGTTGGTTATAAGTAGCAGGAACAGAATAGTATTTCAAATTTTTTACTATGAGAAACTTTCTCCGGTTGGCACTTTATAAATATAAGCTAGGGTTGCATCCAGTCTATCTCGAAATAGTCGTTCCTGCTGCTTGGCAATTTTATCTGCCTGACCTTGTAGTAAGTCACGGCGGTTTCCCTGTCTGCAATCGCAAGAAGCAGCTCCAACCTCATCCTCTTTGCCTCGTTTATTGCACCAGAGAATTCCTGGCCTCCTATGTACTCCTCTTCTCCAAGCGAGAGCATGGCAAATTTAGGAGGGTTGTGGCCTGGAGAATCGGCCTCGCCCCCGTGCCTGTGGTACAAGACAAAATCAATCTTCTGCTTCGCGCCGCTCGCCTTTCCTGGGACCGCGAGTATGAACGTCTTCCTGACGGAATGCGCAACCCTTATCGCCCTGGCCCATTCGGAGATGAGCATCCTAGAACTCTTTGGGAACACTTGTATCACATGCTTCGAGTGCGTTTGGTCACCGGAACCGGATTCCATCGGCCGCGCACCGGGGAAGTAGACTCGGAAGTTTGTGCCGAACTTGAATCCGGTCTTGATGACGTAGCCTTTCTCCCTCCAGTCCTTATAGACCTCATACTGGCTTAGGAAATCGTCTCTGCGCTCTGCTGCGCAGCTTACCACCTCCTGCCTGGTTGCGTTTTTGAGCGAAAGAAAGTTCAAGTCCATGAGCAGAAGCGTCTCGAACACGTCAAGTTTGTTGAGCGTGCCGCGGTCTGCGGCCTTGTATGAACCATACTGGCCTATCCAGAACCTCTCGTACAGCCTCCTGCCCTCTTTTTCATCATCGAGTACCGAAACAAGGTCTGTTTTGAAGAACGTCCCGCTGAGTTTTTGCGTCTTGAGCCCTAAGGAGGCCGCAGGATACCCTTTCGCCTGAAGCTGCCGAGGCTTCGCATACGCCTGCCTGCTTGAAACTGCAGTGAGTCCTCGGTCCCTCCAGTCCTTGTACGTGAAATATCTGGCCATGAACTTGTCGGAGTTTGAAAAGTTTGAGGCGAGCTCTTCGAACCCGATCTCTTTATCTCCACGCCTGCATGCTGCGCTGCGCATATCCATAAGGTAGAGAGCCTCTTCTATAGATAGTTCCAGTTTGGCGCCGTTTTTCATCCCGTAATAGCCCCTGTTGAGTATGCCTTCTGTGGACGCGTCTGCTGCGGCTATCTCGCTCTTGCCGCGAAGTGAAAGTTCGAGCATATCGTCGCAGGTATATCTGCAGCAAAGCACATATAAACTTCTAACACGCCTTCTGTAATGGCGACGTTTTGAAGGATCCAGCGTACGGAGAAAGGATGAGGCGTGCAAAGGTCGCCGTGCTTACGATACTAGCCCTTAGCATAGGCATGTTCATAGTCATCGCGGCGCTCGCAATGCTGAACGAAGGCGTGGGAAAATTCCTTGCGACCCTTGCCTCGATAAACCCACTCTACTACCTTTTGGCTCTGGCGTGCGTGCTGCTGAGCACGATCGTGGGCTTTCCGAAATGGAACATGTTTGTGAAGAAGCTTGGAATACACATTCCTTGGCAGCAGAACTTCGCGGTCTACCAGTCGATGTTCTCCATGGACATAACGCCAGGCAGGTGGGGCAGGGCAGTTGTCGCTTACACGCTCAACAGGATAACTGGGATGCGGTTCGGCAAAACGTTCCCGGCGGTTGTGGCTGACATACTAACCGACTTCCTGGGATTCATAGCTGTCGCGCTGGTCACTGCTTTCCTGGTAAGGAGTTTTACGCTTGTATCTGTGGTGATAAGCATACTTCTGCTTATTCCGTTTTTCTTCATCTATGTGCGCGCGCCGTATGAGTGGGTGAAGAGAAAAGTGGGGAACTGGCGAAGGCTCAAGGGTGTGTTCAAGACCGCGGACGTGTATTTCAGGAGCAGCAGATCGCTCGATGCGGGAACCTACCTCTATGCGATGGTCTTCACCGTTCCTTCGGTGATCTTCAGCAGCCTTGCCCTGTATTTCGTGGTGCTCAGCTTCGGAATAAATCTCGCACCTGATTTCATACCCACCATCCTGTTCATTTACACCTCTTCGCTGCTAATAGGAATGGTGACAGGCATCCCTGGCACGCTGGGTGTAACGGACGCGGCAATGCTGGGATACCTTGTTGCGTTCTTCGGGGCGGCGGGGATAACTTTCGGAATTGCTGCGGCGATAGTCATCTTTTACAGGATTGCGAGCATGTGGTTCACAGAGGGCGTTAGCACCGCATTCTTGGTTTATACGCTGAGGTACTGGAAGGTCAGGAAGTAGACCCGATCGCGCGCTCTAAGCTCTCTTCCTCTGAGAAACTCATCTTTCCAGGAAATATGAGCGAGAGTACCTTGCCCTCGAGTTCTTTTGAAAGTGTGTCCATCTTGACTATCTTGGTTCTTCTGATCTCCTTGTCGTCCCTTCCGAGATCGGCGAGCACGATTACTTCTGTCTCTAGAGTCGGGTCCTTGCTGTCTGACAAAGCGCCGATAAGTATCTCCTTTGCTTCCGCAATCTTCATGGGCCTGCTATTCTTCTGGTCTATATCAAGGAGTGCGAGGGTGTGCTGGCCGCTCTGCATGTTCTTGCTTATAGTATCAACGAACGCTTTGGGCTTGTACTTCTCAGACCAGAAGGGCACGGTGACCGTGGGTCCAAACTTATAGACATCAAGCCCGCTTTCGCCTATGGCTATCGAGAACACGGAAGGGGCATGTATCACTGCAGTTTTTATGCCCTGCGACTTTGCCTCGTTCAGAATTATACTGTGCGTGGTCGCTATGAGTGGGTCGCCTGGCACGAGGATCACCACGTTCTCGTCCTTTGCCACAGTCACAGTTCTCTTAAGGTCGTCTTCGAGGTCTTTACGTTTCAACTGCATCGGCTTCCTGCCGGCCTGCGCCTCGATGAAGTCTAGATATTCGTTGGGCAAGAACGCAGTGTACGTTTCTATGTAAAGCCTGTCTGCTTTTTTGATTTCGTCAAGGGCCCTGGCGGAAAGATCCCTGTTTCCGAGACCCAAACCAACTAGAAGAAGCATGCTAATCTTTGATTCCTTCCGGAGTTATCTTGATTACTGTCTCGCCCTCCGGCATGTTCGGCGAGTCAACGAGCCTAATTATCCTCTTCTCCTCCTTGCTCTTCCTTATGTAGAGCCTTGTGGTGGCTGCGTGAGCGACTATGTTGCCGCCGACGGGCGTTGTCGGGTCTCCGAAGAGCATTCCCGGATTGTCCATCACCTGGTTGGTTATGTACACTGCAAGGAAGTAGTCGTCTGAGAGCTTCTGGAGCTTGTGTATGTGCGCGTTGAGCTTCTGCTGCCTCTCGTTCAGCGCGCCTCTTCCTATGAACTCGGCCCTGAATAGGGACATGAGCGAGTCGACTATTATCAGCTTGATGTTCTTCTCCCTCACCAGCTTGTCTGCGCGCTCCGCAGTGAGTATCTGCTGGTCCGTGCTCGTGACCCTGGTGACGAAGATGTTGTCCAGCACCTTCTTGGGATCCATGTCCTGCCCCTTGGCTATAGCCTCGATCCTCTCAGGCCTGAAAGTGCCCTCGGTGTCTATGAAGAGCACAGTACCTCCGAGGCCTCCCTTGTCTACCGGAAGCTGCGTGTTAACCGCAAGCTGGAAGCCGAGCTGGGTCTTGCCGCTGGCGAACCTGCCGTACATCTCCGTTATGCCGTTCGTTTCCACTCCTCCACCGAGCAGTTCGTCTAGGCCCTTAGAGCCTGTGGAGATCCTGCCGATCGCCTTCCTCTTCTCAAGCACGGCGGTGCCTGTCTGCACCTCTATGTTCGTGGCCTCCCTTGCTGCCTCTATCGCCTTCTTCGCGTTCTCTGCGCTTATCCCTATCATTTCCGACAGTTCGTACGGCGACGACGCTGCCACTTTTTCTATATTGTCGATGCCTGCGCCCCTAAGCTTCGTCGCTGCGGCTGGACCTATTCCTGGAAGATCCTCGAGCTCGTGAACGCCTTTGTCTTTAGCCAAAAAAGCCCCCTAATTTAACTCAATTGAAGATATTAAATCTTGCCCTCGGTAGGCTTTATAAGATTTGGTGCTTAACTAAGCGTGGACCCGAACAATGCGTCAAATAAAAAAAGGCCAGCACACTTTCATGTGCTGGCAAGGCGACCAGTTTCATACTTTTCCTCCACAGTAGAGGATTGGTACGAGAACCTGATGACGTATTCGTTCTTTAGGTTTAAAAAGCTTCCGAACTAGTGGAAGTTTTCAAAAGGATGAAACATGCTGAACCTGCTTACCCTCGACGAGAAAGGCGTTGCGCTCGCTGTGATTTTCGGGGTTCTCATACTTGTGCTCGGAGGCGCCTGGCAGGGCGTCTTCTTCCTCGCGGTCATGCTCGTTTTCCTGGCGGTTTCCGCGGCTGTGACGTGGCTTGGAAAGCGCAAAAAGGAGGGCATCGGGCTCTACGAGCACGCAAGGGGGTGGAAGAATGTGCTCTCAAATGGGATAGTACCGGTGGGTATAGCGGCCGGATACTATCTAAACGGCATCGCGGGCACGTCGGTTTCACCGACACTCATAACGATGCTCTACATAGCCAGCGTTGCGGCCGTAACTGCAGACAAGTTTTCGAGCGAGGTTGGTGTGCTTGATGGCGAACCTACTATGCTACTGACGTTGAAGAGGGTGAAGAAGGGCATGTCAGGCGGCGTAACAGCACTAGGGCTTGGAGCAAGTCTGTTGGGTGCGTTGATAATTGGCCTGAGCGCGTTCTACGTAAGCCTCTCAATTGGGCTTATAGCAATACTCACGTTGAGCGGGTTCGCGGGGTCGCTCGTGGACTCGGTTTTTGGCTACTACGAGGAAAAAGGAGTGGGGAACAAGTATACATCTAATTTCATCTGCTCTGTTGCCGGAACGCTGGTCTGCTTCGCACTACTGGCCCTCTAAACGGTGGTTTACGGAAGGAAACTTCCGTGATTTCCGAATATAAATAGGCGACGTTCTAAGAAAAATAAGAGGAGGTTAGTGTGTCTGTTGTAAGCAAAGGCGTAGACCAAGCAGAAGGAAAAATGCTGCGTGTAAGCGTGCCGGAAGCCGACAAGCTTATCGGAATAAGGAGGCAGGTTCTGGACCACGGGTTTGTAGGGCTCGTGGACTATATGGGCGACGATGGAGCTATCGTTCAGGCTGCAAGAGTCTCGTACGGGGCTGGAACTCGTACTCTCCGAGACGACAGAGGACTGATAAGATATTTGCTGCGGCACCAGCACACGACGCCGTTCGAGATGGTGGAGATGAAGTTCGTAGCCAAGATGCCGATCTTCGTCGCGCGGCAGTGGATCAGACACAGAACCGCGAACGTGAATGAGAACTCGCTGCGGTATTCGGAGGAGGAGAATGAGTACTACGTTCCTCCGATTGAGGCGGTGCAGGCGCAGTCCACATCGAACAGGCAGGGCAGGGAGGAGAAGGGTTGGAGCCCGGAGAAAAAGGAGGCCGTGCGGGAGGCGATACGCAAACATTCCGAGGCGAGCTACGCTGTATACACGGACCTGTTGAAGGAGGGAGTGGCGAGGGAGCTTGCCCGTGCGGTTCTGCCTGTCAACTTCTACACCAAATGGTACTGGAAGATAGACCTGCACAACATGTTCCATTTCCTAGGCCTTAGGCTTGACGCGCACGCGCAGTGGGAGATAAGGCAGTACGCGGTGGCGATGGCGGACATGGTGAAGGTGATAACGCCTATTGCGTTCGAAGCGTTCGAGGACTTCGCGTTGAATTCGGTCAGGCTGTCGAACAAAGACCAGGCGGCTGTTGCCGTGCTGCTCCGGGGCTCTACCTTGGAGGAGGCTTTGACAAAGGCAGGTCTCGAGACGAAAAAAGCTGACGGCACGCTGATAAAGATGGGCGAGGGACCTGAGTTTCTACAGAAGCTCGAAACAATACAGACAAGGATAGCGCCTAGGCGTTAGATGGCATATTTGCGCCATTCATTGTGCTTGTCCAGAAAATGGGGAATGTAAGGACAGTCTGGCCTTACCTTTAAACCGTTCTTCTTGGCGAATTCGAAGGCTGCTACCGCAAGTTGCTCCGCGATCCCGTGGCCTCGGTCTTCGTCAGGGGTGAATGTGTGGTATATGCTGATTGTTGATTTGTCCACCTCGGAGTAGAGCAGCTCTGCGGTGCCGTGCTCTGTCTTGGCATAGAATCTTCCTTGTTCGTGTTTTACTTCCAAGTTAGCACCTGCGCCAGCCGGGATTTGAACCCGAGTTTTTGCCTTGGGAAGGCAAAGTCCTACCAGTCTAGACTACTGGCGCTCGTTGATGATACGCAGAAAAGGTATTAAGAACAGGGAGCGGGCTACCTGATGTAGCTGGTGTCCTCTTTTGGCCTGCCGGCCTCGATCGGGAAGTGCGCAAGCTGCGGCTCGCCGAGCTCCTTGAGCATCTTCTCGGTCTCGCCGCTCAGCTTCTCTATGCTCCCGAGCTTTATCTCCTTGCCTATGACCTTCCCTATTACCTGGAGCACAGCTTTCGCAGAGTTTGCGTCTACGTCCAGCATGCCTGTCTCGCCCATGATGCACGCCGCGCTTATCCTGTGCTTCTTGGAGAACGCTACGATCATGCCTGCAGAGCCGAGCACCGACATTCCTGTAGAGTCCGTAGGGACGACCCCGTATTTTTTGATCTGGCCCACGGTGTCTTGATCTGTTCCTAGGCCGAACACCCTTGGCGATTTCACGTACTGGGCGCCCATGCTGTAGCCGCCTATTGTGAATATTCTCCTGCCTCCCAGCTGCTTGAAGAACTCAACTATCTTTTCGTTGACCTCATACTGTCCCTCTGGGGTCAGTGGTTGTGCGTCTCCCAGCAGTATGACTATGTCGCTCTTGCCTTTCGCGCCCTTGGCAAAATAAAACCTGTTGCTTACTAGCCTGAACGAGCCTGCTTTCAGCATTATGATCTGGTATGGAAAGTAGGGAGAGTATAGGGTCGCGAACTTCTTCGCTTTTAGCTCCTTCCTCAGGTGCTCGGCGACGAGGCTGCCTATGCTTCCTATTCCGGGCAGGCCCACAAAGAGTATCGGGTCGTTGAGCTTGGTCTTCTTGTAGTATATCTTGGTCTCCTTCATCATGATGCACCGGCTTTTGCTTGCTTTACAACAAAATAGGCCAGGGCGCTTGTGACCCAAGATATCAGCAGCCCGATCCCGACTCCCTTGAAGTACAGGTTGCCTGTAAGATACGATACTGAAAGGAGCATCGCGCTCAGAACCAACTCGAATACCACAAGTATCTGTATGAGCGTCGCGTAGGTCAGGCGACTTCGCCACACTGTTACGCGACTCCTTTTATCCATGATTTCACTCTACTTCTTCACGCTGATGCTCAGTGAGCCCTTGTACTTCTCGAGCGTCTTCTCTGCCTCTTTTATCTTTCCTTCGACCGAGGGATAGCTTGGGCCCTTGGCCGTGAGCTTGTAGTGCGGCGCGCCTTCGTAGAGCACGCCTACGCCCAACGCCTCTACCTCAGAGAACGCCTTCTTTATTGTTGCGATGTTCCCCTTCCCTGCGAGAGCCCTGAGTTCTACGGAATAGCCTACTTCGTACTCCTTCGGCTTGACGTTCTTCGCCACTATCTCCTCGAACGCCTTCTTCACGTCCGCATCGAAGATTCCCTGCGGCGTCTTGCCTTCCACGACCATATCAAGAAGTTCTGAGTATGTCTGGACCACGGCTGCTGCCTTCTTCTTCGCCTCTTCGGCCTTCGCCTCCTTGTGAGTCGCCTGGAGGGCCTGCATGAAGAACTTCTCCGCCCTTTTCTCAAGATTGTAGTCGTTGATCTTGTCCTTCTTCTCCTTTGACGTGACCTTCTTCAGAGAAACGTCGAGCGCCTTCTTTGTGGGATCTACGAATACCACCTTCGCGACGTCGCGCTGGCCCTCGCGTATGAACTCGTGTATGTTCTTTATCCAACCGCTTGCGACCTCGCTTATTGGGAGATAGGCGTCTGCCTTGTACTCCACGAGCTCGCAGTATGCCCCATAGGGCATTATCTTGGTTATGTTTACGAGGATTATCTCCCCCATGCTTGGAAGTTCCTTCTGCGTTATCAAGAAATCATCTCTTGATCTCTATCTTCTTCTTAGATCTTCCGCCCACGACGCGCTCCACCGACTTGCCGCAGACAGTGCATTTGAGCATAACCTTCTGCTTCTTCGCCAGCTTCTTACTGTGAACCTTCGCCTCTACGCTGCCGACGTAGCCGAGTATGGCTCGCTCGTGCCTCCTTGTTCCCACGCTCTGCCCCCTCTGGGCGCCCTTGTTGTAGTTCGTTACCTTGTGCAACGTGTGCTTGTTGCAGTATGGGCAGTAGGCCATTATCTGGTTCTCGATCTTCATAAGCTCACTGTGTTACTATTTCCCCTATTTTGTTCTTTATGATGAATTCCGCGTCGTTGCTGTTCGAAACCTCTATTATCTCTCCTTGCTTGAACGGGCCGATCTTCCTTCCCTGCGAGGTGAGCACTTCTGGAATGTCTGAGTTTATCTTCAGCTTCGACATCTTTTGCTGCGAGTTGCTCTTGTTGAGTATTTGGTATATTTCATTATATAGGCTTTCCTCTTCCTCCGGGACAGCAGCGGGGAGCGGCTTGTTATAAGCTATGTACAAGAGAAGTTTCTGCTTTCTCCTGTCCTTCAATGATGTGATCAGTTTCTTCGCGTTCTCCAGCTGCTTCGCGGTTTCCTCTGCCGGCACCAGCTTCGACAGGGCGAAAAGGTAGCTGTTGGCCTGCGCGTAGAAGTCGTGCTGCAACTGCTGCAGCTCGCCTGTTGCTTTTTCCTGCTGGAGTGCGGAAAACAGAAACTCTGTGGACATGTTGAGAGACAAAAGAACACCGATGACCGTTCAGTTCCAGTATTATGTTTCGGAACTTTTTATTAATACTTACCTGTTGGTTACAATTATCATCATACATATAATAACATAAAAGTAAACGATTAGTGGAACTGAACCCCCTACTTGAAGATATAGCGAGGGGAGGATTTGGACCTCCGGTCTTCGGGTTATGAGCCCGACGGGTACTCCAGGCTACCCTACCTCGCTCTGCTAAAAGATAACCAACCAACGTATAAAAAGCTTCTAAACCCGGACCGTTCAGTAGTCTCTCATGATGGTCTCTTTCGGAAGCATCAAAAAGAGCGAAACGGCCTTTCGCGCGCGTTCGTCTATTTCATCGCTCTTTTCAAGTTCCTTGGCATAGGCCCTGGTTCTCTCATTCACAAGCGCCTCAAGGGACTCGCGATCCCCATCATACTTGAATTTTTCCGCGATTTTGATTACATTTCCCTGTATCCCATACCAATATCGCGCAGCAAACGTCCTTTCGGGCGTGCGGGCTTTGTCGATCTCGTACACGGTCCTGACGTGTCTGTCCACAGCAGCAACTAGGTCATCGTTTTGATTCTCTATTTTGACAAGAGCCTCCCTTCGGTAATGTGGCAAAATAATGTTTCCTGAAACCATAGAACCGCCCTTATGCCGGAGCAGCAGTTATCTCCTTGCCGCTGCCGGAAGCTTCCTCGAAGAGTGCCCTCGCCTCCTCCTTGCTGAGCTGTTTCAGCGACTTCCCGCACCCGTCGCACTTAAACTGGCTTTCGTAAGCAGCATCGAACGGAAGTATGACCTTGGCCTCATCGTAGCACTTGCCGCAGTAGAAGAAATCATTGCAGTTCTCCGGCATCTTATACAGGCTCTCGGGCTTCGCGGTCACCGCGTTCTGATGCAGTTCCGTAAGCTTCTCCCCGTCTAGGTACCACTTGAAAGTGAGCCAGCCCTTGCTGTCCTTGTTGGTGTCGTACCTTGCCACCCCGTAGCTGTCGAGCACGTTGAGTATGCGCCTGATCTCGTTTATCTTCACATCAAGATCCGCGGCTATCTTCTCGTCGGTCTGGGGCGAATTAAGCAGCTTTATGACGCTTATGGCCTTCTTCCCGACGTTCTTGGATATGAATTCTGCGAATACAGTGTTGTCCAGCAGGCCCTCAACCCTGAGCCTCTCGTTCTCCGCGGCCTCCGCGGCAAGCTTTGCCTGCTCCTTAAGCGCTTTCTTTTGTGCCTTGAACCTGAGCTCCCGCCTTGCCTCAAGGCGCATCTTCTTAACACGGTCGCTCATTGGCTGCCTCTTCACTGCCTTTGTGCGAGTGGCCTTCCTTGCCCTAGGATTGGCCCTTTTGGCTTTTGACATCTTCACACGAGCGTCCTTCCTGGTCATATATCACACACCACACAAATAAATACACTACTTGAAACTACCAAGGTCTCCTTATGCTGTCGAGCATGCTTCTACCCTTCTTCGTGAGCACGAGCCTGCCCTCGCTGTCCTTCACAACAAGCCCCTCGCTTTTAAGGGCGCTTACCCTGTCCCTTGCGAGCACCGGATCGTTGTAAATAGAAGCAATTCCGCGTTCTGTGACGTTCCCGCCGCTTATTTCACCCAACAGGTTCTCCCTAGCCTTTTCGTTTATTGACATAGACACACACAACTAACAATATGCGTTTTCTTATATTTAAAGGGTACTCTATTTTGCAAAATGCAGAGGAACCCTTGTTATTTTGCTAATACGCCGTACCGCAGTCGCCAATACTATATTATGCATCTCCTGATATTTAAACAGTGCGAGAGCGGGCTCGGTGGGATTTGAACCCACGACTTGCTGGTTAAGAGCCAGCCACTCTGACCAATCTGAGTTACGAGCCCAAAATAGGGGTTACTTGACCCTTGCCCTTACAAACTTCTCTATTAAAGAATCAAATTCCTTTCCATGCGGGCTTATCTCATAGGATACCTGCACCAGCGGCTTGTTCGCGTTTATGATGTTTCTAAGGTTGGTGGGCGTGGCGGAGAGCACTATATCGCAATCTGCCCTGTTTATCGTCGTCTCCAGGTCACGTATCTGCTTTGCACTGTAGCCCATCGCAGGCAGCTCCCTATCCAGTGCCGGGTACTTGGCAAACGTTTCCTTTATCGCCCCGACAGCGTAATCCTTGGCGTCTACGACCCTGCCCGCACCGAACTGCTTCGCGGCCACCGTTGCAGCGCCAAACCTCATGTTTCCGTGAGTTATCGTCGGTCCATCCTCAACGAGCAGCACGCTGCTGCCCTTGACCAACCTGGGGTTGTCGACGCTTACCAGCGAGTCCGCAAGAACGATCTTCGCCTTCGGATTGATGGATTCAAGATTGCGCCTTACTTTCGCGGTCTCCTCCTTGCTTGCGGAGTTGACCTTGTTTATCACCAGTACGTCTGCGATCCTTGCGCACGTCTCCCCTGGATAGTATGAGATCTCGTTTCCGGCACGCAGCGGGTCGGCCACCGTAATCATCAGGTCGGGCTTTATGAACGGCATATCGTTGTTTCCCCCGTCCCAGATGACCAGCTGCGCCTCTTCCTGGGCTTTTCTGAGTATCTTCTCGTAGTCGACCCCAGAATACACAACAAACCCGTTCCTTATGTGCGGTTCGTAGTCCTCCCTTTCCTCTATCGTTGTCTTGTACTTGACCAGGTCCTTGAGAGTTGCGAACCTCTGGACAGCCTGCTCCTTGAGGTCGCCATAGGGCATGGGGTGCCTTATTATAACGGTTTTGATGCCGTGCTTCCTGAGCAGCTTTGACACGTATCTGGTCGTCGGGCTCTTTCCAGAGCCGGTCCTAACGGCGCATATAGCTATCACCGGGCGTTTCGATTTCAGCATCTGTGCTACTGGGTCAAAGAGCTCAAAGCTGGCCCCGTTTGCGTTGACAAGACTGCTCTTCTGCATTACAGTCTGGTACGGGAGGTCGCTGTACGCGAGCGAGCACGTGTCTGCCTTTAGTCTCTTTATGAGCTGCGGAAGCTCAGATTCGTCATAGATCTTTATTCCCTTGGGGTAGAGCTTCCCGCTGAGCTCCTTCGGGTACATCCTGTCAGAGATGTATGGTATCTGCGTGGCAGTGAAGGCCACGACCTCATAGGCTGGGTTGTCCCTGAACAGCGTGTTGAACTGGTGGAAGTCACGTCCCGCCGCTCCCATTATGATTATCTTTTCCCTTTTCAAAAACTCCCCAAGCAGATTGACATGCGAAAATATAATACCTTTTAGTAGGTTCGTTTTTGGATAGGAATCTGGAGTTTACGAGGACAATTTTTCGACGACAAAACACCCCCAGAAGGTTTATATTGCTTCAATCTCCATTAACCTGTGAGGGTGCCAGTCGATTTCATGCAAAACGAAGCGGATGAGTATAACGCATCGAAGATTGTTGTGCTTGAAGGCCCGCAGGGGATAAGGAAAAGGCCAGCGATGTACATAGGCAGCACCAGCAGTGCTGGAGCCCTGCACCTGCTCTTCGAGGTGCTCGACAACGCGGTCGACGAGGCGCTAGCGGGCTACGCGAAGAACATAGACGTGCATCTGACACAGGACGACACGGGCGACGTGGCCGAGGTCAGGGACGACGGGAGGGGCATACCTGTCGACATAATGCCTAAGTACAACAAGAGCGCGATTGAGATAATAATGACCACCCTGCACAAGGGCGCAAAGTTCACGAACGACACCTACAAGATATCAGGAGGGCTGCACGGCGTCGGTCTCACTGTTGTCAACGCACTCTCGGAGTTCACTGAAGTGTCTGTGAACAAGGACGGGAAGAGCTACAGACAGCTATTTTCGCGCGGAGTTCCGAAGACCGCACTCGAGACCACAGGAGAATCCGAATCAAACGGCACAACCGTAAGGTTCAAGCCAGACCCCGAGGTATTTCCCTCGCCAAGATTTGACTCCGCGCAGCTTAAGGACAGGCTCAGGTACCTCAGCTTCCTGAACCCTAAGCTCAGGATAAACCTAGCGGACGACAGGTTCAATGCCCACGAGGAAGAGACCTTCTTCTCAGAGCGGGGCATAGAGGACTTCCTCAGGTACATAAACAAAGACCAGCAGGCGCTTACCAACATTGTCCATGAAAAAAGGCTGGAGAATGGAATCGTGGTGGAGTTTGCGGCACAATACGTCAGCTCGTACGACGAGCGTCTTGAATCGTTTGTAAACAACATAAGGACCGCCGAGGGCGGAACCCACGTGATAGGCTTCCACGCGGGCCTTTCAAGGGCGATACTCAACTACCTGGCGAAGAACAGCAAGAACGGAGTCAGGGTCACCGGCGAGGATACGCGCGAGGGACTTTCCGCAATACTCAGCGTGCTAATGCCAAACCCCGAGTTTGAGGGTCAGACCAAAGAGAAGCTCGGGAACTCCACAGTGAAGGGACTCGTGGAGGCAACCACCTATTCGATGCTCTCCAGGTACATGGAGGAGCACCCCGCTGACGCGAAGAGCATGACCGAGAAGGCCGTGAACGCGATGAACGCTAGGGAGAGCGCGAAGCGTGCGAGGGAGCTGGCGAGGAAGAAGAGCGTCTTCGAGACCGCAGTGCTTCCGGGCAAGCTCGCCGACTGCATAGAGAGCGATCCAGAGAAGAGCGAGATCTTCATAGTCGAGGGGAGGAGCGCCGGCGGCTCCAGCAAGGAGGGCAGGGACAAGCAGACGCAGGCGATACTGCCGCTAAGGGGCAAGATACTCAACGTCGAGAAAGCGAGCGACGAGCGAATATTCGAGAGCGCGGAACTGAATACGCTGGTGACCGCGCTCGGCACCGGGATAAAGGAGACGTTCAACTCAGAGAAGGCAAGATACAGGAAGATAGTCATAATGAGCGACGCGGACGTCGACGGAGGGCACATCAGAACCCTGCTTCTTACCTTCTTCTACAGGTACATGAAGAAGCTGATAGAGCAGGGCTACATCTACATAGCCCAGCCGCCGCTCTACAAGGCGTCTGCAGGCAAGGCGATACGCTACTGCTACAGCGACGAGGAGCTGGAAGCAATAAGGAACGAGCTCGGGGTCAAGATGGAGGTGCAGAGATACAAGGGCCTAGGAGAGATGAACGCCGAGCAGCTATGGGAGACAACGATGAGCCCCGCAAACCGCATACTTAAACGTGTCAGCATCTCCGACGCGGAGCGCGCCAACACACTCTTCTCCATACTAATGGGGGTGGACGTGCACCAGAGGAGGAAGTTCCTCGAGGAGCATTCCGGCGACGTGAAGTTTTTGGACGTGTAGTGATCGCTTGCCTAAAATAACGAACGTAATGCTTGAGGACGAGCTGCAGTCGAGCTACCTGGACTACGCGATGAGCGTGATCATAGGAAGGGCCATTCCTGACGCAAGGGACGGCCTCAAGCCGGTGCAGAGGCGCATACTCTACGCCATGTACAACATCAACAACGTCCACAGCGAACCCACGAAGAAGAGCGCCAGGGTAGTCGGAGAGGTCATAGGAAAGTTCCATCCGCACGGCGACATACCTATCTACGATGCGCTCGCGAGGATGGCGCAGCCCTTCTCTATGAACCACACATTGGTAGAGGGCCAGGGCAACTTCGGTTCTATAGACGGAGACCCCCCGGCAGCGATGCGATACACAGAAGTGAGGCTGTCCAAGATTGCCGACGAGGTCCTTGCAGACCTTGACAAGAACACAGTGGCCTTCCTTCCAAACTTCGACAACACCGAGAAGGAGCCAGAGATACTTCCAACCAAGCTGCCGAACCTGCTGATAAACGGGGCCGCAGGCATTGCAGTCGGGGTTGCAACAAGCATACCTCCGCACAACCTGGCAGAGATATGCGACGCTGTTCTTTTCGCGCTCGAACACAAGGACGCGACAGTCGAGGAGCTGCTCGGTGTAATAAAAGGCCCAGATTTCCCCACCGGCGGCATAGCGATAATGAGTCAGAACGCAACCAACGGCTACAAGTACGGAAGGGGGCAGCTAACCGTGAGGGGCAAGGTGGAGACCGACGAGAAGAAGGGTAGGCTGGTGGTAAGGGAGATACCTTACAACGTGAACAAGTCGGGCCTTGTGGGGGGTATAGCGTCGCTCGTTAGGGAGAAGAAGATACTAGGGATCAGGGACATACGTGACGAGAGCGACAGGAACGGGATAAGCATAGTCATAGACCTCTCGAAAGACGCCAACGCGGAACAGGTCCTCAACCAGCTCTACAAGCACACCCAGCTTGAGACCACTTTCCCGTTGATAAACCTCGCAGTTACGGGCAAGGTGCTCAAAAGCTTCAGCATAACACAGCTGCTCAGCACATTCCTCGCATACAGGCGCGAGATAGTCACGAAGCGGAGCGCATACGAACTCAGCATGGCGAAGGACAGGCTGCACATAGTCGCCGGGCTGCAGATCGCAATCTCGCAGATAGACAACGTGGTCAAGGCGATAAAGGAGAGCAAGGAAGTGGGAGAGGCCAGGTCAAGGCTCGTCTCGGGGTTCAGCCTATCGGAGAAGCAGGCAAATGCGATACTGGAAATGAGATTGAGTAGGCTAACGCAGCTCGAGAACGAATCGTTAAACAAGGAAGCCGATGAGCTGGAAAAGAGGGTCAAGTACTATACAGACGTGCTCGCAGACCCCGCAAAGATCGACGAGATAATCAAGGACGAGACCAAGGAGATCAAGAAGAAGTACGCAAGGCCAAGAAGGACAGAGATAATGCACATGGAGCAGGAGCTCGAGATCCAGGACGAGGACCTGATAAGCAACGACGAGGTCAGCGTCATACTGACTAACTCCGGCTATGTGAAGAGGATAGCTATAGGGAGCTACAAGGAGCAGGAGCGCGGAGGCAAGGGCATAATAGCCATGAACCTGAAAGAGGGCGACTTCGTGAAGCACATGATAACGCCGAAGAACAAGGACTACATACTGTTTGTCTCCAACCTCGGCCGCGTCTACTGGCTCAAGGCCTACAACATACCAGAAGGTAGCAGGTACTCAGAGGGCAGATCCATAGTCAACCTGCTTAACCTGCACGAAGAGAAGATAGTGACAATGTTCAAGATAAACGACTTCGAGGCATCGAGCATAGTCTTCCTCACGAGCAAGGGTCTTGTCAAGAAGACCGACGCAAAACTGTTCTCAAGGCCAAGAACCACAGGCGTAAGGGCGATATCGCTGAACGATGGAGACGAGATAGCCGACGTTATCGTGCTCAAAGACAGAAAGTACCTGGTCGCGGCCACGAGGAATGGCAAATCCATACGTTTCGACGAGACCGACGTGAGATCCATGGGCAGGTCTGCATCCGGAGTGCGCGGAATAAGGCTGCACGAAGGCGACACGGCAAAGAACCTCATAGCTGCGGGAGACGAAGGCAGCATACTTACCGTCTCAGAGAAGGGCTACGGGAAGGTGACCGAGATAGGGGAGTACAGGATGCAGGGAAGGGGCGGCGGCGGCGTGCTCAACCTCAAGGTGAATGAGAAAACCGGGCCTGTGGCAAAATCGCTTTTCCTAAACAAGGAGACAAAGCTGCTGCTGATCAACTCAAAAGGCGTAAGCATAATGATCCCCATAGCATCCATAAGGGTTACAGGGAGGGCGGCCAGCGGGGTCAGGCTTATGAAAGTCGAGCCCGGGGCCAAGGTTATAGACGCGAAGCTCATGGCCTAACGCGGTTCATTTCCAGTACTTCTTCGTTCTCACAAAGTTCTTCTGCGCCTCTATCAGGTCTATTATAAACTGCTTGTGGCTCTTTCTAAGAAGCTTGAGCGTTCTTGCAGCGGTCGCGGCGCCGATGCCGTATACCGCCATTGCGGCCAGCGCCCTGCTGCCGTACGCTTCTACAAGACTCGCTTCGTGCATAACCTCCCTGTACGCTTTCTCCTCAAGATGGTTGAGGCCCTTTCCGGATATTTTCTTCTTGACCGCCTTGCCCTTCTCCTCACCAAGAATGCCCACCATCGGGCTCTTGCAGCGCGGGCAGGAGACCTCCTCGTCCTTCTCCACAGCAATCTTTCTTGAGAACTCGAGACCACAGTACGTACAGAGCAGTTCCATCTTCTTCTCGTTTATCTTGCGCTGCAACTCGTTGATGGACATCTCGCTCGGAAGTACCGGAAGCAGAAGCTCCCTGTACTTGTACGAGGCGCGCATTATCTCCTCGGCGAGCGGAGACGCCACGCCTTCGAACACCTTTATCTGTATATTGCCCTTCTTCAAGCCGTTTATGAACGCAAGCGCGCTTTCCATATCGAAGTAGTTCTTCTTCAGGTCCCTGATGGTCTCATCGGCTATCGGAGAATCCTTGTAGAAGCTGATCAGCCTGTCTGTGCCGCTCTTGGTAACCGTGGCCTTCTTCTCCACTATGCCGAACAGCTTGCAGACCTGGACGAACTTGTACCTGAAGAGGTCAGTGCTTGCTATGAAACTGTCTCCGCTTACTATCTCCTCAAGATTGTAGTTCCTGATCGTCTCGAATATGCGCTTCATGCTCGGCCTCCTCTTTGCGCCTCCAAAATCTGCTATAAGTGCGTACGGCGTCGTCTTAACCGAGATCCTCCCGCCAGAATTCTGTGACGCCACATAGCTTACGATTTTTGCCAGGAACTCGTTCGCAAGTTTTCCCAGAGCCATATGCGCAACCGCATATCCGTCAAGCTCTTCTATCGCAAGGAGTTCTGCAGATGGGACGAATCTCTTCCTCTGCTCCTCTATGAACTTTGAAGTGAGATCCGCGGTGGGTTTGCCTATGACGTCGCCGTTTGTCTGCAGCCCTTCCTTGATCAGCGCATAAACCCCGCGGGCCGTTGCCTCCGAAACAGGAATGTCCTCTCCCTCCCAGTCCGGTATTGCGGCCTCGAACTCATCGCTCTGCTCCACGAATACCACGTCCTTCTCTATGCTTACCACTTTCCACGGAAGGCCTTTGGTTATGAAAGTTGCTCCTTCCTCAAGGTAGGTGGTTGCAAACCGCTCGTCGACCGTTGATATTATCTTGTTGCCTACGGTGCTCTTTACGAAGAACCGGAGCGTGTCAGGTATCACGCTTATGTTGGAGAAGAAGTAGCCGCGTGACCTGTAACCAACGCTTGCGTTACTCTCCTTTACCCTTATCAGTTTCTCTCCGTCAAGGAAAGTGAGCATCTTGTCGAACTCTTCCTTGCCAAGTCTGGCATAGGACGCGGAGCGCCGCACGATCCCCAGGATTTTTGCAGTTTCTATCTTCTTGTACTCCAACACGATAGCGCAGATCTGGTTTGCAAGCACATCCAGCGCGCCTTCCTCAATCCTGTACTTCTCGATGCGCCCATCACGCATCTGCCGTATTATAGACAGTGACTCAATCACCTCTATGCTGTTCGCCACTACTATTTTCCCATAGGAGACCTCCTTCTCTCTGTGGCCGCCCCTGCCCACTCTCTGCACGAGCCTGACAACCTGTCTAGGAGAACCGTACTGCACAACCAGGTTCACGGAGCCTATGTCTATTCCCAGCTCCAGCGAGCTCGTCGCTATAATGCTCTTGACCCCGCCCTCCTTGAACGCGTTCTCCACCTTGATTCTCTCCTCCTTGTCCAGGGAACTGTGGTGCACGCCGATGCCGCCGAACGGATCGAGTCTGTCGAAATAGAGAAGCTTGCTACCCAGCGACTCGACCACCTGCCTTGTGTTAGCGAAGATGAGCGTCGATTCCGATTCCTTGATCAGCGCCGTTATCCTTTCTATCCTTGCAAGTGTCTGCACGTCGAGGTTGAACTTCTGCATGAATTCCGCATACTCCTTTTCGGGGTGCTGCGGCATCTCTATTGTGACAACTATCTGCTTCTCACCCTTGGCGTCTACCAGCCGGCACTGCCTGCCTCCGCACAGAAACCTCTTAGCCTCATCTGAATTGCCAAGAGTTGCGCTGATCCCTATCCTCTGGTAGTTGTTCGAAAGCTCTTCTAGACGCTCAAGCGCCACGCCAAGTTGCGCGCCTCTCTTGTTGGCGTACAGTTCGTGTAGCTCATCGACGACCACGGCCTTCACATTTGTAAGCGCACTCCTCAATCTCTGCGAGAGGAAGAGGTTCTGCAGCGTCTCCGGAGTTGTTATCAGGACACGAGGCGGAGAAGCTGCCTGGAGTTGCCTTTCCTTTGTAGGCGTGTCTCCGTGCCTTACTGAGATGCTTATGTCGAGCTCCTTCGCGAGCACCTCCAGCCTTTTCATGAGGTCCCTGTTGAGAGCCCTCAGCGGCGTGATGTACACGAGTTGTATTCCTTTCTCATCCCTGCCCCCAACAAGCCTCTTGAAAATAGGAAGTATCGCGGCTTCGGTCTTGCCGCTTCCCGTAGGGGCCGTAATCACGCAGTTTTCGCCCTTTTCGATGTGCTCGAAGGCCGCTTTCTGCACATCGGTGAAGCTGCCGAATTTCTTCAAGAAAATCTCATACGGATCCGCAGACATGTCTTAGCCAAGTGGTATGAACGCGCTTCCCGTGAGCAACCTGGTGGAGTTCATAACCGTATAGTTGAGCGTGAGGCCCAGGTGCAGGTTGAGCGTTGTTCCGTTGAGTTTGGTTGCGATGTTGTAGCAAGAAGAGGAGATGTTAGTTCCGGCACCGGATGCGAGCGTCACATTGAGCGGGAAACTGATCGCGCTCGCTGTGGAGTAGCACTTGATGCTGTTGAGCCTTGCCTCGCTGCTCATGTTGTTAGTTATCCTGAATGACGCAACGCCGTTTGCATATCGCATGTCGCTGCACACGAACGACTCGTTGAACATGCAGGAGTTCACCAATCCTGAGGTGAAGACAAGCGACGTGCCGCTTACGTTGAACTTCCCGAGTATCTCGGCCGCGCTCTCTACCTGCGCCAGCACTATCGACGTGTTGACAAGCGAGTAGGCGGTCAGGTTCCATGCACCCCTATACGCCGTGGTCCTTATCAGCGATATCCCGCCGATCTGCCCAGACTTCGGGAACAGGTATGTGCTGCAGAAGGAGGTGCCGTTCAGCGAGCTAACAACCCCATAACACGTGCTGTTCCTTGCACCACTGAGGTTTGATATGGTGTCGTAGATGAACGACGAGTTAGTGATCAGCGAGAGCCCCGCTAGATAATCACCGCCCGTTCCTGAGAAGCTGTAATTTCCTAGAAGCGTTGCGTTCTCAATCTTCGCTTCGGAGCCGAATTTACCCTGCAGCCCCTGTATTTGCACAGCGCTCGAGTTTTCGGAGCTGGCGTTGATCAACGAGTAGCACGCCGAAGTGTTCTGCTCTGCAAGTATCTTGAGCCAGCCTCCAGAATACCAACTGCAGAAAGTGGTGTCATTGAGCATCTTTATGAAAGTGGCCGTGCCCTCTTTCGTGCTCACGTTAGTGGTGCTGAGGCTCGAGCCGATCGTGGCTGCGCTGAATATGTTCGGCGACAGGTACCCCTTTATCCATATCGAGTATACGCTCGCGTTGCCCGAATAGTTGGCCTCAGCCACGGATATGTTCCTTATGTAATAGGAGGTGAGGTTCAGGACCGGCTTAAGGAAGACGTCGATCTGGCCGTTTCCGGTCAGCCTGAAACTGCTCACGTTGAACTGGTCGAAGAGATATGTGCCGAGCAGGTACGCTCCGTTCGTCAGGAATGCCTGCCTGGAGCTTGTCATGTTCTGCTTCGGGAGCAGCTCGGAAGGTGTGGCGTTCTCTGCAGCGATTACGCTTATCGAAGCGTTTACCTGCGTCTTCGATCTGTCCGCGAGGTTGTAGAGTTTCCCAGGGTCTGCTACAACGCTTATGCTGTAATTCCCTGCTTTGGTCGGGGAGTAGTTGTAGGTGATTGTGGTCTGCTTGCCAGCAGGCAGCGTGACCTTGTACAGGGTTGAGAGGTTGCCGTTGACTATCACGCCTAGGCTCAGGTTCGCTATCGCGCTGCTCCCGTTGTTGAATACGTTGATGTCAAACGTGGCCTTCTGGTACGGATACAGGTGCGCCGTCGAACCGCCGCCGATGCTAAGCGCCACGCTGAGGAGCGGCTGGTAGAAGTATCTGAAGTACAGAGCCACAGCCAGTATCACAACTATGACCGCGGTCCATATGTAAATCTCTTTTTTCATTGGACCACATCCATAGTGCTCTTGCTCCTAAGCTCGCGTATAGCCTCGCTTATCTTGTTCGCAATCTCCTTGTAATCGGTCTCGTAGAGCCCAGCGGCCCATGTGAGAGCGTCGTACCTGTCGCCCATCGGGGGAGGCTTGAGGTAGAACTTCCCTTGCGAGTTCTCTACAAGGCCCGTTTTCTTCATTCGCAGAAGGTGGTACCTGAGCGTCTTCTCATTCATCGGCTCCCAGTTTTTGGTTATGTAATCGGCAAGCTCGGCAACAGTCGGGTCGTTCTTCCTGATGAACTGGAAGTTTATGAGCGCGTCAAGCACCGCGACCGAGCTGAGCCGCGACTCGCCAGGGTTGATTACTCCCAAGGAGAGTGCCAGCCACCTCACTATCGACCTTCGCGTCTCCAGAACCTCCTTTGTGAGCCGCATATTCCTGAGCGTGACCTCCTTGTCTATCAGCTCTGACTCGCTTAGCTCTGCCATTGTGTCAAACCAAAATCTTGTTAGATGAACGCTTATATTTTTATGCAACATAGGTTTATATGCAATGCCTGTCGCTTTCTGCGAGGTGAGCACTTGCCCAGATACTACAAGGTTTACGACAGCAAACAGACACTCTTCGTAACCGTGGATGACGGGGGTGCGGTTATACTGAAGGATGAGGCAGGAAGGAAGGTTTTCCTTTCGAAGTACCAGGCAAAGCTCATGAAGTTCGGTATTGAAAACCTGCTCAAGAACCTCTTCGAGGGCACGGACACGAAGGACGTGCACGTGGAGGAACTGCAGAGCCCGAAGAGCGCTTGATAACATGGCACAACAGACAAACCAACCAGGAAATGAAGCCGAGAAGACGGTGCGCGATTACCAGATGGTGCAGGAGCAGCTGCGCGCAGCATCACTCCAGCTTGACCAGCTGCAGGTTCAGAAGGCCGAGCTGTCAAGAGCGAAGGACGAGGTCACAGGCTCAAGTGGCAAGGTTTACATCACTGTGGGTGGCGTTATAGTCGAAACAAGCAAGGAGAAGGCGCTCGCTGACATAAAAGACAAGTCAGAGCTGGCAGAAGTTAGGATAACCTCGCTTGGCAAGCAACTCAACGACCTCAAGGCGAAGGAGAAGCAGCTCGGAGAGAAGATAACGCAGATGTACAAGCAAAGCCAGGGAGCGTGATGCACGCAATCGCGTTTGACGAACTTTGCAACCAACTCAAGGCATACAAGGACAAGCGTGTGGTCCTGACGTTCCATACCATAGGTGACCGCGATGCGGTGGGCTCGGCGGTCGCTCTTTCAAAGTATTTCCCAAAGGCTAGCATTGTAACCCCCGATTTCATAACCAACAACGCCAGGCGCATGCTTGCATATCTCAACTACTCAGACAAAATCACGCCCGACCTGCCAGAGGTGGTAGATCTGGTAATAGTGCTCGACGCGAACAACCTATTTGCCCTCGGCAGGCTGGGGGACCGCCTCGTGCCTTCGCTTGCAAAGATACTCTTCATTGACCACCATGCCCTCCACGAAGACATAGCCATAGAGGCATTGGCCTTCAACGACGAGAGCTACAACTCCACGGCAAGCATAGTCTACGAGGCGATGAAAAAGCTCGCAGCCGGGATAGACATGAATACAGCCTTCCTGCTGCTCAATGGCATAATAGCAGACTCGGCAGAGATGCAGAACTCGTCGCCGCAGACGTTCAGGCAGGTAGCAGAGCTGCTCGACGTGGCGAAGAAGGACTTCTCCTTCTTTTCAGAGTACTTCCACGAGAACATACCCCTCGCGAACAGATATCAAGTGATAAAGGACATTACCGCAGCGAAGACAGAAGTAGTCGGCAAGTACATAATTATATACGGCAGGGCGTCAGAGCATGCAAACGTCGCAGCCGACACCGCGCTCAAGCTCGAGGCGGATGCGTCGGTGTTTTGGGTCACGAGCAACACAGAAGCCTCGATTTCTGCGAGGCTGAGGCCCCCGCTCGACAAGAAACTTTCGATGCACCTTGGTGTCATCATGCAGGACATAGGCAGGCTTATAGGAGGTTCCGGAGGCGGCCATGCCTGCGCAGCAGGAGCCTACGGCATAAAGCGCGAGTCTGCAGAGGTCGCGGGCATGGAGACTGTCAAAAGGATAAAGGAGAAGTTGCAGCAGGGCAAGTGATCTGCCAGAATTGTTCTAGGCTTTGGTTGCCGTTATAAACCGCATTTTTGCATTTCTCTCGTTCGATTCGTTCTTTCCCGAATTCTTCGCTATCGCCCGTTCAAGAAGCCGTTCGAGTACCGAGAGGTGCGATTTGTAATCTATGCCCTTTGCGCCTATCGGCCCGACATAAGCGCCTTGGGCCATCTGCATGTCCTGCATCGAAACCTTATCGTTCTCTATCAAGGTTGCTACCGTAAGCAGGCCACCCAAAAGATCCTTCGATTCAGGAAACACACGCACCTCTATCCCAAGAGCGGAATTCGTTATTGCATACAATGCTGCTATCGCTCCATCGTCCGTGCGTTCAACAGCATAGCCACTTACCCTGCCCTTGTTAGCCAGCGACCTGCCAATCTTGGCAAGCGCGCTCCCAACAGTCCTCTCTATCGCTGCGCCAGCTACTATGTGTTCTTCACTTCCCATCTACCCACCATTTTCTAATTTTGTTGAGCAATATTAAAAGGGTTGCTGAACGATTCGGGAATTCCCTAACTAAATCTTTACCTATCTACACTTTCTCGTTTCCATTCCAATTCTCTGCGTTTGTTTTCTTGGTGAATGATGGAAAATGTCGAGTAGAGCGGCGGACCCAACCCAAAGGCGCGCACGTTGCAAATTAAATACCTAACATGCCAAATGTCATTGGGGTTCTGGTGAAGATAGCGATCGCCTCAGATTTCCATCTGGGCTACGAGAGGTTCAGGGAAGACGCCTACAAGCAAGCCGAGGTGGCGCTGGACGAGGCTTCGAAGGCAGCAGACGCAATCATAATACCAGGCGACGTGTTCGACATGCGCGTTCCCAAACCCGACGTGCTGGCAGAGGCAATCAACCTCTTCAGGAATCTTTCAAAGAAAGGATGGAAGGCGAAGGTGACAGAGGTTCAGGCCGCAAGCAGGGCCTACACAAGCGTGCCAATAGTCGCGATTCCCGGAACGCACGAGAGACGCGCCCAGGGAGTGGAGAATCCTGTGAACCTTCTCGGCCTCGCCGGTCTGCTGATAGACGTAAGCGACGGGTACGCGGTGATTGAGAAGGATGGCGAGAAGGTCATGGTGTATGGGATCGGCGGAGTTTCCGAGGAACGGTTTCTTGAAACTATAAAGAAGCTGGATCCGAAGCCGAAAGCTAATCACTTTAACATCTTCATGTTTCACCAGTCCACGTACGAGCTCCTGCCGTTCAGCGAGGATTTCGTACGTTTCGACCAGCTTCCAAAAGGATTCGACCTATATGTTGACGGCCACATTCACAACAAGGTCGAGAAGAAGGTGCACGGAAAACATTTCCTCATACCAGGCAGTACGGTGCTCACGCAACTGAAGGACGCAGAGCAAGAGGAGAAAGGATTTTTCGTCTTTGATACTGCCACAGGCGCATACACCTTCCACAAGATAAAATCAAGGAGGTTTGTTGTGGTGAAGGTCGACATGACAGGAAAGGACGCGGAACAACTTGCAAGCGACACAAGGAAGGCGATAACAGCGGCGGTCCAATCCGGAGCAGACATGCCTGTGGTAAGAGTAGAACTGAGCGGCACGATGAAAAAGGGTACAAGGGGAATAGACGTCGACTTCCAGGGAATCATAAAGGAGTACCACGACCGTGCGATTGTCGAGATAGCGAAGCCTGGCATGGAGACAATAGAATCCAGCACCGATGTAGACTCGCTGCGCAAAGGCTCACTCGAAAACATGTCTGTCAAGGACTACGGGCTCGGAATATTCGTGGAGAAGCTGAAACAGAGCAAGTATGGCCTGAGCATAGGCCCTTCAGAGCTCTTCGAGTTGCTAAGCGAGGACGCAAGCAAGGAGAAGGTAATAAAGAAAGCCCTTGAGGAACTCTTCCCTAGCCTGTAGCGATTCTTTTCTTGAACTCCGTGTACTTGAACAACGCTTCGAGCGAGCTGACAGCCGATATCGGGGAATCGTACACCGGCACACCGCCCTCCTCGAGCAGTTTCGCTTGTCTCTGCGTGTACTCGGTGCCAACACTGACAACAAGCAGCGGCTTGCTGAGCGTTATCTTCTTCTGCACGACTTCTCGTGTGACCCCGGGATCCGCTCCTGGCGTCTGATACAATATGATCACAAGCAGCATGTCGACTTCGGGGTCGGAACCCAGCGCGTTCATGGCATCCATGTACCTCCGCGAATCCGCATCCCCTGCCAGGTCGAGTGGGTTCTTGATGTTCACGAGCGCCGGCATTATCTTCCTGAGAGATTTCTTCGTGGCCGCAGAATAGTCGGCCATCTGCAAATACTTAGATGATCCTATCTCGTCCGCTGCGATCACGCCCGCGCCTCCGCCGTTTGTTATCACCCCAACCCTATTTCCCTTCGGTCTCATCTCTGATGCAAATATCTTCGCGTAGTATAGAAGCTCGCTGAGGTCGTTCGCCACAATGAAGCCGAACTGCTTGAAAATCGCTTCCTGGACAGCGTAGTTGCCTGCAAGCGAGGCCGTGTGCGACTGCGCAGCCGCCATCCCAGCGCTCGTTCTTCCGGCTTTCAGAACGATGACAGGCTTTGACCTGCCCAGTTTTCTCGCAAGCTCAACGAACTCCCTTCCCCTCTTTATGCCCTCTATGTAGAGCACGATGACCTTCGTTTCGGGATCGCCCATCAGGTATTCGAGTATGTCCGTCTCGTCTATGTACGCCGCGTTTCCGTACGATATGAACTTAGAAAGCCCGATTCCCTCGCCCGCAATCACGTCGAGCACCGTGCTCCCCACAGCGCCGCTCTGCGACACGAAACTCACGAAGCCGACCTTTGGTTTGCTGAGCTTCTTTGTGGGCAGGAACAGCGTGTCAACCTTAGAACGCATGTCCATCACCCCAAGGCAGTTTGGACCAACCAGCGCGATGCTGTACTTCTTCGCTATGCCTGCAATCTTGTCCTGCAGCCCCGTCTCGCCTATCTCAGCGAAACCGCCGCTCACAACAACAGCCGACTTTACCTTTGCCTTGCCACACTGCTCCAGCGCACCAGGCACAGCCGGTGCTGGGATGGCAATCACTGCAAGATCAACGCTGTCGTCTATATCCAGCACACTCTTGTATGCCTTGAGCCCCAGAACTTCATCAGAGTTCAGGTTTACTGGATAGAGCTTTCCGGGGAAACCTGCACTTATGTAATTCTGAAGTATGACGTTGCCTACCTTGTGCGGATCGCGCGAAGCGCCGATTATAGCCACGCTTCTCGGCTTCATCATCGGCGTCAAATCTGCTCTTTTGTTCATCGCATCACGTCAGAACCCTGATATCCACCGCTTCATAGGAGTCGGGGTGAACAATCACAGGGTTAAGGTCAAGCTGCTCTATCTTCTTTTCGTCAGTTAGCAGTTTCGACACCTTGAGAAGCAGCGATACAACCTCCTGCTCTGCCCTGCCACCGTAAGTGATCACATCCTTGGACTCGAGCTCCGATAGCATCTCCTCGGCATCGGCTTTTGTTATTGGGCAGAGGCGTAGTTGCACGTCCTTGAAGGTCTCGACATAGATGCCCCCAAGGCCCACAAGCAGCACCTTCCCGAACTGCTTGTCTGTATTGCCTCCTATTATTATCTCAACTCCATCTTCGGCCATCTTCTGCGCAAGTATTTTGTACGGTTTCAGCTTCGTCCCCTTCTTTGTGAGGTCGTCGTACGCAGATCTAACCTCCTTCTCCTCTGCAAGCCCAAGCTTCACCAGGCCGGCCTTGGTCTTGTGCAGCGCCTTCTCCGATAGGAGCTTGAGCACTATCTTCTTTCCCGCAGAAAAACGCCATGCGTCGTCCGCGCTGCCCACATACTTGCTCTCAACGCTCCTTATCTTGTACTTGTCAAGCAGCTTCTTGGCCTGCATGTAATCGAGCAGAGACATAGGCTCACTAAATTGCAGGAAGCACTCCAGGCATGTACGTGTAAAGGTAGTATACTGCAGCTACGGCCACTATCACAACCGCAATCGCAATTGGCAGCTTGCTGCGAGGTTTGCCGTGCAGCTTTATCGGCTGGGTCATCTGCTCGGTTCCCGCTTGTGAACCTTCCTGCTGCGGCATTTCTTCTGGCGCTGCCTGGACGGGCATTGGAGGCTGCGGCATCTTCGGGACCTGTATCGTCTGGGCAGGCTTCGCCTTCAGGAAACCCTGCTCGGTAAGCATGAGTTCTACGTTGCCGTTCTTCAGCTCGTAGCTCAGGTAGCTCTGTTTGAACAGCTTGTATATGTGGAACGCCAGGTCCTTCGGGCGTATGTTGAGCGTGCTCTGCAGCTCTGTCGGGAACCTCTTTCCGCCCGACATGTGCTTCAGTATCTCCTCATCGAGGCTGTCGAGGGCTTCGGAACTCTTGGAATCCGCGTCGGCCTTCAGCTTCTTGCCGGCATCCGTGACGACCATGCTGTTTGGTCCAGGATAGTAGGCTGTGAAATCAATGAGCCCCTTCTGCTTCAGCGAGCCAGTTATGTTCGCGGCATCGAAGACGCTTGCGTTTATTGTGCTCCCGAATCGCTCCAGGGTTGTATCGTCACCGATCTTGAAAAGGCACGCCAGGTCGAGGAAATTTATGCTTTCAGGATCAGAAGCCATGCTACCATATACCCTTTATAAGTTAACAATTAATAGTCTTTCATAGTTTTGTGATTTCTTTGGAGCTGCAGTTTCTGGGCGGGGCGAGCGAGGTAGGAAGGTCTGCCATTCTGTTCAAGGGAAGCAAGCACATTATCATGGACTACGGCATCAAGCTCAACCACAAGACAGAGTACCCGATGCCTGCCGGAAGGGTCGACGCATGCGTTCTGAGCCACGCGCACATAGACCACAGCGGCAACTTCCCGTTCCTATACAAGGACAACGTACCCATCACCTACGGAACCGAGCCAACGAAGGAACTAAGCAACCTTCTTGTAGAGGACTCGATGAAAGTGGGCAAGAAGAACCACCAACCACCGAAGTTCAACAAGCACAACCTCCGCACGTTCCTCGAGAGGTTCTCATCGCATGAGTTCGGCGAGGAGATAGATCTCGGCGAGTACACGCTGACGTTCTACGACGCGGGGCACATAAGCGGCAGCGCCGTAACCAAGATAGAGAGCAGGAAGAGCGGGAAGAGGCTGGTGTACACCGGCGACTTCAAGCTTGAGCCACAGATGATCCAGGGCAGCGCCGACATAGTGAAGGCCGATGTGCTGATCACGGAAACTACATATGCAAACAGGGAGCATCCAGAAAGGGAGGAGCTGATCAAAAAATTCATCGAGGACGTAACGCATACGCTGGACTCCGGAGGCACGGCTCTCGTACCTACATTCGCCGTGGGCAGGGCGCAGGAGATACTTGCGATACTGCACAAGTACAAGCTCACGGATTACGTCTTCATAGACGGCATGGCCAGGAAGGCGACGCAGATAGCAATGCGCTACCCCGAATTCATAAGAAACAGCGAACTTCTCCACGATGCTATAAAGAAGATAAGCTGGATAGGCGGGGAGCAGCACAGGGGCAGCGCGGTCAGCGGGCCCAGCATAATACTCACCACTGCTGGCATGCTCAATGGCGGCCCGGTGCTCAACTACATAACCAAGCTCGGCCCGAACTCGAAAATATTTCTTACCGGATACCAGGTCGAAGGTACAAACGGCAGGAAGCTCATGGACGGCAAGCCCCTGCTGATAGATGGCAGGAAGGAGACGATAAAGACGCCGTGGGTCTTCTACGACTTCTCCGCCCATGCGGGTAAATCTGACCTCTATGAGTACGTGAAGAAGAGCAACCCCGAGACCGTGATCTGCGTGCACGGTGAGCAGCATACGGCCGAAACGTTCGCCGAAAGCCTAAAGGTCGAAGGATTCAAGGCCCACGTCCCAAGGCAGGGAGACAGCATCAAGCTCGATTTCTGACTATCTTGCCTTCCCGAGGTCGCCCTTCATCATGCTTATCTTTTCCTTGATGACGCTGCCTTTCATTCTCTGGAAGGCGTCCCTGCAGCCGTCGAGCGCCTGCTTGTCGAACTGCCGCTCTGTGAACTTCCCGATCCACCCCTTCATAGTGTAGTCGGTGATGTCGTTGCCCACCCCGTCATTTGTGCCCTTTTCGCTTATTCCCAACCTGTAGTACTCGCACGCAAGCGTCACAGCGAGTGCACACTCTTGCTCTCCGGCGTGCTCGAAGAAGACGCGGGGGCCTTCGATCCTTGGCTCGATGATGACCGAGAGTATCTCCCGTTTTCTCGAGTACATGTCCTCGTGCGTTATCATCAGGTGCTCGCTTCCTTTTTCCGTTTCATAAAGGCTTATCTCGTATCCGCTTACGGTGCCCATCTTCTTACCGATGACTGCCTTCTCTTCAACGCTGAACAGTCTAAATCTCTTCCTGTATCTCAGCTCTACAACATCCTCGCCCTGATAGTTTGCAAGGTCCCTGGCCATGCCGACTATCCCCAGCCCCAGGAAGTACGCCTCGACCCCTCCCCACTCCTTCCGTTTCCATTCGGTGTCAAGGAGCTCGGCAGTGCCGCAGCTGAACTTGTTGTGTGCGTGCTCAGAAACCACAGCACGTGTGCGCGTCGCCGTTGCCATCCAACCCGAATATGCTGCTCGCTACCCATTAAAAAACATTTCACATAGGCTCGGCTCGCAGTGATTAAAAGCAGAGAATCAGGGTACTCTTATTCGCCCTTTCCTACGACTTCTATCTTTCCGTACTTTCCTGTCGAAAGCTGTGGGTTGCCCTTGAACTCGCTCACGTATCCGTTGGTTATCTTTACCTTGTCCCCAACGCTTACGAGATCGATGTTTCCTTCCCAGAGTGATATGGCTATGCTTCCTGTGTCGTCGCTTATCACAGCGTCGGCCACGTTCAGCCTCTTTCCATACTTTGTAATGACCTCTCTAGGGTCACTCTTCTCCGTGATAGTTCCTTCAAGTTCTACGTTAGTAGCACCTGCTTTCAGTTCGGCTATCTTCATTTGTTCACCGTAAGCTAGCATTTGTCTATTCATTATATTAAATGTTTCTTGCCGAGGGAGCAAAAATTCCACTATTTTCCATATTCCAGAGAAACGGCGCCAAGCCCGTTAATAAATCTCAAAATTATATAAATATCAATATATAATCCAGTAATATTGCAAAATGCTTGTACTATTTCTCCCAAAAGTATTTATATTTCTCAAAGCAACATAGAAGCGTTGGGGGCCCGCATTACATTGCTGAGGTGCGCGGCTCATTTTGAGATGCCCACTCCAAAACATCCCATCCTTCCGTGCACCTCGCATTCATATTCAAAAAGAGCCAGCAGAGCTAGTAGATCTTCCTGAAAGAATCCTTCAGGCTTCTTATCGTTCCCGAAGTTCTTATCGTATAGAAACCCACTTTCCTCCCGTCCAGTTTTTTTGCAAACGCGAGGCCAAGCGCGATGTTTCTCTCGTAGCCGCGGTTCGCGCTGATGATGAAGACCTTGTCGTTTAGCTGCGCGGCGACCTGCGGGTTCGCCTTGAAGTACGGAAGCTCTCCCAAAAACGAGAGGAGCTCGCGCTTCAGCATGTCGATCCTTTTCGGGTCGTTCATAGCTACAGACTCGCTCGCCTCGACCATCAGGTAGCGCATCTTCCTCCTGAATATCATAGCAAACCCCCAAGCGCGTTAAGCGCCTCCTTGGCCCTCGCGTGGTCCAGTCCAAGGAAACCCGCCACTTCTAGCATCTGCAGGCTCGACATCATCCCCTCCTTATCCTCGGCCATGCTCACCACCACGATCGGCACTTTCGCCATCATCGCGCTCCTTGCCGTGCCTCTCGCCCTAGCAAGGCGCTGTAAGCGGGAGTTCCCCTCAGCGCACGTTATTTGGCTGACATTCAGGAAGAGCAGCTTCTCGCTGTTCTTTATCGCGTCAAGCGTCTTCCTGCTGACTGACGCACTTCTTGGCATGATGCCTATGACGCTACCCTGCTTCAGCCCCTTCGCCACAGCCTCTGCGCTGTCGCTCATCACTATCTTCCTCTTCTGCGAGTCGCCGCGCACCGCATCGATGATCTCGACGTCCTTTCCAGCAGAAAATATCTTTTCGTAGCCGAGCCTCTTTCCAAAAGCCCCAAGTGCGTCATCGGTGAAATTTGCAAGATCGAAGAATCGCATGCGATCAGGCCGTGGCTTTTGGCGGTTCACCCTTTGCCTCGCTTTCAGCAAACAGGCTCTTCTCTATCGTCTCCTTTATCTTATCGGCAGGGTAGGCGAGCTTGATGAGTTTGGTGTGCCCCCTGATCCCCTTTCCCGACTCGTATGTGTCGATAAGCCCCTGCATCTCCAGATCAGTGATGTACTTCCTGTACCACCTGCTGCTCTTCGGCTCGCGGCTCAGCGTGTTGCTTATCCTGCTGTACTTGTTGTATACCTCTCCGCTGAAGATGTACATGTCGTTCCCGTCTGTCAGCTTCTTGTACCTGCTGCCCTGCAGCGAGAGTAGCGCGATCGAGTAGAGCACGAGCTTCTGGTGTTCCGGAAGCGTGGATATGACGTCGTACGCTACCTGCTCCTCCGCGTCCTTCTGAGCCTCATTCACCTCGTCGTCCCCTATCTTAGCCCTTCCTTGCTCCTCTGCTATCTCTCCCGCACGCGAAAGGACCTTCAGCGCAAGACGCGCGTCACCACTCTCCTTAGCTGATATCGCGGCAACGAGGTTTAGCACCTCCTGGCCGATTACCCCCTGCTTGAAGCCCTTCTCGGCCCTCTCCTTTATTATCGCAGCAAGTTCGTTTGAGTTGTAAGGCGGAAATGCGAGCTCTCTCTCGTACAGCGTGGAGAGCGTCCTCGAATCGAGGAGGTCCTTGAAGTCGATCCTGTTCGATACTCCCACTATGGTTATGCCCCCGGACCTGATGTCGCTGTTCGCCCTTGTAAGCGTGTACACGAGATCGTCAAGGTCCTTCACCATGTCTATCTCGTCGAGCACGACGAGCAGCACCTTGCCGTCCTCCTCTATCCAATTGATTATCTTCTCGTAGATCTCCACAAGGCCGTAGCCGCGCTTCGCGAGGAAAGGAAGGTGGTCGCTCACTATCTTGCTCAATACCCTGTACCTTGAGTTGTAGATCCTGCAGTTAATGTACGAGAGCCTCGCTTTGACCACAGGCAGCCTCCTCACTTCCTCGATGACGTGTCTGACGCACGAGGTCTTGCCGGTGCCGGCCTTTCCGTAGATGAAGAGGTTTCGGCCGCGCTCGCCTTTCAGCGATGGCGTAAGCGCCTTTATTATGTCGTCAAGCTGCTTGTCCCTGAAAAGAAGGTGCTGCGGGAGGTAGTGCGGCGAAAGCACCTCGCGGTCCGCGAAGATCTTCGATTCCTTGAAAAGCTCAGCGAATTTCTCGTCCATCAGCCGCCCCCATTAACCAATTTTTTTGTTATACTTATAAACTCTTCTTTGATTGCGCTGTCCTCCAATACAGGCACCCTGCCAGAGTCGCTCAGCTTGTTGAAGTTCTGGCTGCTTTTCACCGTTCCAAGGAACTCGCACTTCAGAGCGTTAGCAACTTCCTTCGCTCCGTTCCCGCTCCCATCAGACATGTTCTCCACAACCCCGATGATTGGCGCGCCGAGGCGCCTGGCCATCATGCCTGAGCGCACGGCGTTGATCGCTGCTATGTGCTGCGGCGTGGTCACCAGAACGTAACCGTCGAGCTCAAGAAGCTGCATTATGGAGAGGTTTGAGTCCGAGGTTCCGGGAGAGCAGTCGAGAACGAGGTAGTCGAGGCTGCCCCACTCTGTCATCTCTAGGAATTCTGCGAGCATCTTCGCAACCATAGGCCCCCTCCAGATTATCGGCCTCTTGGCCTCGTCAACGAACATAGCCGTTGAGATTACCTTTACGCCATCTTTCTCTATCGGCTTGAGCGGATACTCGGGCTCGCCCGCCTGCTTTATGTTGAGGAAGAGGTGCAGGTTCGGGCAGTCTATGTCAGCATCGAGAAGGCCGACTTTGTAGCCCATCTCCTTGAGCGTGAACGCGAGGTTCACAGCCACGGTTGTCTTCCCCACTCCCCCCTTTGCGCTGTAGACCCCTATCTTGTGCTTTATCCCGGAAAGTTTTTCCTTTATCCGTTGCCTCTGCTTAACGACGTTGAATATGGAAGGATGAACAACGTTCACTTTGGCATTTCCTATCGTAACCTGCTGATTTTCCTTCTCTTCCTCCATGTACTCCACAGCGAAATTATTGCAGAATAGTAATTCACTCCGCTAATATAATAAGGAATATTGTCGGGAGAACAAAATCGGAGAAATGCTTATTAAAGGACCGAAACCACTAGGGTTGAAACGCATGGGGGAACGTCCAGAAAACGGCACAACCGGGAGACGACAGTTGCTGCAAGAGCTTGAGGAATTGAAAGAAAAGGAAGCAACGGCAAAACTATCGCTACTTGAAGAGAGGCGGTTTGTCGAAGAAAAATTCTGGTCCAGCTTTGTCGGAAAAGATGAAAAACCCCTAAACCTCAGTCCGCCTGAAGCCGAGGCGCTTGGCGCACCAGAGACATACGCTACTGTGCTAGGATACAGAGGATCTACAAGGAGAGATGTTGGCTACTGGATATTGACCACAGCACAATCACTTCCTGACAAAGAAATAGTTTCCAGAACAGTTAAGGCCATAAGTAAATACAGAGGCTACACAGCCGCAATAATAGGGAGCAACTTAGCACTGCACGCAGAATTCGGTGCAAGAAAGAGCGAAAGACTTAAGTCAGAAGCAGCATCGCCTGTGACGGTTCCTGCTGATTTTGACCCGCTGGAGTATAAGCACCTTAAACAAGAATTTCTGGACGAGTATTCTGAGAAGTGCGCCTTTTTCTCTTCACCTCCGGTTGTGCAATTTATCTCATCAAAACGCAACTATGACGAACGAACAACCGCAATATCTCTCGCGATTGACGCTTTCGCTAAATTCAAGGACGTCAGGGCACTAGAGGCTCTCCGCATAGCAAGAAAAA